>JAZQTR010000201.1:0-4710 GCA_045630865.1 Victivallaceae bacterium
GCCAAACAGCGTTTCCATGCAGAAAACGCGCCCCAAAAAGGGAGAACATCGTGAGGAAAGGTCGTGTTTTGCGCCGAGTACGGTGCGGTCGTGTACGACTGTACTCGACCGTACCGGCGCAGAAGCAAGGCACGAGATTTCCCACGATGTTCTGCCGCCCTGTAAAACAAAAAAAGCACCCGGATATCCGGATGCTTTCTTTGTTGTCGCGTAAAACGCTATTAGCGGGCGTAGTACTCGATGACGTGCATGATCTTGATGTTCGCGGGGATCTCATCAAGCTGCGGAGCGCGCACCAGAGTGGCCTTGAGGTTGTCGAGATCGACATCAAGGTATCCGGGAGCGGCGATGTTGTTCTTCTTGGCGGCCTCGGCGGCGGCAGGAGACTTCTCGGCGTTGATGCTGATCACCTGACCCTCTTTGATGAAGCAGCTGGAACGGTCAATACGTTTGCCATCGACGAGGATGTGTCCGTGGTTGACGATCTGCTTGGCAGCAAAGATGGTGGGGGCGAAACCGGCATGGTACACCAGAGCGTCAAGACGCTGGGCGAGGAAGCGGAAAAGTTTCTCGTCGGTCTGGCCGACGCCGCTCTTGGCCTTGGCGTAAGCAATCTGGAGCTGCTTCTCGCTGATGGCGTAGTAGTTGCGGAGCTTCTGCTTCTCGAGCTGCAGTTCACCATAGGTGGAAAGTTTGACGCGTTTGCCTTTTCCGTGGGGTCCGGCAGCGTAAGGACGCTTCACGCTCGGACACTTGGGGTCACCCCAGAGGCATTCACCGATACGACGACAGAATTTGTGCTTTGCTCGACTTGCGGTTGGCATAACCAATCCCTTTCATGTTGTGTTTGTTTTATGCTTCATGCTCCGGGTGTCAAGCCTTCAAAATTGGGGCCCGGAACATATGACAATTCTTTAATATACCACCGCAGAGAGTTTTTTTCAAGCAGAGCCGGAATTTTTTCTGCGCTCCGGAAGAAAATCTACTGTTTTTCAGGGGATAACAGTGCAGAACCGGTGCTTGCAGTCACAACACACAAAATGGCAAGCCACTGGGTGAGCGAGAGCTTCTCGCCGAGAAACAGCAATCCGGAAAGCGCGGCGAAAGCCGGCTGCAAACTCTGCAGTACGCTGAAAGTCTTTGCCGGAAGTTTCTTCATAGTCCAGAGGTCGAGCGTGAAAGGCAGGGCACTGGAAAAAATGGCAACTCCCACACCGAGCAGGAGCAGCTTCAAATCAAGTTTGAAAAGGTCGCCGCTCACCAGTCCGAACGGCAGAACGAGCAAGGTGGCGAAAAACATTCCGCAGGGAACAGCTTCACTGCTTTTCATCGTTTTGCTGATCTTCGAAGCGGCAATGATGTACATCGCCCACAGGACACCCGCCAGGGCGACAAAAAAGATTCCCAGAAGATCTCCGGAGCCGCCCTTGTGCGGAACGATGAGATAAATTCCCAGACCGGCGAGAAACGCCCAGACAAAATCTATTGCTTTGCGGGAAGCAAAAAGAGCCACACTCAAGGGACCGATAAACTCAACTGCCACACCGATACCGAGCGGAACACGCTGGATACCATAGTAGAAGGTGAGATTCATTCCTCCGGTACTCAAACCGTAAAAGAGGGTGCAGAGCCACTCGCGGCGTCCGAACTTGCTGATTGCCGGACGGTTGAGCAGAAAGAGGATGACTCCGGCAAGTCCGACACGCAAAGTGACGGCTCCGGCGGGACCGAGCAGATGAAAAAGATACTTGGCAATGGACGCACCGCCCTGCACGCTCATCATGGCACAGAGAGCGGAGGCTATCGCCCACTTCTTATTGAAAACCATAAGCAGGATTCAGAAATATTTTACCGCGGCGGGAAGTCGAACTCTGTTTCAAAGAGGTCGCCGATCTCGGAGATCGCTTTTTCCTCATCTTTGCCTTCGGCCTGCAGGATTGCAGATGCGCCGCAGCAGAGACCGAGGGAGATCAGGGCAAGGATTCCGGCAAGCTCAATCTCTTCTCCGTCTGAAATGACGGTAAAGCGGGTGTCAGGATAATTCTGGTTTATCGCGTTGAGGATCACACTTGCCGGACGGCAGTGGATACCGGCGTTGTTCCTGACTTTTATCTCTCTTTGCTGCATTTTGGTTCCCCGTTAGGTGTTGTATTACATCCGTTGTATTTTAAGATAGCACTGATATTTATTTTTGCAAACCAGCCGGACAACAAAAAAAGATCAATCGTAGTCCAGTTTGAATATATTGCGGCTGCTTCCGGGAGCGAAAAGGTTCGCCAGCTCTGCAGCAAGCGACTCTGCGGCAAGCTCATCGGTACACTCAAACGCCTCGCGGACAAACTGACGCAAATCGCAGATGGTCAGAGTGCAGGGCAGACGGGAACTTGCCGGATCATTCTCATCACAGAGCTTCAGACGGCACTCCTCGAGCGCGGCGGAAACCCGGTTCACCGCAGGATAGATCAGCAGTTCGGTGACCGGACTTGCCACATCGAAAAAGCGGCAGAACTCCTGCATGGAAACGTGGAACCTGACGCAGGGGAAAATTGCAGTAAGTCCCTGAATGGAAATGACTCCGCTTTCCATAAGCTGCAGAGAAGAATCGCTGATGACTTCAGGAAGCCGCTCAAGCTTTTCAGAGTCGAGGCGCGGAAGCTCCGGAAGAGTGGCACGTCCGGTTCCGGCATTGCGTTTGACGAAGTATCTGGCAAGCTCAAGATAGAGGTGCGGAGAGGCCTCTTCGATACCCAGCTTGCGGGCCGCATTGAGAACGTCACTGACAACTGCCTGATAATCACGCTCCCCGCAGGATATGCGTCTGGAAATCAGTGCTGAAACGGCGGATTCCGAAGTGCGGATAAGCTCTTCCTCAAAACCGGCGTTTCCGCGGTAGAAGAGAGCCGCTTCAGAGAAACCGGTCTCCTCAAGCAGTCTGGTCACGGCCGCGTCGAGTTCGCCGCGGTCGACGATTCCGCCATTCTGCTGGCGGTTCAGCAGGGAGTACTCAACAGCAAGGGCGATATCATCGGCGGCATCTTCGGGATTTTCCACATAAGCTGCCGAGAGACAGCGGTACAGTTTGGTACGCAGTTCTCCGGCCGAGAACATCGAGTTGAAACCGTCCTGCTCCCGGATATAGATGATGAAATCGTTGCCGAAACTGCCCATAAAGCGAACTCAAAGCTCCTTGAGTCCGAGAACATCCTGCATATCGTAGAGTCCGGCAGGAGCGGTGTTGAGGAATCTCACTGCCCGCAGTGCTCCATTGGCAAAGGTATCGCGGCTGGAGGCCTTGTGGGTGAGTTCAACACGCTCTCCGTTGAGAGCAAAAATCACAGTGTGGTCGCCGACGACATCGCCGCCGCGCATGCTGTGCATGCCGATCTCTTTGCGCGGACGGGCTCCGATGACACCGTTTCTGCCGTGGGTGATGACCTCATCGCTCCACTCTTTGGTGTCGAGGACAGCCTGTGCGAGCATGGCGGCGGTTCCGGAGGGGGCATCTTTCTTCTGGTTGTGGTGCATCTCGATAACTTCGATATCACAATCATCTCCGAGCACGGAGGCGGTCTTTTTGACCAGATTGATAAGCAGATTGACGCCGACACTCATATTTCCGGATTTGACGATTCTGGCACCGGCTTTGGCAAGGTCAGCCAGCTCGTCGTTGACCTCCTGCGGCAGAGCGGTGGTGCCGATGACGATGGAAGCCCCCATGGCGGCGGCGGCTCTGGCGGTTTCAATGACTCCGCCGGTGGCAAAAGTGATGACCGCCTGTGTTCCGGCAGGAAGTCCGGCAGAGGCGGCAGTTATGGTGACGCCGCAGCTTTTTCCGCAGGCGACGGATGCGGCATCTTCGCCGATGAGCGGACAGCTGTCGATTTCAAGTGCTCCGTGGAGTTCGAGGTCATCTGAATTGACAATATTTTCGACAAAGCGGCGGCCCATGCGTCCAGCCGCGCCGACAACGGTGACTTTTATCATATCACTGCTCCGGAAAATAATCAGTTGACTTTATCTTTGACCAGCACATCGTGCGCTCCGCCCTCGACCAGACTCACGCCGCTCACGAGGGTGAGTTTCGCCTTCTGCTGAAGCTCGGGAATGGTCAATGCTCCGCAGTTGCACATCGTGGAGCGGATCTTGCTCAGGGTGATCTCAAGGTTGTCGTGGAGCAGTCCGGCGTAGGGAACGTAGCTGTCGACGCCCTCGACGAAGGAGAGCTTCTTTTTGCCGCCCATATCGTAACGCTGCCAGTTGCGGGCGCGGGCACTGCCCTCACCCCAGTACTCTTTCATAAAGCTGCCGTTGATCATAACCTTGTTGGTCGGACTCTCTTCAAAGCGTGAGAAGTAGCGTCCGAGCATGCAGAAGTCGGAACCCATCGCCAGAGCGAGGGTGATGTGATAGTCGTGAACGATTCCGCCGTCGGAGCAGATGGGAACATAGATACCGGTCTCCTCGAAGTACTCATCGCGCGCCTTGGCGACGTCGATGACCGCAGTGGCCTGACCTCTGCCGATACCCTTGGTCTCACGGGTGATACAGATGGATCCGCCGCCGATACCAACCTTTACGAAGTCAGCTCCGGACTCGGCAAGGAAGCGGAAGCCCTCTTTGTCGACGACGTTTCCGGCACCGATCTTGACGGTGTCGCCGTATTTCTCGCGGACGAAGGCGATGGTGCGCTTCTGCCACTCGGTGAAACCC
>JAZQTR010000202.1:0-3253 GCA_045630865.1 Victivallaceae bacterium
GCTCACAGAACGACATGGCTACGATCCGACTTCTCGGGTATTTACCCCGCTCTGGCGGACATATACAAAAAAATGGTGGGTTGACCGGGACTCGAACCCGGGACCACCGCCTTAAAAGGGCGATGCTCTACCGACTGAGCTATCGACCCATCGCGTTATGCTTTGTTGCGTGGCAATCAAACATCACCTGCAACGTTTTATTAAAATATCACCAAACTCTGTTTTTTCAAGCCGATTTGCAACGTTTTTTCAAAAAAAACACGTTTTTTCTGCAATTTCGGCTGCCAGACGGACTAATTCGACGCACGGACGCTTTTGATAGTACTCCTGTGTGCGCTCTTCGGAGCTGCCGCCGGATGATGCTTTCGTGCCGGAAAGCAGTTCCCGGCAGATGATGCTGTTGCCTCCAGAAGCTGCGCTGAACTCTTCCGCCAGCTTTCTTATTCTGGCGTAACGCTCGTCTTTGGACGCTTTGTCAGTGTGATCTCCTGACGCGTTGTGCAGGTCATCTATCATCACCAGTGCGGAAAACGCTCCGCAGACTTCGCGCATCCTGCCGATGCCGCCGCCGAAGCCGGAGGCAAGGCGTATTGCAAATTCTCCGGTTATTCCCAACTCATCCGCAAACGCCGCCAGAACCGCTTGGGAGCAGTTGGCTCCCTCTTTGAAATATTTTTCAGCAATATCGGCTTTGGAAACGGCTGCGCTCATTGAAGAATCCTCCGGTTTTATTCAACTTATATATAATATATACTGTGCCGGATCGTTTGCCAAATGGCGCAGCAGGATTTTTTCAGATTTTTATGATGAAGCACCGGATGGAAAAACGGAATAGTGTCAACGCAGGAGTTTTTGCAATCTATCGCTGATTGGCAGCAAAAAAAAGGAGCGGCTTCTGACCGCTCCTTAACCCGGATTGTTACATTATTTTTGGGGTGTCTACCCCGATTTTTTATTTTTCTTCTTTTTTGGCATTGTTGCCGGTTCCCCACAGGACGCAGAAGGTGATTCCGAGGGTGAAGGTGACAACGACGACGAGAGTTGCGAGTGCAATCCACTGATTGGCCATGATAATATCTCCTGAATACAAATTATACATTTTTTACGGGGGGAAGGGGTGATGGAACCATCCCGCCGGCTCTTGCTTCAGGAGCGGCAGGGTTCCATCAGGAAAAAATGTATTCAGGACCGGCTCTTACCGGAGTTGTGCTTATAGTGTTTGTTGTGTAGCTGATCTTCACGCTTTCCGGCAGTTCGAATGGACATGCCGGAATCTGCAGATCGACAGAAATCTTTTCGTTATCCAGTTCAGCCGGAGTCCAGGGGCGTATTCTGCCGCCGGGAACCGGGATCGTGCGGTTGATTCTTCCTGAAAAACGGTAATTGGCACTCGGAGTACAGGGAAGTGTTTCGTCAAGGGTTCCGTCTGGAAAATGCCCGTGTCCGACAGTTGCCGGTATGTCGCTGCAGCTTTCAGCCAATGCTCCGCCGCAGGATAATACCGGCAGCAGGGCCAGTATCGCCAGCAGGAGTATAACAAAACGTTTTTCTTTGAAAGCTTTGAGCATATTTTTCCCTTTACAGGCAGTCTTTTTCTGCCCTCATCTACTATACAATATATGCGGAGCGCGTTATTGTCAAGGGTTCCTTAATAAAAAATCAATATTTTTTTACAAACCTCCTCCGTTTATCTGTTTTTTTGTCTGTGATGCCTGTTGTTGCTGAAAACGCTGGCGGCAGAAGTAAAGTTTAGCTGTTTAAACGGCAAGGCGTGCGGACTTGTATTTTATACCCTTTGGTGTTATATTATAGTTAATTGTAGTTATACAGCTGATAGTCCGGCGAAAGTTTTGTGCCGCAGACGAGATCCGGCGTGGAATTGTCGTTATCAGTATCCCGGATGAAACCGGGGGGTTGATAACGGGATTCCGCATAGGATGATGTCCCGGAGAAAAACCGGAAGCGGGTTATCAGCTGTAACAGAATATAAAAGCCTGCAATAAAAATAAAGGAGTTTTGTTATGGCTGAAGAAAAAGTAGTTTTTCAGTTCGCTGAAAATCTGACGATGGAAATTTCCACCGGCAAAATGGGCAACCTTGCCAACGGTTGCTGTATCGTCCGTCAGGGTGACACCATGGTTCTGACCGCCGCCTGCAGCGGTGCCGCCAAAGAGGGAAGCGACTTCTTCCCGCTTCAGGTCGACTACCGCGAGAAGTACAGCGCAGCCGGTAAGTTCCCCGGCGGATACATCAAGCGTGAGGGACGCCCCTCCACCAAGGAGATCCTCACCTGCCGTATGATCGACCGTCCCATCCGTCCGCTCTTCCCCAAAGGTTTCTTCAACGAAGTTCAGGTCCAGTGCCTGCTGTTGAGTGCTGACGGACAGAATGAGGCTGATGTGCTGGCCATGGTCGGTGCTTCCGCAAGCCTTATGCTCTCTGATCTGCCCTTCGACGGCCCCGTCGGAGCTGTCCGCGTCGGCAAGATCGGCGATGAGTTCGTCATCAACCCGACCAGAGACCAGATGAAGAACAGCACCCTTGATCTCATCTACTCCGGACGTCCTGATCAGGTCATCATGATCGAAGGCGAAGCCAACTTCGTCAGCGAAGATGATATGCGCAAGGCCATGTACGCCGCCAACGAGGCGATCAAGAAACAGTGCGACGCCCAGATCGAGCTGGCAAAGAAAGCCGGACGCGTCAAGAAAGATTACCACTACTATCTGGTTCCCGAGGCTCTCCAGAGCGCACTCGAGAAATTCTGCTCCGAGAACAACATCGAGGAGGCTTGCGTCACCCCCGGTAAAGAGAACCGTATCAACGCTCTCGACACCATCCTTGCCAATGCCCGCGAGGCTCTGCGCGCCGACTTCGCCGATATGAGCGATGCCGACTTCGCGCTCGAAACCGCCAAGGGATTCGATGATTACGTCCGTGACATCACCCGCAAGCTGATCCTTGAGAAGCATTTCCGTCCCGACGGACGCTCAACCACCGATATCCGTCCGCTCTCTGCCGAAGTCGCAGTTCTGCCCGTTGTCCACGGCAGCGCGCTCTTCAGCCGCGGTGAGACCCAGGCTCTGGTCATCGCTACCCTCGGCAACGACAAAGACGCTCAGGAAACTGACGATCTCACCAGTGAGACCGGACTCAGCACCAAGAGATTCTATCTGCACTACAACTTCCCGAACTACAGCGTCGGCGAAGTCGGCCGTATCGCCGGCCCCGGACGCCGTGAGATCGGTCACGG
>JAZQTR010000203.1:0-13203 GCA_045630865.1 Victivallaceae bacterium
GGTGGGGGGTCCGGTCAGATGCCGCTTCTGCGCCAGCGGAGCCAACGGACTTGTCCGCAATCTCAAATGCGGCGAGATCATCGAGGAGTTTCTCTGGGGCTGCAGCCGTATCGGTGCCAAGTGCGACAACATCGTATTTATGGGTATCGGCGAGGGATTGCTCAACACCAGGGAGCTGTTTGCCGCGCTGGATATCCTCACTTCCGGCTTCGGTATGTCTCCCCGGCGCATAACGGTATCCACCAGTGGCTACCTGCCGGGAATGGAGGCGTTTGCCGCTCTCAAGAGAGAGTACAATCTTGCCGTGAGTCTGCACGCTCCTGATGATGTCACCAGAGCCAAACTCATCCCCGACGCCCTGCGCTACCGGGTTGATGACATTATTGCCGCCGCTGACAATTACTGCAAATCATCCGGCAGACAGTACACTCTTGAGTACACTCTGATTTCCGGAATAAATGACTCACTCAAACATGCCCGCGAATTGGGCGAACTGGCTTACCGCCACCATGCGAAGATAAATCTGATTCCCTACAACGACACGGCGAGCGAGTTCAGACGTCCGGCTCTGCGGGATATAGAAGCGTTTGAAAAGTGCGTCGCCTCCACCGGTGCAAGGGTCACCAGAAGAGTGGAAAAAGGCAAACGTGCATCCGCCGCCTGCGGTCAGCTCAGGGCGGCGAAACTCAAAGCAGGAGAGTAAGTTATGTCAAAAACCGTCATTTTTACCGTCATTTTGTCGTCACTTTTTCTGACCGGATGTTCCGCTTTCCGTGCCGCATTCGACGAGTCTCCCGAAGCCCGCAAAGCAAGATTGGAGCGCAGAGCGGCGCGCAAAGCTGAAGAGAGCCGCAAACACCGTTTCAGGGATCCCATGCACGATCTCTTTAAAGTCAAGAGCGACTCTCCGGTGCTTTCCGGATCTGAACTCTCAAGCTATGAGCGGCAGGTGATAGACGCCCAACGGCGCGAAACATCGACCGATATCGAAACGATCAAACGTGATGCCGAGCGTTCCCGCAAAGCGCGGCAGGAGTGGGTTTTCGGCAAAAATCCCTTTAATTAACGGAGTATCGGCATACAAGGAGAGTTTTTATGTCAGGCAAGTATAATCTGCAGGCGTTGCCGCAGGGAGCATCTCCCGACCGGCTTGAGTATCCCCATTTTCCGACTCTTCACCAGCTGGTCATCTGGCGCAACGCCGGACTGGTTCCCGTGGAGCGTCTGGCGTCGACGCTGGAAACCACTGTCGACAAGATAAAAGAGGCGGCGGCAGAGCTTGGTATGACCTTTGACGAATCGCTGACGGAAATTTTTCTTGAGCGTGGTTTTCAGACCATCATCCGCCGCAACTGGGATATCCTGCCCTACGAACAGATTCTTGATCTGCTGCAGTGGACTCCGGAAAAACTCGCTTATATCCTTAAAGAGGATGATTTCTTCTGGGTCAAGCTCGGTTTCGGCAAACCCCGCTGCGCTCCGGTGAAATACCGCGAACTTGATGCCGGTGAGAAAAAGCGCACTGCTGAAATAAGAAAAGTGATGGAGCAGTACTTTGCCAACGACCCTCCCGCCGCCGAACAGCCGTTTGCATTTCTCAAAAACTACGGCAGAGTTGCGCCGGAAAACGGAGCTGACGGGCGGTTCGATATGAAAATGGTCTACTCCTACTCCGCGCTCTACGGAGATCCGCTGCTCGACCCTGAAATAAGCTCATATCCCGAAGATATGCTTGCGGACTACGCCGCCTGCGGAGTAAACGCCGTCTGGATGCAGATCACACTCTATACTGTCATTCCCTGCTTCGGAGAGGATTTTTCCGGCTCTTTCCGCTGGCAGGAGCGTCTGGAAAATCTGCGCAAACTGGTGAAGCGGGCGGCAAAGTACGGCATAGATATAATTTTGTACTTCAACGAGCCGAGGGCGATGCCTCCGGAGTTTTTTGAGCGGGTTCCGTTCCGTATGGGCGCGCGCCAGACCGGTTACGATGACCGTGCCCTCTGCTGTTCCGATCCCAAAACGCTCAAGGCGGTCGAAGACGCGGTTTGCGAACTCTTCACCCGCGTTCCGGGGCTGGGCGGACTTTTCTGTATAAGTATGTCGGAAAATCTGACCCATTGCAAATCCCGCTTTGAGATAGACATTCCCTGCCCCCATTGCGCTGATATTCCGGTGCAGGAGCTTGTTCTCAATATGAATTGCGCCATCGAGCGCGGAATGCACCGGGCGGCTCCGGAGGCGAAGCTGATCGTCTTCACATGGGCGTGGTGGAAAGAGTGGATGAACGAAGTCATCTCTCAACTTCCTGCCGGAAGCCGGGTGATGACCGTAAGTGAGACCCTGCTCGAAACCGACTGCCGCGGAATAAAAGGCGAGGTGCTGGATTACTCCATCTCCAAGGTCGGTCCGGGAGAAACCGCCCTCGGACAGTGGAAATGCGCCCTTGAGAACAACCTCAAACCGATGGCGAAAGTCCAGCTGAACAACACCTGGGAGCTGTCAGCTGTTCCCTATATTCCCGCCGTCAATCTTGTCGAGAGGCATCTGGATAACCTGAGCCGCGCCGGTGTCCGCGACCTTATGCTTTGCTGGACGCTCGGCGGATTCCCCGGCGGCAACCTCGAACTGCTCAACTTCCGTAAAGAGGAGCTGGCGGCAAAGAAATTCGGCAATGCGGCGGAATATATCCTCAAGGCGTGGAAGCTTTTCAGCGATTCGTTTGAATTGTTTCCGTTCCACCGGCTCGACGGACTTTACAGTCATCCCGGCAACTACGGGCCGATGTCATTGCTTCACCGCAAAAACACCTACCGCCGCGCCACGATGATCGGCTTTCCATACGATGATCTGTACAGCTGGAGAGCGGGCGGATACTATCCCGAGAGCGTCTACCGCGAAACCTACAGCGATATGTGCCGGATCTGGAAAGAGGGTCTCGATATACTGGATGAGGCGGAAAAAATCATTCTTCCGGAGTACAAAGAGAACCTTGCCGAACTCAAAAACATCTCCCTTGTCTGCTACTGCCACTTCAAAACCACGCTCAATCAGGTCGATTTCATCATCCGGAGAAGGGAAAATCTCCCCTGTCGTGATATTTACCTTGACGAGATAGCTCTTGCCGTTGCCGAGCGCAGAGCGATGGCGCAGGATTCCCGTATCGGCTATGAGGCGAGCAATCACTACTACTTCACCCGCAACGATCTGGCGGAAAAGGTGATCAACTGCACCTACCTGCTTGAGGAGGAAGAAAAAATCTGATGCAGAACTGGATAATTCTTCTGCTCGATCTGTTCGGAACCGCCGTGTTCGCAGTCACCGGAGCCGTCCAGGGAGTCCGTCACCATCTGGACATCTTCGGCGTGACCGTCCTTGCCTGCTGTGTCGGTGTCGGCGGCGGCATGATCCGCGACTGCATCATCGGTACGCTTCCGGTGGCGGCTCTGCAGAATCAGCAGTATATCCTCATCTGCATTGTCACCGGACTTGTCACTTATGCCACCGCCCGTTACTGGATACGCCGCCGCAACATCATCAAAATATGTGACGCCGTCGGTCTCGGAGTATTTGCCGCTCTCGGAGCTGAAAAAGGGGCGGCGCACCAGCTCGGTTTCACCGGGATCATCCTCTGCGGAGTGTTCACCGCCATCGGCGGCGGCATGATCCGCGATATGCTGACGGTCAGGATACCGGTGGTGCTGAAGAGCGATTTCTACGCCACCGCCGCACTGATCGGCGGGATCATCTACTGTGCGATCATGCCGCTCGGAGTGCCGTTCTTTGTCCGTTTTGCCATCGTTGCAGTTTCAGTGACTTCCATCAGACTGCTGGCGGTTTATTTCAGGATACAGCTGCCTTCCGCAGGAAGATTGAAGCACCGTTGAGCGGCGTTACTTCTGCTCTGAAGAGAGCGCGGAAAGCGCGATACCGGTCAGGAGCGCGCCGGAGATGATGGAACTGCCGCCGTAACTTACAAAAAGCAGAGTTATTCCGGTGATGGGGAACAGTCCGAGATTTATGGATATGTGAAGAAAGCTCTGGAACACCATCATAAAGCCGGCTCCCGTGACGAAAAGTCTGCGATCGGGATATTTTTCAAGCCTGTCGCCTGAAAGGAACATTATTCCTGAAACGGCCAGAAATCCCAGCGGTATCAGCGATGCGCCGACTGCACCGAGGGTCTCTGTTATGGCGGCGAAAGCCGAGTCGTGTGAGGCGAAGGGAAGATAGCCGCGGCTCCATACTGCGTCTGTGGATTTGACTCCGAACCACGAGCCGCGCGAAACAGCCAGCAGAAGCTGGCGCAGATGCCATCCTTTGCCCAACGGGTCAAGCTCGGGATAGAGAAAACCCTCGATCCTGCGTATGGCGTAGGGATGGAGCAGTATCACTGAAACTGCCGCCGCCGTACCGGCAATCAGCAGAGCCGTGATGTACCGCCACTTTATTTTTGCCAGAGCAAGGATCACAATAAATGTGACTGCATAGATGGCGGCAGTTCCCATATCCGGCTGAAGCAGAAGCACGCCGAGCCAGCAGGAAGTGTAGATGCCGGTTACAAGAAAGCGTTTCCACTCTGCCATTGCGGAAAATTTCGGCGATGTGAGCAGCAGCACAAGTCCGGCAAGGAAAAACGCTTTGCCCGGTTCGCTGGGCTGGAAACCGGTTCCGCCGTACCTGAACCAGCCGCGCATACCGTTGACGGTTACGCCGAAGCGGATCAGCGTGAGCAGCAGTCCGAAAAAGATGGCGCAGCAGCAGGGGAAGAGTTTTTTCCAGCTCTCAAACTTTATTATTGATGCCCCCCACATCACCGCTGCTCCGAGAGTCAATCTGATGATCTGTTTCCAGACCATGGCAAGCGGATCAGCGGCAGATTGACGGCTGACGGCGATAGAGAGTATTCCAGTTACTCCGAGCAGAACGACCAGAGAAAAGATGGCAAGTTTGAGGTAAAAACAGCGGTTTTTCACTGGAAATCTCCTTTAATTTGAGTTCCAGTTTCGAGGTCGATAACAACATCGTGTCCTCTGACCGGCATGGTTTTTATCTCCCAGGTGGAGTCTATCCAGCTGCCGTTGCGGTCGAGCAGGACACGGAACTCACCGTCAGTACCGGCAAGCTGGCGGTCGAACTCTTTTTCCCATCCTGAAATACCTCTGCCGCTTCGGGGATCGGTTTCGCCGAGCTTTGCTTTCACATCGCTGCGGTTTATGCAGATGCGCTCGACACGGCTTTTGATTTGAAGTGCCGGAATTTTTTTCAGCGCACCATCCAGAGCAATCACTTCATCCGGATCAAGTTTGTAAATGGTGAAGTCTGCCGACAGGGTGTCAGGAAGTGTCCGCTTTGAAAGCAGGGATTTCAGTTGGTCGAGCTCCTCATCGTAGAGAGTGCCGGATATGACCAGATCAAAGTATTTTTCGCTCCAGGCGAGCTTGTTGCCTGCGGCATCGAAAACCGTACCTCGCAAAGCCGGGAGTTTGCCGGTTCTTCCGGCGATGGTTTGAGTTTCGATGCGCCGCCAGTGGGAAAAATCTCCGGCGAGCCACGCCATTCTCAAAAGTATGACGGCAAGCCATGCGAGGAAGAAGAAAAAGAGTTTGCGTCCTGTGAGAACCACTTTTATCCACCCGGTGGTGCTTTTCAGAAGCGGCCGTGAAGAACTCTGGCGAGATGCTCGTAGTTGAGCGGCATATCCAGATGCTTTACTCTCGGCAGTTCGTTGAGTTCGAAGAGCAGCTCATCGCTGAAGTCGGGACTTATCACTACGACCGGCAGACGGCTCCATCCGGATTCCTTGCGCAGTTTGCGGATAAGCTCCGGAGCGGAGCATCCTGAAAACGGCGGAGCGAGCAGTACGCCGTCAAATGGCAGCTCTCCGATGGCGGCGAGCAGGTTTTTCTCTTCGCTGCTGGTGGATAGCTCGATGCCCTCACGCTTCATCAGGCGTGTGAGGACTGTGCACTCATCAGGATCGGCATCCGCCAGCATGATGCGCAGTTCATGGCGCGCGCCATCCTCATCTGCGGAGTCTGAAGAAGATGTGCTGTTTCCGGATACGTTGCGGCTCAAGTCGCTGCTCTGGCTGTGCTTGCCGGGATCAGCGTCAAAGCCGGTCTCGAGAACCAGCTCAAGACGGGTGGAAAACTTCTCATCGGAACTCACCGTAAAGGGAGAACCGGTGTAGAAAGCTATCTGACGGATGATCTCAAGTCCGATGACATTGAGTGTGGATGAATCCGGAAGCAGTCCCGACGGATCGGCGTTTGCTTTGAATTTGTGATAGTTTTCCGCCAGTTCTTCGAGATTTTCAGAGTCGCGCGCCACACCGGCTTCAAATATCACCCGTTTGCCGGAGCCGGAAACGTTGAAGATGACACTGCTGCCGGTTTTGGTGATGCGTCCGATCATTTTGAGCATGAGCGTAAGAACTTCTGTGATCAGTTCGCGGTCGGCGCGCAGACAGCGGGGAACGCTGGCGTTGTAACTGCCGGAAAGCGAGATGTTGCGGGCGGCAAGACTGCGTGAGCAGCGGTCTGAAAGCTCCTGATAAAGGCTGCTGGTGGATAACTCCGACTCGATCCGGTTGGATATCCGGTCGCGGTCGAGGTGGAGCAGGTCGCTGCCGAGGTCGATCTCACGGGTGAGTGCGCCGATACGGCGCAGGGCGGGCAGGAGATATTTGCGTCTTTCTTCATCAGAGAGTCCGGTGTCATCCATAATGCAGAGCTGGAATCCCTTGATGATGCTCAAACTCTGTCCGGCACTTGAGAGCAGGCGGTTCAAGGCTCCGAAAAGCAGGGAGTCATAGAACTCGATCTCTCTTCTCAAATTGCTTTCGCGCTCGATGGCGGAAGAGAGTTTTCCGTTCATGCTCTGCTGGCGGTCGCAGAGGTAGTTGAGCAGCATATAGAGTCTGGCAATATCGCCGTCACTCGGCAGAACCAGCGGTTCGGGGATTTTGCCTGAACCCATCTGATCGGTAAAGTTGCCGATATCGGATATGGTGCGGAAAAACGATTTGCGAAAAGCGATGGCGAAAATGATCAGCACCAGTCCGAAAACAATGACACTGGAAAGGACTGAAACAGAGATGATTTTTTCCAGTCCGCGGTGGTGTATTTCGTGGTGGAAAAGCAAGGCTCCCCACACCCCGAAAGAGATTCCGGCGATTATTCCGGCAATCACCGTCGCCGCAAATTTATGTCTTATTTTCATCGCGTTATTCTGCCGTCAAATATCCGTCATTTTGCGAAATCAAGCTCAAAACAGCTTTCGTCAGATCAGCCGTCAAAAGTTGGCGATGTCGTCACAGATCCAATCTTTGCCGTCGATGTAGTTCGTTTTTGTGAGGGTTTCGGGAGTGTCTTCTCCAGAGTCACCGAATACACCGTCAACACCTGCGGAAACCAGATCGAACTTGGTGGTATTGATTTTTCCCGGGTAGCAGTAGTAGATTTTATTTCCCCAGCTGTCGATAAGTGTGTGGGTGATGGTGTTGCCGCTGCCGTCCGGAGAGCTGGAGTTTCTGATACTCTCGAGATCGAGGGTATTGGCAAGAAGAGTGAAGTATTTTCCGGCAGTAGTCTTTTTCTCGGCATCACTTTCAGGTTTTTCCAGAGTGGTGATCTTTTTGGTATCTTTAACGAACTCTACTTTGGTGAGCTTGCCTTTAGTGAAGGTGAATCTGATCTCGCAGATGGCTGATTTGGGTTCGTCGTCACCATCGGTTTTAGTAGAAGTAGAAGGATAAAAACCGTACTTGTTGTAGCAGGTTTCAAGTGCAGTGGCGAGCTGATGGATGATGGATTTGGTGGCGTTCTCTCTTGCGGTATCCTGGGCGTAGCGGTATCCGGCGAAACCGATACCGGCAAGCAGGGCGATGATTCCGCAGGCTGCGAGGACTTCGATAAGGGTAAAGCGGCGTCTGGTATTCATAGAAATATCTCCTTGTTTGATACTCGATTCTGTTTTTCTATAAATATAACGCAGTGCCGGAGTAAATGCAAGCAAAATGCGGCACCTTGCAGTTAATCTCACGCCTTGCGGTGCCGCACCGGAAACAGGGATTATTTTACTTTGCCGCAGGCGCAGCGGAAAAATCTTATCTCTCCCGTAATGGATTTTTTCACTTCGACAAGACCGATATCGTACAATTTGTCTCCGCGTCTGATCCGGTCGCCGGGATGGGGAAATTTTCCCGGCTCGAGCAGGACAATGACGGTGCTTGCCAGTTCGTTGAAGGGATCGCCGGAAAGCGATTCGTTTTCGAGGGTGAAGCATCCGCGTACAGAAAACTCTTTCCATACTTCCGTGCTGTCAAAATAGCTGTCGACGGTGAGCAGGATGAGGTCCTCTTTGATTCTGAAGTAAGAGTTGTGTTCCATTTTACTTTTCCTTCTGTTGAAAAAATGCTGTCTGTCCAAAGGTAAGTTTGTCAAATTTTGAGCTTGATTTGCGGCAAAACAGCCAAAAAACTTGAAATTGAGATAATTCATACTAATAGTGAATATACCGGGAGTAAAAAACAAAATGAAAAAGGAGTAAAAATGAACTCATCAATGACAACTCTTGAGATCCAGTATGCCCACCGCTTCTTCGAGTACAGCGGAGAGGCGCAGTATCTCCACGGCCACAGCGGCACTCTCACCGTCGAAATCGGCGGCAGTGTGGATGAAAATACCGGATTCGTACACCCCTGCGCCGGAATCAGACGTTGTGTCTGGGATTACCTCAAATGCTTCGATCATGCGCTGATACTTGAAAGGAGAGATCCGCTTCTCTCAAGTGTCCTCAACATCTATGAACACCAGAGGATCCGCTACGGTTCGCCCGGAAACCGCACTTTGGGCAGTCCATTCGACAATGATCTTGCCAAATCCTATCCGGAGTGCCGCCTGGTGGTGACAGAGAAGGCTGCGACCTGCGAAAACCTGATAGAAATTTTCCACTCTCTGCTGTGCAATTCACTCAATGTTACGCGGATGACATTTTCCAGCGGAGACAACTGCGCAGTAAGAACATTTTAAGCGGCAAATAAACAATATCTCCCTGAAAAACAGCTTGAAGTTGCCGCGGGTATGCTCTATATTATAGTATCTTTAGTCTCAACCAACAATAAAATATACGGGAGAAAGAAAAATGGGAATCAAAGTTGCCCTGTTCGGTGCCGGCGGCTACGCTATGAGCTATGTCAGAGGATTGCTGGAACTGGCGAAGACCAACGAAGTTGAGTTTGTCGCCTGTGTGGTGCGCAATCCGGCGAAAGTCGCAGATAATGTGGCAATGCTTGAGGAAGGCGGAGTTAAGATCTATCCCGATGCCGACTCAATGTATGCTGACTGGCAGGATAAACTTGATCTGGTCTGCTTCCCGACCGGAATCAGCTCCCACGAGTCTCTCACCTGCGACGCTCTTGCCCGCGGACTCAATGTTCTGTGCGAGAAGCCGGTTGCCGGTTCTGTGCAGGCGGTCAAAAACATGATCGAAGCCGAAAAGAAGTCCGGCAAGTTCGTGATGATCGGATACCAGCACATTGCTTCTCCGGATGTTCTGGATGTCAAACGTCTGATTGCCTCCGGCAAACTGGGCAAGGTCAAAAAGATCGTTGTCGCCGGAATCTGGCCGCGTGCCGATGTCTACTATGCCCGCAACAACTGGGCGGGAGTCAAATACAGCGACGGACAGCCGGTGTTCGATTCTCCGATCAACAACGCTTTTGCCCACTACCTCAACCTCTCTCTCTTCTTCGCCGGACAGGAGTTTGCCAAAAACGACAAACCGGTGGAGATGTCCGCCGAGATGTACCGTGTAAGAGAGCTGGAAACCTTCGATACTGTTGCTCTGCAGCTCAAGACTGTTTCCGGCGTTGAGATCATCAACATGTTCACCCACGCCTGCCCGACTTCACGCGGACCTTTTGTCCGTATCGAGTGTGAGGAGGGACAGATCAACTGGGGCAACTGCCGCAGCTGGAGTGCCTATGACAAATCCGGCAACAAGGTCGCCGGCAAAGATACTACTGACAGCCGTATGCCGATGTTCCGCACGGCGGTGGCGTGTGTGAATGATCCCGAGACTTTCCACTGCACGCTGCAGATTGCCGGAGTCCAGACTTTCTGTATTGAGGAGATGCACAAGAACTTTGAGATCAACGATGTTGACCGTAAATTCGTGACCCGTGATGAGGAGAGCGGACAGTATGCGCTTGAGAATGTTGAGCGTATATGGATGGAGTGCTATGAGAATGGTGTGATGCCGAGTGCCACCGGTGTTGAGTGGGCGAAGGCGATGCCGACGGTGAAACTTCCTGTGCTCGACTACTGAGTACCAAAAGTTTTTTGGAAAAGGGGCTTGGGGAAAGAACCTTTGTTTCAACAAAGGTTTTCCCCCAACAAACGAGTTTTGCAAAGCAAAACGAGTAAAAAAATAAAAAAATAAAAAAATAAAAAAATAAAACCCCATTCCCCATCCGTTTTTCACAGCGGGCTGGTTCATGGATTTTTCCAAAAAACAAAAAAGTAAATTCTGTATAACATAACCACCAACAATACGTACAGCAGCAACGGTTAAACACATAAAATGAAATATCCCATATCCCACTACTACAGTCTGGAGAGTGTTCCTGACAATATTATTTCCAGCCTTATCAACGAGTTCAAAGATAACGGAGTGAGCAATTTTGTGCTTCCCTGCACGGTATTGGAGCGTATTGTCCGTGAGCCATCGCGCTATGGTTTTATCACGCGTCTTGCCAAAGAGCACGGCATCACATTCGGAGATGCCCACATGCCGTTCGGTCAGCATCTTGACATCTGCTGCCGCGAGCGCGGCCGCCGCAAGAAGATGATCGAGGAGCAGAAGCAGGCGATGGCGTATGCTGCCGATCTTGGCTGCCGCACCTGTACGATCCATGTCGGAGCGTTTGACAGTGTGATATTCCAGACTCCGAACAGCGAGCTTCGTCCTTACGGAGATGAAACGCTGGACGAGCTGGTTCCGGAGGCGGAGAAGCTTGGAATCATACTTGCGCTGGAGAACAGTTTTGAGCGTTCCAATGCTCCGGAAGAGGTGCTGCACTATATCAGCCGCTTCAACTCGAAGTATTTCGGAGTCTGCTACGACTCCGGCCACGCCAATCTGATGGAGTATTTCGAGGGCAAGGAGTACAGCAAATACTTCGGCGGCGTAACTTACGCATGGCCGGATAAAGTGGATTACTGCAATGATGCTCTCGATCAGCTGCTTCCTCATATCGTCACCTGCCATCTGCACGATAACAACGGCTACGGAGATGACCATGCAATGCCGTTTGACGGCATAACTGACTGGGAAAAACTCTCTGCCAAGCTGTTGACTGCGCCGCGTCTGGAGACCATCCAGAGCGAAGTGGCTATGCTGAAATACGGCTACTCAGTCAAAAAGCTGGTCGATACTTTCAATAAGATATTCGGATAAAACAAGTCGTGACAGAGCTGCTGCATATTTTGCAGTAAACTGCTTATGTAAGAATTGTGCTGCCGGTTTTACGTAAGGGAATCCTGCAGCGCGATTCTTAAAGAGGAATATTGCCGTGCAGAAGCTGTCAGATCTGCAAAAACGGATATTTGATTATATTTGTACCAGCCGCCTGAACGAGAGGCACACTCCGTCTTTGCGGGAGATAGCAGAGCATTTCGCGCTGTCCAAAAGCGGAGCCGGATTTCACGTCAGGTGTCTGCGCAACAAAGGTTTTCTCTACCGGAAACGTTATTCCAGAGGATTTGTCGTTCTGAAGAGGGAGATCTCTTCAGGTGCGGCAAACGAAACTCCGGTATACGCCACCACGCTGCCGGGAGAGGTCACAAAGAGAGGGATTTTTCCTGAAAACGTCTGCTGCTGCCGTGAAAAAGAGCAGCTCTTTGAAGTGCAAGACGAGTTTATGCATACGACAGGCATCCGCAAAGGCGATCTACTTGCAGTATCTTCCGAGCCACCTGTGACAGGAGATCTGGTGGTGGTCGAAATGTCCGCAATATTCTTTCTGCGTATATATTCCGCAGTATCCGTTAAAACAAACAGATACCGCCGCAATATTGCGGTGTACAACCCTCTCAAAGATCCGGGAATCGTTCTGGCAGGAAAAATAGTTCTGATCGAAAGACGGTTCTGATGAACGGTATCCGCAAACCGGCTTTATACAAAAAACTTCATTTGGCTCTGCAGCAGAAGTGACTCCGGATGTCAACAAAAAGTTATATCATTGATCAAATTCACAGGAGAGTGCTTATATGAAAATACATGTCGTTCTCAATTCTCACCTTGATCCTGTCTGGCTGTGGCACGCCGAACAGGGAATTGATGAGGTGATTTCAACAGCCGAAAGCAACTGCGACATTCTTGAGGATTATCCCGAAGCGATCATCACCCGCGGCGAAGCGTGGTTTTATGAAATCCTGGATAAATACGCTCCCGCCGTCTTTGAAAAGGTGAAGAACTACATCAAGCAGGGCCGCTGGGAAGTCGTCGGAGGTTGGTATATTCAGCCGGACTGTAATTTTCCGGATACTTACAGTATCCGCAATCAGAGCGTTGTTTCTGCTCCGGTTTGGAAAAAACTCGGCGTAAAACCCTCCGTCGGATACAATGTTGACAGTTTCGGACATACCGCTTCTCTGCCTGATTACTATATTTCCTGCGGTATGGACTCCTATGTCATGATGCGTCCCGGGGAACATGAAATGCACCTGCCGGGATGCCTTTTCCGTTGGGAGTCCCCTTCCGGAAACTCTATTACGACCTGCCGTCTTGCTGTCAGTTACTGCACCCATACTTACAAAGATATGAAACTCAAGCTGGAGTCAATCATTGCCGCCACTGATAAAAAGATCGGCCACAATATGTTTTTCGTCGGAGTTGGGGATCATGGCGGTGGGCCTGCAAGATTTGAACTCGACTGGCTGCGGGAGCATAAAAACGACTATCCCGGAGTAGAGATAGTCATAAGTTCCCCGCGCCGTTTCTTCGATGAAATTTCAGATAAGCTTGATTTGCTTCCAGTGGTGAAGGATGAACTTCAGCAGCACGCGATCGGCTGTTATACTATCCTGCACAATTTCAAACGCCAGATACGCACGATCGAAGATCAGCTTCAGATCTGTGATTTTCTGCTTGAGCACCACCCGGAACTGGTGAAAGAGCTGCCTGAAAAAAATGAACTTG
>JAZQTR010000204.1:0-12346 GCA_045630865.1 Victivallaceae bacterium
CGTGCCTGACCAACGGGAAGGCACGGGAAAGCGGTTTGTGGTTGCCGACGTTCACGTTGTTTACCCCCTTGGGCACACTGCGGTTTGTGACTGTGAATAATCTATTTTCGCTGTGAAATGATTTTTTTGACTGAAAAAATGAAATATTGCCTTTTACCGCTCAGTCAGTAAATAGAAAATATGATTTTTTAGTTTTCTGATTACAACATCGCTTGTAATCAGATATATGATGTGATATATTCTAGTCAAGAATTTTAAGCGTGATAACCTTATTGAAATTCTGGGTTGATAAAAATTTTCAGGAGGTAATAACCCTCCTGTGTTTCTCTGTGAACGAGACCTAAACCGACCAAGTTAAAATCATTGTTCACACGTTTTCCCCAGGAGAAATGTACCGGTAGAACTGTTTTCTGCAGTTTTTGCCGGGCGTTTGCTTGTATGGAAAACGTAGGTTCTTGGTCGGACCTTGGTCTCGGTGCATAAAAAACGTCCGGCTTTTTTGTGGACGTTTTTACGCATTGATGGATTTTTGCCCGCTTCTTTTTTAGCCGCATTGATTCCTTTTTACAGGGAGCATGCGGCTTTTTTATTTTTGTATTACAGCAAAATTTTACAAAAGAAGAGGTTTGAAATGAATTTTTTTTCAAATGTACGTGCAATGCAAGGACGCAATGACGTTGGACAGGTGAAAAAATCCCGAATGCATCTTTTTTGTTTGTTGTTTTTTGCATTGGGTATAACCGGTTGTTCCGGAGATGGAACGCTTTATCTATCCCCTGGTTATGCGCAGGAAAATTCTCAAGTTTCTCAATCAGCGCAAGTTCAGCAGCAGGAATTGGAATCTGATCAGGGGCAATTTGCAATTGAGCCTCCTGAAGTTAACAAAAAAACGGTTGAAATAGCTGATGAAAAAGTAAAAGAATACATTATCGGTACTTGGAGTTCTAATTACTCTAATTATTCTTATTCAGTGACAAAAGTCAACGGTAATGTAATTCAGTCAACAAATACTGCAGTACTTACGACAAGAACAACTCTTGTATTTAATGCAGATAAAACTATGGTTTTTAAAACAGAGGTAGGTCAGCCAACCGGAGGTATCATAAAAAAATCTGAATCCAGCGGAAATTGGGAAATAAAAAATTCCCAGCTTTACATGAAAATGAACGCACAGGGTAATATGGACAGTTTCAACCTTGTTGCTGATCTTGTATGGTTGAATCAGGATTCGTTTGTTATGAAATACGATCCAGCCAGTTACATTAAAATGCTTGAAGATACATTGGCAAAGACTCAATATCCTGCTGGAGCTACTTACAACAATAAATTTCGTTATTATCATGCAGCCAGTGGTTTTTCCTATAATATTATGCAAATGCAAGTTATTCAGCCTAACGGTCACATTGCTGAGTCAACAACAGTCTTCAAAACAGAAAGAATGTTGTATTCTAAAGAACAACAGCAAAGTGCTGTTTGGCAGGGAACGCCGATTGTTCCGGTGATTCCTGCTGCAAATAATGTTGCATTTCCCAATAATCAACTTAATCAGCTTCAAACGCAGCAAAGCGCACCTCAACCTCAAATGCAGCAGAGTGAAGTGCAACCTCAAATACAAAATCCCCAACCTCCGAGAAAAAAACCGGAACCAATCGCACGTCCGTTCTATGCTCTTGGCAGGATCGTGTGTTCTCCTTTGAATATTATCGGAATAACATCTACAGAATGTAAAAAAATAAACAGTGATATGGCGTTTATGTATGCGTTTGTTCCTGTGATAACAGTACCAGCCGGAGTGTTGGCCATGAGTGGAGATGTTGTTGTCGGTTGTCTTGAACTGCTGACGTTTCAGGCGTTTGATGTTCGTTACCCGTGGGAATCATTTAAGCCATCAAAAAGTCAGGGGGAAATAATAAAGTTCACTAAATCATTATTGTCCATTGCTACAGTAGCGGCAGCTTATGGAGCTGCAAACTACGCATCAACTTATTCCGCAGTAAAAGCAGCAAATGCCAGTACTCCTCCGCCAACATCATCATACTCCGGTGGTTCATCATCTAAAGGAGCTTCATCTGCTGTGCTGAATAACAAAGAAGAAAGAAGAGAGTGTAATGTGTGCCATACAAAATATTGGGGTGCAAGTTGTCCGTCTTGTAAATATCGAATCAATTACCATTGATATCAACATCGTTAATTACAAGTATATTTAACATCAAATAGAAAATTATCAAACTATTCTTGAAACGAAAAGGAGTAAAACAATGAAAAAGTTATTTGTAATCGCATCATCAATGGTACTGTTTTTTCTTACAGGATGTGCATCTTTGTTAAGCAAGAGTGAATATGATGTAACAATAAATTCAAATCTACCAGGTACCAATGTGGTTGTGCGCAATCACGACGATGGAAAGGTCGTTGGTAACGGCAAAGTGCCGTTTGTTGCAAAGCTGAAAGCAAGTAAAAGCTTTTTTTCCGGAGCAACCTATGCCTTGGAGGCAACAACAGTTAACGGTCAAAAACACACAATGTTTGCAATATCCAAAATAGATCCGTTTTTCTGGGGAAATTTCGTTTTCGGTGGTTTTTTGGGGATAGCAATCGATGCCGCTACGGGAGCTATGTTCAAATTTGACGAAACATTTTTCCTGAATCTCCCGACGCAGCCCCCTGTTAAAAAACCGGTTGTTAGCGGAAGCACCTGCACTCTATAGCTCGAAGAGCGACGGAGTGTCACAGACCCCAATTCAATAGGCCGGATACGCCGCATAGGCCGGATAATTTTCCTATTCGGCTTATACGGATTATACGGCGTATCAAAAAACGAGGCAGCTGCGACACTCCGTTGTCGGTCGTTCTTACTGTCACAGCTGCCTCTCTTCAGGAAAAATTGCAGGCAACATACACATCATTGCATATATACGTTTTTGCCAAGCTTTTTTTAAAAAAGCGTCGATCAAAGCTGCCCAACGAGGCAGCTGCGATACTCCGCTGTCGGTCGTACCGACTTATTTAACACACATTATATGACATGTGTTGTTTATGGAGATGGTTCCTTCGGTATCATGTTCGAATCCGGGGAACATTTTATCCCATTCGGAGAGTTGGCGGAGATATTCCACTTGTGGTGAGTTATGTTTATCGAAGAGCTCTCCTGACATTACCATCGGGATACCGGGAGGATATGGAATGACTGAATTTGCGGCTATTCTTCCGTAGAGTTTATCTGCCGGAACGAGTTCTACTTCATCGCGTACTATTTTCATATATGCTTCTCTTGGAGTGAGTTTCATTTCCGGAAGTCTTTCGAAAGCTGCGTTCAGTTTTGCGGTCGGGTTATATTCTTTTATATATTTGAACATCTGTATTCCGAGATCGCGCAGTCCGATATTTCCGTATCTTGCGGGATATTGAGCTGTGAGTTCCGGCAGCACATCGTGCAGCGGAGCGTTGCTGTCGTATGCGTGTTTGAATTCGAGCAGGCTGTTGAGCAGAGTCATCCACTTTCCTTTGGTTATACCGAGAGAAAAGAGGAACATCAGCTGAAAGTCAGTTGATCTTGTGGGAACAATACCGTTTCTGAACAGCCAGCTTGCTGCGAGCTGGGCGGGAACTCCATCTTCGGCTATGGTTCCGTCTTCATTTACTCCCGGAGTAAGGATACTTACTTTCACCGGATCGATCATAGCCCAATCATCATCTATACCTGAAAATCCGTGCCAGGCGTCATCTTTTTTGAGGGTCCATGCTGCCGGATCTGTGCAGAGTATTTTTCTTGGAGCGTCGGCGAAATCGCAGATATTTCCTGATCCGGGAAGTTTAACTTCCGGAGAGTTCCAGACGGTGAAGAACCATGAGTTTCTTCCTGAAAAATCTCTGGTGAGTCTGGCGAGTGCCTGACGGAAATCAACAGCTTCTGCTATTACATCACTTGTAATGGTTTTTCCGTTTTCAGCCATCATCTTGGCTGCCACATCATTTGATACGCAAATAGCGTATAGAGGACTTGTTGTGGAATGCATCATATATGCCTGATTCATTCTTGAAAAGTCTATTTTACTCCTGCCGTTTCTCACGTGTATATAGCTTGACTGTGAGAGAGCGGCAAGGAGTTTATGTGTTGAATGGGTGGCGAACACTGTTGGGGCGTCTTTTGGACGGTCGGCGGGATTTCCGCGCATGGCGTATCGGTGGCGGTAGATATTATTGAATCTTGCGTAAGCATACCATGCTTCATCAAAGTGTATTCTGTCTGCTGATCCGGCGAGTTCCTGTTCGGCTTTTTCTGCGTGGCAGCAGAGTCCGTCGTAGGTACAGTTGGTAAGTACGGCGTAAGCGCGTTTGTTTCCTTCGACTGAGAACGGAAGTGCTGCTATTTTACTTTTTATTGCTTCAGGAGTCATCTGACTGCGTGGAACAGGGCCGATTATTCCGTAACGGTTGCGTGTGGGCTGCATGTATATCGGAATGGCTCCGGTGAGAATAAGTCCCTGTTCGATGGATTTATGGCAGTTCCGGTCGCAGATGGCGATATCTCCCGGAGCAAGACATGCCTGCATGATGGTACGGTTGGAACCGCTGGTTCCGACCACGACTGAGTAGCTTCTGTCGGCTCCGAAGGTGCGGGCGGCGAACTTTTCGCTCTCTTCGAAGGCTCCGGTATGATCGAGCAGACTGCCTATTGATGTACGCTCAATTCCGGTATCAGTGCGGAACAGATTTTCATCATAGAAATCGTAGAATTTCTTACCTGCCGGAGACTTGGTGAAGCCGCGTCCTCCCTGATGTCCGGGAGCGGCCCAGGAGTATTCGTGGCGGTTTTCGTTGTATTCCCAGACCGCACGCATGAGCGGAGGAAGAAGATTGTTACGGTATTGTTTGATGGCGGCAGAGATACGTCCGGCGATAAAGAGAGGACTGTCCTCAAATATCCAGATGTATTCGTGGGCGCGGCACATGAGCTCCTCGGAAATGGCGTTGGATGTTTCCGCCCGGTCAGCCAGAAGAAATACCGGAACATCAGGCAGACAGTCAGCCGCAAGCTCAAGAAGATACTCTGCCTCCTGTGCTTTATCATGGTCAAGTTCCATATCAGTTGAGAGCAGTATCGCGTCAGTATCCATATCATTGGATAAAACCGGTACTGCCTCACGATATCCGGAAAGACGGGTAACTGAACAGTTGACCTTTTCCAGCTCATCGGCGAGCCTCACAATAAGTGAATCAAGAACATCACTGTTTTTAACAGCATTATCGCAAATTATAACAACATGATAACGTGAAATATCTTTCATTTGGTAAAATTCCTATTAATCACTTTTTTCGTTGGAGATTGTCCCGTACGACCGGCAGCAGACTCTCTCTTTTGATACGCCGGATAAGCCATATAAGCCGGATAGAAAAATTATTCGGCTTATGCGGCCTGTTGAATCGGGGTTGGCTGACGCGTGACAGTCAGTGCGACACTTTATTTCTTATGTGAGAATAAAACTATGACAGCTGTGAGAGCTACTATGGTTATGATCCATGCGGCTGCACGTTCTGCAGGGGTCATGATCTCTCCGTCGGATACCTCCTTTTTTCTGGCGGAGATATATACCGGAATACCGATGAGCTGGAATATGAAAGCCATCATCAGATATTTGAGTCCGCCGGCATAGATCATCCACACGGCGTAGACCGAGCCGGCGACGCCGCAGATGAGGGAAAATATCCTGCCTGCTCCGGGGATTTCCGGAAAATCTTTCTGTGCGGCTGATTTCCAGAGATAAAGTGTGCATCCGAGGTATGGAGGCAGAACCATGACTGAAGTTACCGAGAGCATGGTGTTCCATGCGTTGTTCGAGAAGTAGACCATCGCCATGGATACCTGCATGACCAGACTGGTGACCCAGAGGGAAACGCTCGGAGCTCCGGCGGAGTTTTCACGCTTGAATATCGCCGGAAAAGTTCCGTCATTGGCGGCGGCAAACGGTATCTGCACCACCATGATGGTGAATGCGAGCCAGCTGGTGAGCAAAGCGACGATTACTCCGAGATTCATCACAACTCCGCCCCACTTTCCGTGGACAGCCGAGGCGAGCAGCGGAGCCGTCGAGGGGTTGGCGAGCTGTGCCAGCTGGTGCTGATCCATTTTGCCGAAGGGAAGAATCGAGAGCAGAGCGTATATGGCGAGACATCCTGCGAATCCGAGAATGGTTGCGTAACCGACGTCTTT
Organism: Victivallaceae bacterium; assembly: GCA_045630865.1. Lineage (GTDB taxonomy): Bacteria > Verrucomicrobiota > Lentisphaeria > Victivallales > Victivallaceae > UBA1784. Next base: position 6,212 of record JAZQTR010000204.1, read on the forward strand.
CTGGCTTCTGGCGCGTGCGGACATAACGACCGCTCCTTCGATACCGATGAACGCCCAGAGTGTGACCAGCATAGTGGAGCGCACCTGCTGTGTAAGGGAGCCGAGCGGCTTCAATCCGAGTGCCGGAATGGTGAGTTTGCCGGTGAAATCATCGGTAAAAGTACTCCAGTTGAAGACGTAGAGCATGATCAGGATAAACAGCAGAATGGGAACCAGTTTGAAAATGGTTCCTGCGGTGTTGAGGAACGCCGCCTGCTTTACACCGCGCAGGACGCAGAAGTTCATTATCCAGATGACGATAGAGCCGCCGATGATTGACCAGATGTTGTTTCCTCCGGTGAATACTCCGGGAAAGAAGTAGTCGAGTGCATCCATCAGCAGCACTGCGTAACCGACATTTCCGAAGATATTGCTCAACCAGTAAGCCCACGCCATCTGGAAACCGGCGAATTTTCCGAAACCAAGCCTTGAGTAGGCGTAAATACCGGTGGTGGCGTCGGGCCTCGCGGCGGAGAGGATACGGAAAGTGTTGGCAAGGAAGAAGATACCTGTTCCTGTAACGATCCATGCGATGATCACTGCACACGCTGAGGCATTTTGAGCCATATTCTGCGGCAGACTGAATATTCCTCCGCCGATCATAGCTCCGACGACCAGTGCTGCCAGCGGCAGTACTCCGAGGGTGTTTTCTTTTGAGTTCGCCATTATTTCACCTCCGGACGGTGAAGGATGACCGACATTCGCAGTGCCGGAAGACGGACCTTTCTGCTTTCGGGGTCGAAGAGCAGTTCGTACCTGATGTTTTTTCTTTGCATAATATTTCTCCTCTTTTGTTTTCCCCCGAAAATACTCCATCTGATTTCAATCTAAACTGATGCCGCAATTTTTCAATACTGTAAGATTTGATTTTTTGCTTCCGGAGTGGTATATTTGCATTGGGTAGGTATCGGAAAATTTCTGCAATCTGTCAGAAAAGGAATCAAAAAATGAAAAAAGAGCAGAAAAATATCATCATCGGTCTTATTGCCGCACTGGTCATCATCGGTCTCGGAGTCGCCGGTTATCTGATCTATCAGGAGCAGAACAAGTCCGCGCTTGAGAAAGCCGGTGACAAAACTGCCGAATTCGGCGAAAAAGCAGGCGACTGGGGCAGAGATATCGGCAAAAGCACCAAAAAGCTCTTCAACTGAAAGTAAACCGGATTTTTGACTATGGATACAGAGCGTCTCAAATCATATGCTGAACTTATTGTCAGGAACGGAGTGAATCCTTCTCCCGGTCAGTCGGTCATCATTACAGCCGGTCTTGACCAGCCGGAGTTTGTCCGGATGGTGGTCAGAGAGTGCTACAACGCCGGAGCCGGTGAAGTGGTGGTGAACTTTACTGATATGGCCGTCGACAAGCTCGACCAGCTCTATCAGGATGAGGAAAAACTCTCATGCCTCAAACCGTGGGAAAAGGCCCGCTGGCAGTGGATGTCAGAAAATTTTCCGGCCCGTATCTGGCTGGATTCAGACGATCCGGACGGCATGTCAGGCATAGATCAGGAAAAACACAGCCGTACTTTTTCCGCCCGCGTCAAGGAGATCAAGCCCTACCGTGACCTTATCGAGAACCGCCACCAGTGGTGTATCGCGGCGGTTCCCGGAGCTGAATGGGCGGCGAAAGTCTTTCCGGATATTCCGGTAAACGAGGCTGTCGAAAAGCTCTGGGAGGCGATTCTTGCCGCTTCGCGCGCCAACGGAAACGCTCTGCAGAACTGGCAGGAACACAACAGTAATATTCACAACTTCTGCAAAAAACTCAACGCTTTCCGCTTTGCTGAACTCCACTACAAGTCCTCCAACGGAACCGATTTCACCGTAGGACTCATGAAAGAGAGTATCTTCTGCGGCGCAGCCGAAACAGATCTTTCCGGCAGAGTTTTCAACCCGAATATTCCATCCGAGGAGGTCTTTACCTCTCCGGCACGCGGCAAGGCTGACGGAGTTCTGGTCTCCACCAAGCCGCTCTCATGGCAGGGAACCCTGATCGAGGATTTCTCCATCCGCTTTGAGAACGGCCGCGCCGTGGAGTGCCATGCCCGCTGCGGTCAGGAGGCCCTCGAAAAGATGATATCCATAGATGAGGGAGCAGCTTACCTCGGCGAGTGTGCGCTCATCGGCAAAAATTCTCCGGTGAACAATCTGGGTATCCTCTTCTACAACACGCTCTTCGATGAAAACGCAAGTTGCCACTTTGCGCTCGGCAGAGGATTCGACTGCTGTGTGGAAAACTACAGCAAATACACCAAAGATGAGCTGAAAGCCCTCGGATTGAACGACAGCGTCATCCACGTCGATTTCATGATCGGATCCGATGACCTTGAGATCACCGGAACCACCTTCGACGGAAAGCAAATAACAGTTTTCCGCAACGGAGAATGGGCTATCTAAAAGTATAAAACAACAACTTCAACAAAGTAAGGTATAAAAATGAGCGATAAAAAACTTCTTACCATTCAGGATATTTCCTGCTTCGGACAGTGTTCTCTTACGGTGGCACTTCCGGTGATCTCCGCCTGCGGAATCGAAACTGTTATTCTTCCCTCGGCTGTACTGTCAACTCACACCGCCGGATTCACCGGTTACACTTTCCGTGACCTCACCTGCGATATGGCTTCCATCGAGGAAAGCTGGATCCGCAACGGACTCAAATTCGACGCTTTCTACACCGGATACGTCTGCGAAGAGCAGATTCCGCCCATTCTTCAGATCATCAACAGCTGCGCCGCTCCGGGAGCTGTCCGTATCGTCGATCCGGTGATGGCTGACCACGGAAAAATGTACCCCGGATTCAGCGATGATTTCCCGTCCAAGATGGCAAAGCTCTGCGATGGTGCCGACTACCTTCTGCCCAACCTGACCGAAGCCGCCTTTCTGCTTGGCGAGGAGTGCCGCCTCGAAAACTACGATCAGCAGTACATCGAAGGACTGGTCAAACGTCTGCTCGGCCTCGGCGCAAAGAATGTCATCCTGACCGGTGTGAGCTTTGAACCCGGACTTCTCGGCTGCGCCGTCGGCAACGCTGAAGGAATCAGATACGACTTCAATAAAAAATGCGAGCGCAGCAGCCACGGAACCGGCGACCTCTTCGCCAGCGTCTTTGCCGGTGCGCTCATGCGTGGAAAATCAGCTTACGACTCCGCCGCCATCGCCGCCGACGCGGTCTGTCTGGCGATCGAAGCGACTCCGGATGAACACTGGTACGGAGTCTGTTTTGAAAAGATCATTCCGCAGTTGGTAGAACTGCTTAAATAAGAGGAGAAAAAGTTATGCGTTACATCAGAACAGTCGGTCCGGAAGGCAAAAATAAGATACTGACCATGAGCTACGATGACGGACGCGCTGCCGATTACCGTCTGGTCGAGATCTTCGACAAATACGGTATCCGCGGCTCTTTCCATCTCAACTCCGGAAAGTTCGACACCAACGACTATATCAAATCCGCCGATGTGGCAGAGCTTTACAAAAATCACGAAGTATCCTGTCACACTGTCACCCACCCCTTCCTGGAGCGCATCTCTCCGGATATGGTGGTTTCAGAAGTCTGGGAAGACCGCCGTAACCTCGAGAAGCTCTGCGGATATCCCGTTATCGGAATGTCTTATCCCTTCGGTACTTACAACTCAGATACCGTCGATCGCATCTCCTCTCTCGGAATCGTTTACAGCCGCACAACTGTCAGCACCGAAAAGCTCACCATTCCGGATAACTTCCTGCTCTGGCATCCTACCTGTCACCACAACAACCCCCGCCTGATGGAGTTTGCCGATCAGCTTGCCGCCAGCCGCTACCCGTTGGCTCTCCTGTACGTCTGGGGACACAGCTACGAGTTCAACAACAATAATAACTGGGAGCTTATCGAGGAGTTCTGCCGCAAAGTTTCAGGCAATCCGGACTTCTGGTATGCGACCAACATCGAGATCGTCCGCTACTTCAAAGCCTTGCGCTCACTGGTCTTCAACGTTGATATGACCACGGTTTACAATCCGTCAGCCGAAAAGGTCTGGTTCACCTGCGATGATCAGCTTCTGGCTGTCGGTCCCGGAGAGCTGCTCAAGTTCTGAAAGTGAACTGATATGAAAATATTTGCACTCACGCTTTTTCTGTTTACTCTGGTTCTGATACCGGGCTGTTTTTTCAGCCGTGCCGCCGTTGTTGAACGCAGCGTCTACGACCTCGGGGCGGTGAAAAACCAGTGCCGTGTTCCGGTTGAGACAGGCAGTATCAGCAACGCTTCCGGAGCCGACCGCCGCTTCTTCTACCGCACGGCGGGAAACCGGATCAAATTCGACTCCCGCAACTACTGGCTCACCGAACCTGATCAGGCGGTGGAAAAACTGCTGCGCAACAGCTTTACTGCGGGCGGCGACGAAGCAGTCCGGGTCTCCGGAGTCATAGATGATTTCGGATTCGATCCGGATAAGAAGCTTGCTGTTCTCACCGTGAATTTCAAGCTCAAACAGGGCGGAAAAAGTGAAAACGTCAGATGCAGTGTCACATCAGCATTTGACGGAAAGAGTGCAGATTCCGCCGCAAAAGCAATGAATGACTGCGCCGGAAAGATGGTAAACCAGCTTGCCGCAGCGGTGGAAAAGTTTTCAAAGAAATAATGGTGAACAAATGAAATATGGCAGAATAGCAACGCTTGCACTTGTGCTTGTGCTTATGAGCGGCTGTGTGACTTCGACGGTCAAACACACGATGGCTCCCAAAGGAGAGAAGGCTCCTTCCGGAAACCGGGCGGTTGCACAGCTTGAAGGTATGAATTCAGGAATATTCCTCTTCTATTACATTCCGCTCTGGAGCGGTAAGGACACCCGCCCCAACCGCCGTGAGTACAAGACGTTCCGCAATCTTGTGGAGCCGGTGAATATGAAGCGTATGTTCAACATGTATTCAAAAAAATTCCTCAAGGCCGACGGCGTCGAGAATATAAAAACTGAAGAAAAATCCTCCGGTGTATGGACTCTCTGGATACTTTGGAAACGATCTGTACACGGTACCGCTACAGCAGTCAAATTTAAAAAATAATACATTGTTAGCTGTCAAACACTTGCAAAATAGACAAATGTGTGCTATTTTGTGAACGTATTTTTTTGGAGTTTTGTCGCCGGATAAGCTCCGAAGGGTATTTTACATTCAATTTTATAATACAATATATAGAAAAAAGGATCCTGAAAATGAGCCGTAAAGTTATCATCGCCGGAAACTGGAAGATGAACAAATACGCCTGTGAGGGCCGCGCCCTCGTCGAGGCGATCAAAGCCGAAACCGCCAACATGAACGACGTCGAGATCGTGGTCTGCCCTCCGTTCACCACTCTCGGAGCAGTCGTTGAAGCCGCTGCCGGCAGCAACATCGGCGTCGGTGCCCAGAACATCCACTGGGCTGAGAACGGAGCTTTCACCGGTGAGATCTCCGCTGACATGCTCAAGACCAGCGGCGTCAAATACGTCATCATCGGTCACAGCGAGCGTCGCCAGTACTTCGGCGAGACCGACGAGACCGTGAACAAGCGTCTTGCCGCCGCTCTGGCTGCCGGACTTATTCCGATCGTCTGCATCGGTGAGCTTCTCGAAGAGCGCGAAGCCGGCAAGACCGAAGAGGTTCTCGCCACCCAGATCCGCGGCGGACTCGCCAACGTCAGCAAAGAAGATGCCGCCAAGATCGTCATCGCCTACGAGCCCGTCTGGGCCATCGGAACCGGCAAGACCGCCACTCCGGAAATGGCACAGGATGCCCACGCTTTCATCCGCGCCGAGCTCGCCGCGATGTTCGGAGCCGAAACCGCTGAAGCCATGCGTATCCAGTACGGCGGCAGCATGAAACCCGCCAACGCCCGCGAGCTGGTTGCCTGCAAAGACATCGACGGCGGACTTATCGGCGGTGCCGCTCTGGATGCCGCCAGCTTCGTTTCCCTCATCAACGTAGCGATGGGCCCCTAATTTTTAAGGATACAGTAAAATGTTGTTGGTTTTTCTCTATGCACTGGTGGTGGTAGTCGCACTGCTGCTCATCGGACTGATCCTGATCCAGCCCGCCAAGTCCGGCGGTATGGGTGCCGCTTTCGGCGGCGTCGGTGAGTCCGTGT
>JAZQTR010000205.1:0-30399 GCA_045630865.1 Victivallaceae bacterium
ATCGCTTACGCTCCCTGTATGCTCCACGGCATCAACATGAGCAAGAGCCAGGTCGAGCAGAAACGCGCCGTCGAGGCGGGTTACTGGCCGCTCTACCGCTACAATCCGGCTCTCGAGGCTCCGTTCGTCTGGGAGACCAAGGATGCTGTTTCCAGCTATCAGGACTTCATCCGCAGCGAGAACCGCTACAAGCAGCTGCTCAAGGCGGCTCCTGCCGAGGCAGAAGCTCTCTTCACCCGCGCTGAAGAAGATGCTGCCAAGCGCATGGCGTTCTACAAGAAAATCGGCGAAGTGATGAACTGATCTCATCGTTTCAAAGAAATTCAGAAAAAGACTCCGCATTAACCTGCGGGGTCTTTTTTTTATATCTGAACTGAAAGTGCCGGAGGCAAACAGCATAAAATCCTTTCAAAAAAGCAGGAAAAATTTGTATTTACCGCCCGCGCGGTGTATTGTAAGCAAACGAACTGTTTTCAACAATATATAACAAGGAGTTGTTTTTATGCGTAAAACACTGTGGTTGCTGTCTGTTATGGCAATTTCAATTACACTTTCCGCTGTCGGAATCAAAGACTTCAAAAATTTCAGCGGAAACAAACGTGTCGAGATGAAAAAGGAGGGCGATACAATGTCCCTCAAGCTGTTGAAGCTGGATGTCTACGATACTGAAACCGCGATAAAAATCAAAGATTTCACTCCAAACACCATTTATGAGTTCTCCTGCGACGTGGATGCCGAGCTCCGCAATCTGGTTTATCTGCAAATCAAGCGTTACAAGCAGAAGAAAGAGAAAGGACGCTTCGGAACTGTCGCAAACCGCAAATATCAGGAGCGTCTGCGCATAGACTTCGACACCGCTGATGCAGATACGATACAGATCAATGTGCGCATCAACAACCGCAAGCAGTCACTCGGCAAAAAAATCACCATCAAAAACATCTACTTCGGAACTCCGACTGAACGCAAGATCGAAGCCACACCCAAACTCGAGGTGGTTCCGGGATTCAACGCCGCAAGTATTTATATCGGACAGCGTCAGGCGAAACGCGCCTCCGAATTTTCAGCCAAAATCAAGTACCGCGAGTCCGGCAGCGAAAAGTGGATAAATGGACTTGATCTGGTCTACGACGAGAGCAGAGCCCAGGCGCGCGGCAGTCTGCTCGGTCTGAAAGAGGCGGCAAAATACGAATTTGTGATTGACGTGAATGACGCGGGAAAGCTGGAATGCATCAAAGGAAAGTTCACCACCCGTGACTCCAACTTTCCCATCGGCAAAACGATCATGCTGACCAAAGACAACGCCCGCAAGCTGCTCTCCGACATCGAAAACGGAACTGCCAAAGGCTATACCCGCTACACCTCAAAGCCGGGAGAAGTCCTTGATTTCGGAATCGGCAAAGACCACGCCATCGACCTCACAAACTGCCAGTACGTCATACTCGACGGACTCACCATCCGCGGCGGACTGCGCCACGCGGTCATGATTGAGTGTGCCAACGATATAGTCGTCCGCAACTGTGATATTTCCGGTTACGGCAGAGTCGGAAAACGCAATATCCATATCGACGGCAAATTTTTCATCAAAAAACAATCCATCAACTACGATGCCGGAGTCAACATTCAGGCTTCCGAAAGAGTGACTGTCGAAAGATGCTTCATCCACAGTCCGCGCGGCACTGCCAACAGCTGGTTTTACAGCCATCCGGCAGGACCTACTGCGGTATACACCGGCGATGCCGCTTCTGTCGTCCTGCGCTACAACGACTTTATCGGCAGCGACATGAACCGCTGGAACGATGCCGTCGAAGGCTGGGGCAACGGCGCCCTCAACGGCAGCGTCAGAGCTGACGCCGAAATCTACGGAAACTACTTCGCATTCGGAAACGATGACGGAATGGAAATGGATGGAGGACAGATGAACTGCCGCTTTGCCTACAACAAATCCGAAGGTCTGCTCTGCGGCTTCAGCACCGCCCCCTGCCTGATCGGACCTGCCTACCACTTCCGCAACCTTGTCCACCGCGGCGGCGACGAGTACGACTTCACCGGAGTCGGTGTCAAAAACAACTTTTCCACCGGCGGACGCGGCGCACTCTTCTTCTTCAACAACACTGTTCTCGATCACTCGGTCGGCTTCAGCAGCGTGAGCTTCAATGCCACCGAGAAAAAAATGCACAGAGAGAAATATCTCAAAGTTTACGGACGCAACAATCTTGTCCGCACCGACGGAAAACTCTACGCCAGCGGACTCTTCAGACCGCAATACTTCTACTCATCGGTCGACAACGATCTGCTCGATGGTCCAAGCTCCTCGGTCAGGGAGCTCAAGGCAATAAATCAGGCATCAGCGACCAAAACTGCAAAGATCAAATTTGAAAACGAGAAATACGGCAATTACGCTCCGGCGCAGGATTCACCCGCCATTGACCTCGGTGTGTTCGTTCCGGGAGTAACTGCGAAGGAAAACATCACAATCGGAGCAATCCAGAAGCGCGGAGACGAGCTTCCGCTGCGTTTTGCCCCGTTCAAACTCGACCGCAGTGTCGTAACACTCAAGATGATGAACGATGAGACAGAACAGGCTGTCGTAACAATCACTCCCGACAAAAATTGCCGCGGCAAATTCCGGATCGTAAAACCGAAAGGAGCCTATTTCTTCACCGTCACTCCCGCCGAAGGAAAATTCGACGGCAAACCGGTACAGCTGGTGGTCAAAAGTCTGCCCGGCAAAATTTCAACTGCCCGCCGCCACACTTCAGCGTTTTCAGTCAGAATGTGCGACGGTTGGTCGCGTCCGGTATCCGTCGAAGTGGACAGCCGCTCCAACGCAAAACTGCTCGCCCAGGCACGTGAAAGCGTAATTCACGGCAAAGTCACCCGCAAAAAAGGTGTCAATACAATAACTGTCGAAGTTCCGGAGGATGGTTACTACTGGCTGTTCGCCAAATACCGTGGCGCAAAAAACCACATCGCTTCAACCATCAATGGCGTTGCAGAAAAAAACAAACGCATGCTCCACAGACCTGCCGGATGCAAATATCCCTGGTGCTCATACTCAACAACTGTTTATCAGGGAGTCCCGAACCGTCCGGTAAAGCTGAAAAAAGGTCTTAATACGATCGTTGCCAGAGGCGAAACAATCATAACCGCATTCGCGGCAACAAAAGATGCCGACAGTTTGAGATTGGCTCCGGACGATCTCTGAAAAACAACACTATCTCTCAAAACAGGCAGCGGCTTTCACGGCAGCTGCCTGTTTTGCTCTTAAGACAGATTCAACTGCAGCAAAAATAGTGTATCACCGCAATATTTTGTTGCAACATCACTTGTAAAAACAGAAAAATAAAGTTATCTTATATTGTTGAGTAGTATCATCGACAACAAACAACACAACATATTGGAGAAGACAGAAAAATGAAAAAGTTTCTTATGGTGATAGTTGCGGTGCTCGCTCTGGCACCCGCCGGATTCTGTGCAGAGGCGGCAGAGGAGGATCGCTCCGTTGCGCGCGGCGGTCTGAAAGATCAGATCCTGCTCTATTTTCCGAACCGCTTTATGGATCTGCTGGATATTTTCAGCGTCACTTTGGGTGTCGGCCCGGTCGCTGAAGGCAGACTTATGGCAACCAGATACTGCGACGTCGGTGCCGGTATCGGACTCGCCGCCAAGGTTTACAAAGACTTCAACCGTCAGTACGGACTCGGCATCGAAGAGGGCTGGTATTGGTCTTTCATCTTCGTGAGCGAAGAACAGTACACCCTGACCGACAGCCTCGGAACCGTCAAACGCTATTCAGAAGACCGCACCGGCATTCCGATGCCGGATACCAGAACCTATGATTTCTTCACCGGTCAGCGCGACTTCTGGGCGATCGGCGGAAGCCTGGGACTGCTTGTCGACGGCAGTGTTTATATCCACCCGACAGAGTGGGTCGATCTCGGACTCGGTTTCTTCCTGATCGACTTCAGAAACGACGACTACATCCTCGACGATTTCCGTTAATATGTCTTTTGTCTGCCAGAGGTGCGGAGCCTGCTGCCGCTGGGAGGGAGCAGTGAAACTTATCGGCGATGAACCGGATAAGATCGCTGAATATCTCGGACTCACGGTCGAGGATTTCATCCGTGACCACACAACGATAACTCCCGACCGTCAGCATTTATCGCTTTTGAGCAAGGCGGACGGCAGTTGCGAGTACCTCGGAGACAATGGATGCCTGATAAATCCGGTAAAACCGCTGCAATGCAGAGAGTTTCCGGAAAAATGGAACTTTCCCGGCTGGGAAAATGAGTGTGCATCAGGCAGATTGATCAAGCAAATGCAACAGAGCAGAGAAAATGAATAAACTGGGTGACCTTATCGTCCTTTCCGGTCCGAGCGGAGTCGGCAAATCGACTCTGGTCGGAAAATTGCGTGAAGCTCTTCCTGAACTGGAGTTTTCCATATCCTGTACAACCCGCAGTCCGCGCGGCAGCGAACAACACGGTGTAGAGTACTATTTCCTTTCCCGCGAAGAGTTCGATGCCAAGCGTGAAAACGGAGAATTTATTGAAAGTGCCAATGTCTTTTCCAACAGTTACGGCACTCTCAAAAGCGAAGTTCTCGACCGTCTGCGCCGCGGCGCACAGGTAGTACTGGATATCGACGTTCAGGGAGCACTGCAGATCCGGAAAGCCGCCGAAAGCGACGATGAACTCAAACGCGCCGCCCTCTTTGTCATGATCGCTCCTCCTGACCTTGAAACGCTCCGTCAGCGTCTTACCGGCAGAGCGACCGACAGCGCAGAACAAGTCGCCCAGCGTCTTGCCAAAGCGCAGAGCGAACTGCAGAACTTCCGCAGTTATGATTTTCTGGTGGTCAACGATGATCTTGAAAAGGCCTCTGAAGATCTGCTTGCTGTATTCAAAGCGGCTGGAACCAGAACTCAAACTATCAAAGAAGAGTTGTTTGTATGAGCAAGACTATTGTCCTCGGAGTCACCGGCGGGATCGCCGCCTATAAAAGTGCCGCACTGTGCAGCAGACTTGTGCAGTCCGGATATGATGTCCGGGTAATAATGACCGAAAATGCGACAAAATTTGTGACTCCGCTCACATTCAGGACTCTCTCCCGCAACGCAGTGACCACATCACTTTGGGAAGAGCCGGAGTGGAAACCTGAACACGTCGCCCTTGCCAATATCGCCGACCTCTTTCTGGTGGTTCCGGCGACCGCCAACTTTATCGCAAAATTCGCCAACGGAATCGCCGATGACGCCCTTTCGACCTTTGCCGCAACATTCGAAGGCAAAAGCATCATCGCTCCGGCGATGAATCCTGCGATGTGGAGAAATCCCGCCTGCGTGGAAAACTGCCGCAAACTCGCTGAACGCGGTGTGATCTTCTGCGGTCCGGATACCGGACATGTCGCCTGCGGCGATCCCGGAGCCGGAAGACTTACCGATCCGGAAAACATCTTCGAGGCGGTACAAAACACACTCCGATGAAACGCCCCGACAACAACACTCTCTTTATTGCCGCATTGGGAGTCTTCCTCTGTGCGGCAACGTTTATTATGCCCCCCTGCCCGGTCTGGATAACCGATAATGGTAGCAAATACCTCATCATGCGCACCTTTGATGAAACCGGCTCCACGGCTCTTCAGCACAAAGATCCCCGGTGCGCTCCCACGGGCGGATTTCATATCCGGCACCACAATGGACAGTTGAGAAGTTTTTATCCGGAGTACTATCCGGTACTCTGCTCTCTCTTTTACAGTAAAAACTGTGAACGGGCAGCCGCCATTCCGGCAATAGCCGCCACCATTTTCTGCGCATATTTAATGCTGAAGTGGACAAAGAAAAAGCTCCTTGCCGCCCTGCTCGTGTGCGGAACTCCTGTGCTGTTTTACAGCTTTATTCTGTGGGAGATGACTTTGAGCTGCGCCGCGATCTTTGCAGCCGTATACCTTGCTCTGAAAAAACGCAAGTGGGTACTCGGCGGAGCAGTCGCCGGTTTGAGTATAATTTTCCGTGAAGAGGCGTATTTTGCCATATTTGCGTTATGCACCGCATTGTTCATTTTCAAAGAGCGCAAAAACAGCCTGCTCTTTCTCGGCGGAAGCGTCGCTGCAATACTCCCCGTATGGCTGTGGCAGTACATCGAATACGGACACATCCTCGGCATCCACGGTCTGGTCTATATTCAGGGAACCGGCGAACAGAGTACTGCAGGAATACTCTGGAACTATTTCCACCATCTGCTGCGCGGCGAACCTACCGGCAGAAGGTTTGAAACCCTCTTTATCATCATTCCGACAGCAGTGATGCTCTTTTCAAACTTTGACAAATCCGGAAAATCCAAAGCCATCGGCATTTTTGCTGCTCTTGCCGGAAGTGTCATCCTGCTTTTGCGCTACACCAGAAGCGGCAGTTTCAGCTATGCCGCCGCCTGCAGTACCGGAGTTTTTGCCGCTCTGCCGTTGAGCTGGTTTTATTTTACCAATATCCGCAATCTGCTGATGCGTCAGGCCAAAATCTACCGCATTACCGCACTCTTTATTCTGATATATATTCTCACGGTTCCGGCAGTACTCACCCGGGGTGACGTCGGACTTATCTGGAGCGCAAGACACTTTATGGTACTGCTTCCCTTCATCATCATCTGCGGTGCCAAAAGCCTCAAATTCTTCAAGTTTGAAAAGCAGCAGTCACTGCGTTTTATTCCGGCAGCAGTCGCTGTGTTTGCCGTGGTGCAGCAGTTTGCCGGAGTTTACAGCTGTGCCGTAGTGGCCAATGAGTGCGCAACACTTGAAAATACCATACGCCAAACCGGATGCCGGAGCGTGGCAAGCGATGTGTTTTATCTCCCTGAAATGACTCCGCGCCTCTGGTTCGAGTGCGATTTTTATGATTTATCCGCTCCGGAAAAAATCGAAAAGCTTCTCCAACAGCTTCCGGAAGAGCTGGTACTGATCCTCTCTCCTCAGCCGCAGTTCAGAAGAATAGCCGACAGCAATTTGAATTACCTGCTCAAATTCTATAATATTCCCAAACCTCCTGTTCACTTCAAACAGGCACGGGGCAGCGGATTCATTGATCTCTTTATCCTGAAAATAGAGAAGAAGAAGAGCATCAAATGAAAAAGCCGGAACTGCTTTCACCTGCAGGAAGTCTGGAAACCGCCCTCGCCGCATTCGACGGAGGAGCAGATGCGGTGTACTGCGGATTATCCAAATTCAACGCCCGGGAGCGGGCGGTCAACTTTTCTTTTCACGAGTTGAGAACTCTGTTGGAAAGAGCGCGCAGTACCGGCAAAAAAGTCTATATCACATTCAACACCCTGCTGCGCAACGATGAGCTCGGCGAAGCTGCGTCATTCCTTGCCGAACTTGCGAAATCTCCGCCTGATGCCCTGATTGTACAGGATCCAGGTGTTATTGAGCTGGTCAACAGTTATTTTCCATTCTTCACACTGCACGCCTCAACCCAGATGGGAATACACAACTCTTGCGGCGTCAATGCGATGGAAAAACTCAATGTCAAACGTGTCATCCTTGAGCGTCAGATAACTCTCGATGAACTGAAAGAGATACGTAGAAAAAGCCGCCTTGAGCTCGAAGTATTCATCAACGGTTCACTGTGCTGCAGCCTTTCCGGACGCTGTCTCTTGAGCAGTTTCCTCAACGGAACAAGCGGCAACCGCGGCAGATGCAAACAGCCATGCCGCCGCTGTTATGCCGCTGTCAGCAACGTGGTGCAGGATCACTTTCTCTCTCCGTACGATCTCGACGGCTCAACTCTGGTCAGAGAGCTTTCCGATATCGGAATAGACTCTTTCAAAATCGAAGGCAGACTGCGCGGCAGTGACTACATATTCAAAACAGCCAGAGCATACCGGCTGTTGATAGATCATCCGGAAGACGCCGGAGCCCTTGGCGAAGCCCGCAAACTGCTTGAGTCTTCATCTATGCGTGAAACGTCCTCCGGCTTCTACGTTGCCGGCAACTTCAAAAAACTCATCAACAGCCAACGCTCCGGAATATTCGGCATAGAGGCTGGAACTGCGGATAAAAACCGCAACGGTTATATCTCACTCAAAACCCTCACCCGGCTCCACCTCGGCGACCGGTTGAGAGCAGTCAATGACAGAACTAAAGAGGATATCACATTCTCACTCACCAAACTTGAGGAAAACCGCAAAAACGTCATCCGCTGCCGTACAGGAAGCAGCGTCGTACTCGGTGTAGCTCCTGAAGTCAAACCCGGCAGCAGGATATATAAGATCGGCGAAAACGGTTTCGATTACCGCAGTCTGGAAAAATCCCTGCGTCCGGGACGCTATCCGTCAAAACTGAAAATCTCTGCCAAAGACAAGTTATGGAAGATCAGTTTCTCACATCTTCCGGATGTGGTATGGAGCAGAGAAACAGACTTTGCTCCGGCAGAAAAGCGTCCGGTGACCAAGGAGGAAATTGCAGAAGTTTTTGCCTCCGCTCCGCCTGAACCGTGGCGGATAGATGAGGTCGATGTTGAACTTGAAGGCAACTTCTTCGCGCCCGGATCGGTTCTGAAAGAGATGAGAAGAGAGTTTTGGAGTGCCATAAAACTTGAGATGCCTCCGCTGGCAGAGTGTTTCAAACATCTGGAAAAACAGCTCGATACATTTTTGCGGAGAACTGCTCCAGGAACAAGCTCTCCGGCAGTTGTTCTGCCGGAAGATGTGTTCAATATTCCGGCATTTATTCCTGAAAAGAGACTGCAGGTTGTCGCCGCAGAGCTGAAAAAACATTTTGACTCCGGCAAGAGAGGAGTTGCCGTCAGCGGCTTTCATGGCTTTGAAATGTTGAAAAATGCTCCGGAAGATGTGGAAATATATACCGTTTTTCCGCTTCCGGTAACCAATTTTCTGGCGGCGGATGTGGTAAAACAACTCAATGCCAAAGCTTTTGAAGCCGAGCCGGAACTCGATGACAAAGCTCTCGGTGAGCTGCTTAAAAACACTGAACTGCCTCACTTTGAAGTCA
This sequence comes from Victivallaceae bacterium, assembly GCA_045630865.1. Classification (GTDB taxonomy): domain Bacteria; phylum Verrucomicrobiota; class Lentisphaeria; order Victivallales; family Victivallaceae; genus UBA1784. The sequence goes on from JAZQTR010000205.1 coordinate 9,004, forward strand.
ACGCTGAACTGCCATTGCTGGTGAGCAGAGCGGAACTTGACACAAACAGACGCCACGACGGCTCCGGAAACACACTTATTGTCAAAAAAGATGCCGTTGAAGGAACCTGCAAACTGTATATTTCCGGCTGCGACGCGAGGAAAAAATTCCGGAAAGGAAAATTGTTATGAGTTGTCTCAACACGGCAAAACCCACTGCAGATGCTGAACAGGGCTTTCTCTCATCAAAATTGGTGTTTCCGGTAAAACGTCAGATGATGTTTCCCAAATACGCCGACAGAGCAAATTGGAAACGTATCGCAGAGGATCCCCGGATCTCCGGAGTGACATCTGAAATAATCAAACGGGCGCAGAAAGTCAAAAAATCTCCCATGCCGGAACTCAAGGCAAGTGAGTTTGCGCTTTATCGCCAGAACGGAAACCGCAGTATCTATGAAAAACCCTACTTTGAGATCCGGCACAACCTTGAGATGCTGGTGCTCGCCGAATGTATGGAGGGCAAAGGGGAGTACATTCCGCGCATAGTCGATTATATCTGGGCGATATGTTCCGAACCCTGCTGGGTACTGCCTGCACACACCTGGGATAATGACGATGCCCTGCCCTCTGTCGGCTATATCCGCAACGACCTTTTCGCCACCCAGACCGGACTTCTGCTCGCGCTCACACTCGATCTGATGGAGTCCGAACTTGCTGCTTTTTCACAGCACCTTGTCGACCGGGTGCGCACCAATATCATCGACCGCCTTATCGTCAAACTTGAAAAAGGTCCCGGTGAAGGCTGGCACGACGGACACAGCAACTGGACCGCGTGGTGTGCCAACAATCTGCTCGGAGCAGCTGTCACTGCCCTCAAAGATGATCCGGCAAGGCAGGAAAAAATCATCCGGCAGCTCGCGGAATATATCGACCTCTACTACAAAAAGTTTTCGGATGACGGTGCCTGCGACGAGGGTCCCGCCTACTGGGGACACAGTCCGGTCGAGTTCTGCCGCTTTATCGAGCAGGCGATAAGTGCCGGTATTCTGTCAACAGATATCTACAAAGATGAGAAACTGCGGGCGATGATACAGTATATTTCAGACGTCCATCTCGGAAATGGTATGTTTTTTACATACTCCGACTGTCCGCGCTTCATAGGTGTTCTGCCCTGCGGATTGCTCGAACTGCTTGCCGGACGGCTCGAAGATGAGAGTATCGCCATCTTTGCAAAACAGGCATTCCACAATTTCAAAGGCGAAAAAAAGCGCAAAAAATATGTCGCTGCCACCCATTCGGCACTTATGGGCAATCTGCTTGACCTCTTTTATGTTCCCGGGAAAAAGTGGCACGATGTGCTTGACAACACAAAATTCTACCACTCACGCGGATACCTTGCCGGACGCTGCGGCAAACTCGGCTTCGGTGTCAAGGGCGGAACCAACCACGAAGGACACAATCAGAATGACGTCGGTCACTTTGTGATCGCCAGAAACGGCAAGTTCGCCATCTGCGATCCCGGCTGCGGAACATACAGCCGCCAGTACTTTGCCGCCGACACCCGTTACGATCATCTGGTCTGCAATGCTTCCGGACACAATATGCCGCTCTTCGACGGCGTGGGAGAGATTTCCGGTGCTGACAAAGAGCCGCAGAGCATCGAGTTCAGGGATGAAAACGGCATCATCAGTTACGAGATAGAAATGACTGGCACTTACTCCGGCGAGCTTGAGCTTGAAAGCGTAAAACGCGCCTTTACTTTCGACCGCGCGAAAAAACAGTTCTGTATCACGGACTCCTGGAACTGCGGCAGAGATTACCGGGTCAGCTGCCGGTTCTTTTCCGAGATAGAGCCGGAAAAAATTTCCGACCGCGAGATAAAACTGGGCAAACTTACTTTTTCAGTGGATAACGGAGTTCTGACCTGCCGGGAGTTTGAGATCACCGACGCAGCTGTAAAAAAAAGCTGGGGCAGACTCTGGTCGATCGAACTTGACCACAACGAACCCGGAAAATCAGGAAATCACACCATCATTATTGATGAAACCAAATAACAGGAAAGGGTAAAAAAATGACAGAAGAACAGAAAATGAGCTATGCTCTCGGAATGAATCTGATGGGCAATCTTTCGGAACTGCCGGTTGAGATCGACATTGACAGTGTTATCACTGCGATCCGCGACATTTCTGCGGGCAAGGAGCCTGCACTTGCAGTGGATGATTACCGCAAATATATGCAGGAGTTCCAGAAGAAAGTCCAGACTGCCGGACAGGAAGCGGTTGCCAAGGCCTCTGAAAACAACAAGGCTATGGGCAAGGAGTTCATCGCTGAATATGCAAAACAGGATGGGGTGAAATCAACTGCCTCCGGACTTCACTACAAGGTCATCACCGAGGGTAGCGGAGTAAAGCCGACTGCGACGAGCAAGGTTCGTGTCCATTACACCGGCAAGCTGACTGACGGAACGGTTTTCGACAGTTCTGTCCAGCGTGGTGAGCCGATTGACTTCGGTTTGAACCAGGTGATTGCCGGATGGACCGAGGGAGTTCAGCTGATGACTCCGGGCAGCAAATATGAGTTTGTGATTCCGTCTGATCTGGCTTATGGTGATCGTGGTGCCGGCAATGCGATTCCGCCGGGTGCGACGCTGATTTTTGAGGTCGAGCTGCTCGCAGTCCTCTGAAGTACATAAAGTTTTTTGGAAAAGGGGCTTGGGGAAAGAACCTTTGTTTCAACAAAGGTTTTTCACCAACACTGCAAGTTTTGCAACGCAAAACGAGCATAACTCCAAACGAGCTTTGCGCAAGCAAAGCGAGTACCTTCCTCCCAAAAAATGAGCTTTGCGCAAGCAAAGCAAGTCCCCCAAAAACAAGTACAAAAAAAGGGAGAGATTTCACGATCTCTCCCTTTTCTCATTATAAAAACCAGCTATTCACGCACCAGTTCACAAGCCATCTGGTCGGCGGTATTTACAGTGAACTCGAGTCTGCCGTCTTTATCGAGGCTGTAGTTGATCTGCTTTTTGCGTTCGCCGTCAAGTCCGAGGGAGTAAATCTTCCAATTTCCCGGCTTGAGTTTCAGAGAAATTCCGGAGCTTCCGCGCCGGACAAGGAACGGAGCTTTTCCCCAAGTGTTCATCTGCGCCATCTGCTTGTTGGCGAAGTGTCTTCCGGTAGTTTGAAGATCGGTAAGATGGATAAGCACCAGACGCTTTGCCGTCTTGAAACTTGCGGTATCGCGCGGAATCAACCCGATGGTCGCTTCACTCTCTCCGTTTTCGACAGAAAGAATCCTGCCGTTGAGTTTGCTGCCGGGCTGAAGAGAAATAACTTCAGCACCGTCGGAGGTCAGACGGAAACTTCCGTTTTTGACATCGTAGCGCAGCTGGGGAGTCCTGTAGAGGAATCCGCTGTCGCTCAAATAGCCTTTGGGAAGGATGTTTTTGCTGTTGAGCTTTCTGTAAGCATCTTTGGTGAAGAAACTCTCATCGAACTTGACATCGTATTTTGCATTTGCTTTTCCGACATCGCTGCCGATTTTGGCAACATAGCCGAGGGAATTGACGTCCGGACTCCAGTGTCTGCTGCCGTTTTCCGGAGGCACAAGAGCCACGGTCCGCTCTGCCGGTTTGATTTTTCCGTGCAGGAATATGCGGGCGGCAAGTTTGTGCGCAAGAGCTTTTGCCGGATCGCGGGCAAGATCGAAATAGTTGCCGACAGCATTGAGGTCGAACATATGCTTTCCGGAGTGGGAATATGCGAACTGATAGATGCCATCCCAATCCTGAAACGCGGCGTATGCCGCCATGAGAGCAGGTCCGTGGAGCCGGTGGATATTGGGGGAAGCGTAGTCAAATTCAGTGACAAAGAAAGGCATTCCGAGAATTCGTGCCGGGAAGAGAACAGACGGGAGATTATGTCTCATATTGAGAACATTGTGGTTGCTTGGCGCAATGGGGAGCGACCATGGTTTTCCGACAAATCTCGGATGATCAAAGTAGCAGTGAACGTCAGCATAGTCGTAGTGGGCACGCATCCAGGCGAGGTCACTTTCGTCTCTGAAGTTCTGATCTGTCACAGGAACTTTACAGCCGAGGGAGATCATATACTCTTTCATTTGCTTGAAACGCGTGACTGCCAGATGGCGGCAGAGGTCATCCATCGTTACATTGGGGTTGCCGGAACTCTTGCGCAACTCCTCGAGCTTCTTCTGATAGAGTTTCGACACCCGGCTGCTGGCATTCTGTCTGCCGATCGGATTGCCTTCGTTGACCAGAGAGAGAGAAATCAAAACAGGATCATCAATCAGGGCAAGTCCGGTGTAGGGATTGACATGGGTGTAGAAATTCCGCGCGGCATCCTTCCAGTTCTGAAAGACATCATCATCAACCCAGAGGAGAGCCTTGTATTCCGAAAGCCCTGTGATGGGACCATACTTCGGCAGCTCAAGTTTTGTGATGTTGCGGCGTGAAACATAGACATCGGTAGTGATGTAGAGTCCGTTTTTCTTGAAGCAGTAAATAAGGTAGTCGAAGTTATCCATCAGTTCCGGATCGAGCTTTCGGGTGTCCTTGCGGTCGCAAACCTCATTGTCGTGATGGTGGATGCGGACACTGTTGAAACCAAAAGCGGCAAGACGCTTTGCAAGTATCTCACTTTTATCTTTGCTGATGACCTGACTGGTTCCGACCAGATTGGTTCCGTAAAAACGCACCGGCTTATCCGGCTCTTTTTCAAAACAGAACTTGTCGCCGCGGATAGTCATAAAGCCTTTGGTTCCGGCAGGAGTAACGCAGGAGCCGGAAAAATCGAGGGCTGATCCCGGAATAACATCCTGACGGTTATCCACAGCCGCCCACTCTTTACCCTCTTTGAGGATGTACGGCGGCACGTCAACGTTGCCGAGAGAACGGTCTCCTGAAACCACGGTGACAGGCAGATTGAAAACGGCATCTGACTTGATATTTTTCCAGGGGGTAAAACCGATACGCAGACTGTAATTTGCGGTATCCCAGCGGCGGTCATCCTGCATATGCGCATAGCCGGAACCGAAAACGATGTGACCTGACTTTGAGGCGAGCTTCATTTCCCGGAAATCATTTGACCACAGAACATATCTCTTATACTCAGTATCAAAAGTATCAATTTTGCCGTTGATCGAAAACTTTGTTCCGCCATAGTTGCCGACGGGAAGACGGGAGGTGGTAATGCCGAAAAAGTTGGGAGTACACGCACCCTTGAATTTCGCCTCACCGCGAAGAGTGTATTTGCCGGAGGAATTTTCCGGAGTTATCCAGAGACGCACTCTGCCCGGTTCGCCGCTTGGGGGAGTGATGTCGTAGATCATCTCAGATTCAGTTATTTTGACCGGTATCCAGACAGCATTGTTTTTGGCATTGGAGGCGACGTGCTGCTGCCAGCGTCCATCCATCCAGACGAGGGAGAAAACCACTCCGTCAATATTTATAAGACCGTCAGATGTGAACTTGACACCCGGCGTTGAACCAATGGCGGCAATTGAAAAGCACAATAGAAGCAGAAGTAATATTTTTCTCATAATCCATCCTCCACATGTCAGGAAATCAGAAACAAACTACTGTAAAACAAACTGCCCTGTCCTCGACAGTTTATTGGAGAACAGGGCACTTGCTGTTTATTTTGAACTATTTATCAAAAGCGGCGGGATCTGTCATAATAAAACCGTAAACAACATTGCCGATGAAGTTTCTGTTGAGTTCACCTTCGTCAGCAAGACTGACGTGGCCATCGAGATATCCGACGTTCATCGCCATTTCACGATGGGCGTCAAAGGGTATTGCTCCCCAGGTGTTTATGCTGTTGTAGAGCTGTCTGCCGTGAACATATCTGTAGCGGTTTCCGGCTTGGCTGTCTTTTTTGATTCCATCGCCGATGACAACAAACGTGCTTGGAACACGGACTTTTTTGGTGTTGAGCAAAGCGTGATCAGTACTGCCGGAAACAATAAGTATCTGAGCCTCATAGTTGCGGCTTCCTGACTTTACCGGAGCAGCAAAGTTGTGGCATTTATAGTTGACGGAGTATGCCAATTCATCCATAGCCAGATTCTCTTTCCAGTTTGCAACGCCTTCATACTGCTTGACTCCACGGAAAGTTTTGTGTGGGGCTTCACCGTTTTCATCGCTGAAACGACGTTTGCCGATATATCCGATGGGGTCGGTCTCGGGACAATGAGACACCTTGAAATTTGTCTGATACTTCAGCACGCGCAGAAGAAAACTGTAATGGGGAGCACCTGCGGCTGTAGAAATAGAAAGAGGAGTAACACCCATGTTATCATCGCCGTACTGCAGGTAACCGGTCATTACACTCTTCATATTGTTTGTGCAGGTGGTAGCCTTTGCACGTTTGCGTGACTGCGAAAGCGCAGGCATCAGAATAGATGCCAGAATTGCGATAATGGCAATGACGACGAGAAGCTCTATAAGAGTAAAACCTGACTTTACTCCCGGCCTGCGGGAAGCGACTGCTTTTGACATATTAAAACTCCTTAATAATATTATGGGTGCTCAATTATTTGCAGTAATATACAACATTATATGTAAAATTGCGATTTATTGTCAGGTGCTTTATTCCGGACATAAAAAACATAAACTCAGAAATCGACGTATTCCATAGTGGAAAGCAGTGCTTTGCGTGCGGTGTTTAATTTCTTTGTGAGACCGCCCTGCCCGACGGATTCTGCGTGTCCGTCTGCCCACAGGGTATTCATCCTGTTGTTATGTGCTGCGTATGCCGTATTGTCATAGGCTCCGAAGGCAATCCAGTACCATGCGGTGTTGAAGCTCTTGCGGTAGCTGTCACCCGCCAGGAAAAATCCTGATGGATTGTGTATGAATTGCGGACGGAAGCTGAATCCGGCTTTTTTTTCGCCTTGTTTGTCCATACCCGCCCAGAACTTTGGGTACCACTCATTATACTCGGTTGGACTCATCGGTCTGTCGCGCTGTGTCTGATCCGCCGCACAGATTATACCGTAGGTGGAAATATGGCGTCCGACATAATCGCTCTTAGAACCGTCAGCCTTGGTCACACTGTAGCCGTTGGGCTGCGGAGTATAGGGAAATATTCCCGGGCACATCATCGACTTGCCATTCGCAACATAGGTTCCGCTCTTCCAGCTCTTGGACAGATTGGAGTGATAAGCTGTAAATACTTCACGGCAGAGGAGTTCGTTCCATTGCAGATCGTTGAGATAGAACATCATCTCTTTATGGTCATCGACGTACGAGTGGATTCCGAGACCGCTCTGTTTGAGGTTATTGATGCATTGACTGGATTTGGCTCGCTCACGCGCACTTGACAGCGCAGGCATGAGGATCGCGGCAAGGATGGCTATAATCGCTATAACGACCAATAATTCGATGAGTGTAAATCTTCCTTTTCTCATTTGTAAACCCCTTTCATGACTGTTAAAATTCCGTCTTATGGTATATTATATGCAATAAGCAGTCTTTTCGCAAGTGCGAAATCGTAATTTTTGATGCATCATAGCGTCATATCAGGATATTTTCAGAAAAGAAAAACGGCTGTCTCCGCTTCGGGAAACAGCCGTCCGTCATTCAGAAAGAGTTCACACTCAGAGTTCGCTGGTAAAAACGGTTTCCTGATTGATGAAGTTGCGGCGCAGAGTTCCCTCATCAGCGAGGCTGACGTGTCCGTCAAGCCAGCCGACGTTAATGGACTGCTCGCGGTGAGTATCAAACGGAGAGCCGCAATCATAACTTGTGGGGCATCTGTAATACATATTTCTTGAGTGGACATAGGTAAACGTAGTTCTGCCTTTATTCAGAATACCATCGGCAAGAACGAGGAAACTTCCGGGGACACGGACTTTTCCGGCACGCAGATAGTTGGCGTTGTTTGAGTTGCTCTTGTCTGACAGCGGAAGTGCCACTTCCTGATACCTCTGTTCGCCGGTTTTGACCGGATCGACCGGATAGAAACATTTGTAGTTCACTGAATAGGAAAATTCATCCATCGCGATACGCCATTTCCAATCAGCGACTCCTTTGTACTGGGCTTTGCCGAGGTAGTTTTTGTGGACATCCAAACCGTTGTTGTCCGAGAAATTTTTGAAACCTGCATAAGCGATAGGATCGGTCTTGGGACAGCACGCCGCTTTAAGGTTGGTCACATACTGTCCGTGGCGCAGCAGAAAACTGTAAGTGGGATGATCACTGCTGCGTCCTGAAAGTGGACCTATCGCATTATTATTGTCAAGATACATATTGTATCCGAGCATCATAGTTTTGAGGTTGTTGGTACAGGTCGAAGTCTTGGCACGCTCCCGGGCCTGAGAAAGCGCAGGCATCAGGATCGACGCCAGAATAGCGATGATGGCAATGACAACCAGAAGCTCAATAAGAGTAAAACGTTTCTCTTTCGCTCCGGACAAAAACTTCTTCACTTTCATAATCTTTCCTTTTTTGCTATTTTTTGCTTTTCCCTTGTGGCATTTACGTCAGAAAACAATGCTATTAATATACTCTTTATTTTTGTTTGCACAATACACAAAACACGCAAAAATTGATGTGTTTTTCGCGCACATTCTTGTAAAAATCCCACTCCAGATGTATGTTATGTACATTATGGAAAACAACAAACTGCTGTTCGATACCATCTGCCGTTCCGCCGGAACTGCCGCAGTACAATATAATATGACGCGCGAAGGCGACAGGGTTCTGGTCGGACTGTCGGGCGGCAAGGATAGTTTTGTGCTTATGCACGTCCTCGAGCACCTGCAGAAAGTGGCTCCGGTGAGCTTTTCTTTCGAGGCGGCGACCTTCGATCCGGGATTCGATGGATTCGGGATGGAAAATATCAGAGAATACTGCCGCACGCACAACTGGAAACACCATACCGTCAACTTGAACATCCCTGCCCTGCTCAAAGAAAAAGATTTCGAGGAGTCCCCCTGCGTCCTCTGTTCGCGCCTCAGGCGGGGAAAACTCTACGGACTTGCCGCCGAACTCAACTGCAACCGCCTCGCCCTCGGTCAGCATCTGGATGATATCGTGATATCGTTCCTGATGAGCCTCTGCCGCGGACAGGGATTGAGCACGATGGCTCCCGTAGTTGAGCCGAAGAAGCCGGGACAGCCGACAGTCATCAGACCGCTCGCGCTCGTTCCCGAAAGCGTTATCGCCGACTATGCGGCGACGCTCGATCTGCCCTGCGCCGGTGCGTGCGAATACAAGGAGCAGCTGAACAGCGGTGACCGGATGTATTTCAAAGAGATGCTGAAAAATCTTGAAAAACGCATTCCGGACATCCGTTCCAACGTCGCGCGCAGCCTGAAAAAGGTTGAGATTGAACATCTGTTGTGATTTTTCAGATCTAAACGGCGTTAAATGGCGTTTTTCGTTTGACAAAATGCAAAAAAGGTGCTATTTTATAAGACTTTCCGGAGTATTGACGGCATTTCAGGTGTATCCCGATCATCACACCGTATGTTGAAAATGCTTTATGGAAGGTGCGAGTGCCGGACAGGATGACGAGTGCGAAACGTCGCCGGGTTGCGGCAGCAGAATGAATGAACCTGAACAACTTAACAAAAAGAGTTCTGACAAATGAAAACTTATCTGGCTAAAGTTGGCGAGATCGAGCGCGAATATCTTCTGTTCGACGCTTCCGAGGCGCCGGTCGGACGTATGGCTGTCCGCATTGCCAATGCGCTCCGCGGCAAAGACAAGCCGACCTACACTCCCCACGTTGACACGGGTGCCTTTGTTATTGTTATCAATGCCGAGAAGGCTGTCTTCACCGGCAGCAAGAGCGAGAAAAAAGAGTACGTTGATTTCTCCGGATACCGCAGCGGCCGCAAGGTCTACACTGCCAAGGAGATCCGCGAGCGTTCCCCCGAGCGCATCATCAAAGATGCCGTCTGGGGCATGATGCCGCACGGACGTCTCGGCCGCGCTCAGTACAGCAAACTCCGCGTCTACGCCGGAGCTGAGTATCCCCAGGTTGCTCAGAAGCCGAAAAAAGTCACTGTCAAGTAAGGGAACTGAACAATGAAAAAGATTGATGAAGTTTTGGCTACCGGCCGTCGTAAATGCGCTGTTGCGCGCGTCCGTCTTTCAGTCGGAACCGGTAAGGTCACCCTGAACGGCAAAGACATGACCGAGTATTTCCCCAGCGAAGCCCTCTGCAACTACGTTGCCCAGGTTTTCAAAGCTGTCGATGCCATTGGCAAGTTTGATGTTTCCGCCAACCTCGACGGCGGCGGTATGGCCGGACAGGCCGGTGCCCTCCGTCACGGTGTTGCCCGTGCTCTGGTCAAATATGACGAGACCATGCGTGCTGCCCTGAAGGCCAACGGAATGATGACCCGCGACGCCCGTGTCAAAGAGCGTAAAAAATCCGGTCAGCCGGGTGCGCGTCGTCGTTTCCAGTTCTCCAAACGCTAATCGCTGTTTGGAAATATTGCTCCGGTTTTTCAAAAAGCTTGCAAAAAATTTTGGATTTTTTACAAATTTGAGCTTGCAAAAAACAAAATCGGAGCTATATTAAGAAACGTGATGAAAACAAGCACCCATAGCTCAATTGGATAGAGCGTCTGGCTACGGACCAGAAGGTTAGGGGTTCAAATCCCTTTGGGTGTACCATCTTAAAACCTCTGAAACGAAAGTTTCGGAGGTTTTCTTTTTTATACCGATTCTATAAAACTTCCGGATTTAAAAACAGGATAGAAAAAAACGACCTCATCAAGCTGTATTTTATTCAGACTGCATACAGCTTGGCGGATCGTTGAAATTCAGATGGATATAAAAAATTTACTTTCCGGAAATGAAACGCTGGATTATCTCGAGCGTGGGCAGATAGCTTTCCAGATAAAGAAATTCATTTGCGCCATGGTTTCCGGAGCCGTGAACTCCCATTATCGCCACAGGAACATTCAGCGAAGCCATGTGGCGGGCGTCGGTCGCTCCATTCATGTAAGAGAACTGCGCGTCGTTCTTACGGACATCTCTCACAATTTCGAGCAGACGGATCAACTCCGGAGAATTTCTGTCGGAAACAATCGGCGGGTAGTCACACCGCAATTCAACTTCAAGACCGGTGATGGCTTCCACCTTTTTAATGATCTCCTGACAGCTTCCCGGTGTCGTGTAGCGGATGTTGACTATCATTTCAGCCACGTCCGGAACCTGATTGTTGGCAAAGCCTCCATCCACCCTGGTAGCCGCCAACGAGTCGCCCCACTGGTTGTCATCTGTCGGATGAATCCAGCTTTCATTGAGTTTAATATAGCCGCGGCAGAGCTTGTCAATCGGATTATCCAGAATCCACGGAACAGAAGAGTGTCCGCCAGTACCCCTTGCAGTAAGTTTGAGCGTGATGATTCCTTTCTGGGCTACAGTGACTCCGCCGTTGCCCCAGGAGTCAAGCACGAGGACACTCTTCTGCACCTTACAGCCGCTTTTCACCATCGCCAACGTAGTGGCTCCGCCGATTTCCTCATCGGCGGTGAAGATCGCGCCGACAGATATTCCGGTATCTTTGTTGTCGCAGAGCGTCTGGATTGCAACAATCGCATTGGCTAAATCATCGCTTGAGCCGCGTCCATAAAGCTGATTGCCTTTGAGCTGCGGCTCGAACTGCTCCTCATTTATCGCCGGAACGACGTCCACATGGGCGTTGATAAGGTAATCGCAGACTTTCCCTTTGACGGTGGAGGCATAAAGAGTCTTACGTCCGTGAAACTCTTCCATAACGGTATAAATGCCGCGGGCATCAAGAAAGGCTTTGACCATCTCCTGCGCCTTGTTCACCGCTTCGACGTCACTTGTAACCGGACGGGTTTTAATCAGTGCGGTGTATAATTCAAAATACTGTTTATCCATCATAGAACTTACCTTGTTATTTTATTTTTCTCTATTTAACGGATCAAGTCAGCGTATTCAGCCGGAACGTTTTTGATTATATCTCCGGGCGGAAGCGACACATTCTCTCCGACACATCCGGAACTTACACATATCGTGTCAAACAACTGGGCGGTTTCATCCAGATAGGTCGGGAACAGCTTCTTCATACCGAATGGACTGCATCCGCCGTGGATGTATCCGGTCAGAGGAAGAAGCTCTTTGGAGGGAATCATTTCCACACTCTTTTCCCCCGCCGCCTTTGCCGCCTTTTTCAAATCCAGCTCACAGCATCCGGGAACGATGAACACAAAGTATTTCGGCCCCGGCGCGCGGGTAACGAGAGTTTTGAACACCTCCTCCGGATCTCTGCCGATTTTGTGCGCCACCGATACCGCGTCGATGTTTCCGTCTGACGTATCGTAGGAGTAGGCAGTGTGTTCAACATTACACCGTTCAAGGTATCTCAACACATTGTTTTTAACTGCTTTTGCCATAACATCACCTACGGAAGAACCTGCTGAAGTATCAGAATGAGCATAAAGCCGCCGATGAGAGCAAAGGTGGACTCCTTCTCGTAGCCGTGGCTGTGAGTTTCAGGAATCATCTCATCGCTCACCACATAGAGCATAGTTCCTCCGGCAAGACTCAATATAAACGGCAGTGCGCCGCTGAAAACAGATACCAGCGCAAAGCCGAGCAACGTTGCCGCCATACTCACAACTCCGATGCCACTTGAAATAAGCAGGGTACGCCGCATCGTCACCCCCACCGCGAGCAGCGGAGCGATGATAACCATCGCTTCAGGAATGTTCTGCAGAGAAATACTGCCTGCCACGGTCAATATATCGTTGAGCTCTCCGGTACCGAAGCTGACGCCTGCGGCAAGTCCTTCAGGAATCTTGTGGATGGCGATGGCAGTTATGAAAAGCAGTGTTTTGGCAGTACCGCGGTTGTTCATGTGCGTTTCCTGATCGACACCAGCAATGCGGTGAAGGTGCGGAGTTATCTTGTCGAGAACACTGACGATCACGGCTCCGGTAAACACTCCGGCAACAGTCATAAGCAGGGCTCCCGGCAGTTCGGTTTCCGCCGCCGGAGCTATCAATCCGAGAACCGCAGCCGCCAGCATCACGCCGCTTGCCGCGCCGAGGATGATGTCGTGGTATTTGTGGTGAAGATTGCGGACAAGCAATCCGCCGACAGCTCCGATAACGGTCGAAGCTCCAACTGCAAGAGTTATTATTGCCAGAAGAGAGAGATATTGATGCATTGTTTATCCTTATTGTTTGCGTTTCCAGAAAAGCACAACCTCTGGAGCAGACTCTGTCCGGATGCTTTTCAAGTGGTAATATTTTGCTGCATTGATATTAAATGGATCATCAGGATTTGCAGTATAATCCTCTATCCAGATGTACTGCAAAAAATTTCGGCGCACTGTCCGGTGTGCCGGAACTGTCACATCCCTGCCTGCCGCAATGCGGATAATTTGCTCACGCTCTGCATTGTCGCGGTATATGATAAAGAAATCAGGAACTGCCGACACCATCAAAAGCACTGCATACAGACAACAGACCGAAGAAATGATATTTTTCCAGAGCGTTCCGGGTATCTGAAAAACCAACCTCGCCGCCGCCAGCGATATAAGAAGTGAGGAAAACAGGTAAGCTCTCACCGCCGGAGTTACTCCTCCCGCGACAAACGCCGCATCTGCAATTACTGACATAGCAAGAAGTGCGCTGCAAACCGGAAGTTCCTGTCTGAATTTTTTCCGGTCGTACAGAAACAGCACTGCCGCCGCAAAGATCAGAACAATAAGAGCAAACCAGGCACTGCCGCCCCAGAAAACAGCTATTTCAGGAATTATTTTGATTTTACTCATAAGTCCGGATACTGTTCCCTCATTTGCCGCCCTCACCCACCTGCCGGGAGCAGTCGCCGTCACCACGGCTCCTGAGACATATCCGGAAAGAGCCGAAATCACAAACCGGCAAGGCAGAACTTTTTTGCGAAACTCCCATACAACGTAAACAAGCACCAGCAGAACGCCGAGAACCATAGCGTTTTCAATCGCACAGGCGCAGAGCAGACCGAGGATAAATACTGCGGAGTTTTTTATTACTCCGGACTTCTTATCAGCGTCACGCGAACAATTCACGACTCCCCAGAACGTGAACCAGAGCGCACATCCGAAAGTATAGACTGCTGAACCCGTCATCCAATAAACGGTATCGCGCGGACGTGCCACGCAGAAACAGCTCATTGCAAGCAGTATGGCAATTATACGGCAGTCGTCCGGATTTTTCCAATCAGGTGTTCGTCTGAAGCCGAAGAAAAAGAGTGACCAGACAAGAAAAAGCTGCATTAACGGATTAATTATGTTGAAAAGGCTTTTGTGGAAAATGAGCAGGAAAAAGTTGAAGACTTCCCCTGTCCGCAAAGTCCAGGTGAAGTACATTTCTTTCACCATGTCGAGCGCCCCGCGGTCACGCACTCCGGCACAGAATCCGAAATCATCGCCCTGCATGGGATAGAGCCAGCCGCCAGCTGCCACATAGACAACGGCAAGCACGATGAACAGTGTAAAAAAAATCTGACTGTATTTTATTTTCATACTCAATCTACGGGGCGTCCGCCCTCATCTATCTTTTTGCCTGTTGAAACGGTTTCTGCATTGCCGGAAATCGAACTCAAAAGTTTATCAACCTCCCAAACGGGCGCGGAAACATATCTGCCGTCAGCCAGATACTTCAGAATGACCGCCCGCAGCCATTTTGCCGCAGGATCATCAATATCAAGACGCAGACCGCAAATCATAAGGCGTCCCCTGCCGACAGAAAACTCAGAGAGGAACGATTTGTGTTTTATCAGTTTGAAACTTGGAATAAGCTCCAATATTGGCGAATACTCCGGCGTACTGCCATCTGAAATCAGCGACACTGAATCGGTCATCATCGGGTAAAACTGCCAGTCGGCGAAACCCTCGTGCGGAAACTGATCCGTCACCGGATGGGAGTTTATCAAAACGCCGGAGTGTCCGATCGACCTGCCGGATGTGTGCGGAGCAAAACGCTCCGGCATCGACTGCGCCGGAAAGTTCCCTGTCAGCAGAACGCAACCGCCATCCGTCATAAAGTTGACATCATCTGCAGTCAGGCTGCCGGCGATACGGATGTTGGCGTACTCTTCCTCTTCCGGTTCCGGAAACAGCCAGTATTTCCAGCTGTTGACAAGTTCTGTTCCGGAAATAACACACCGTACAGAAAGTACCGCGCACTTCGCTGTACCGCTTTCCGGCAAAACCGTATCTATATCACAGATCCGCACAACACTGCCCGGAGCCGGAACATCGAACTCTTTTTCGCCTGAAGCAAGAACTTTGTTTCCACACTCAAGACGCCAGTAGAGCGTACTTTTCTCACTCACATTGCTTCCGTACCAGGAGATGGAAACAGTGTTGACAAATTTTCTGCCCCGCGTGAAATTCCGGAATTTTCCTGCTCCGGCAAGCAGAACGCTCTCGCCGTTGTAAACTGCAACATCTGCCGCACTTTCGCCGTATTTCTCTTCGTAAAATTCATTGAAGATACCGCAGGGATAACCGATAAGATGCCAGTGAGTGTCGATTCCGCCAAGATAGTCGTAACCGGAAATTGAGGGGCAGGTGCGGATATTTTCCACCAGCTGTTTGCGGATGGAGGAAATAAACAGACTGTTGTACTCGTAATATTTGCGGGCATTCTGATACACTCCGTGTTTGAGCATATTTTCTCTTGCCGCCTCGAAGAGAGATGTACCGATATAGGTGTTGCGGTAGCGTTCTTCAAGCGAAAAATCAAGGTAGCCGCCGAGGATTCCGATCTCGTGGCTCAAACAGGGTTTCCGGTAAATGCTGTGCATCTCTTCGACGGCATCAACGCCGGGAAAGTTGTCATGCATATAGCTGAAGTAACCGCCGCCGAGAGAACCGAAAACGTCAGTAAACACAGATATCCGGTCAAAACGTTCTTTGTCGTACTCAAATGGATACTGCACCGTCTTCTGTCCGGGCAGGAAACCGTACTCAACGCCTCTTATCGCTTCCTGCGGATTGAACAGCACACCGGGAATCATCTCTTTTGCGATCCGGCAGACTTCACGCAGCCGCCTGATTCCTTCGTCATCTATATACTTCTCGTTGCCTTCACAGACGATAACGGCACAGGTATGACGGCGGATCATCCGCAGAATATCCCTGACCTCATCAAAAGTATAGACTGACGGAAATTCAGTCTGCACAAAAATACCCAGCTCATCACAGGCGTCGTAGAAGGGCTCCGGAGGACACCAGGTGTGACAGCGGATAAAATTCACTCCGGCACTCTTCAAAACTCCGAGTTCGCGCAGATAACGCTCTTTATCGAAGTGGGGATTGGTCGTATCAGCGAAGTAACAATGCTCTGTGACGCCCCGGAAATAGACCGGTTTTCCATTGACTGTGATATTGGTTCCGGAACATCTGACATCTGTTGCACCCCATTTGCAAGTCACTCTGTCGCAAACAAGAGAGCCGTCAATAAGAGTTATTGAATAACTGTCGAGCGCAGGAGTGGTATCGCTCCAGAGTTTTTCAGGAGCAGCTGTAGTGAACACGATATCATCTGATCCGCAATCAACAAAATGACATTCATTGCCGTTGACATGGGCAATCAGCCGCTTTCCGGAACCGTTGACAAGTTTTATGTGCCAGACGACAGAGTTATTCTCAAAAGAGAGGAAACTGTCGGCAATCGCTGAATTTGAAGCCGTCGCTTTGAGTCCGACACCGCCGCCGATACCGGCCCGCTCGGATTGATACCCTTGAGCGGCAAGTCCGCGATGCTGCCCCGGACGGGTTCCGAAAGGGATACCGGCGTGGGAGCCGTCAACCCGGCAGTAAGCTCCGCCGTCATCGCGCACATTGTCAACGGCGATGATGATGGTGTTGACCAGTCCTGCGACAAGAAAATCAGTTATATCAAAACAGCTGGCGGTCGAGTATCCGGTGATTTTTCCGGCAAGTCTGCCGTTGATAAAGCAGCTGCATCCCCACATGGCAGGCCCGATATTGATCACAGTGCGGCAGCCGGAAAATCCGTCTCCTGCCGGAAACTCTTTGAAATAAAAACCTGTTCCGATCAGGAAACAGCTCGAGGCATGCGGAGTGAGCGATCTGCCCATCGGAAAGTGCGGTTTGCGGTAATCCGGATTGAAACGGGCAGTGAGTCCGAAAAAGTCCTCTTCATCGAAGAGTTCAAGATGGTCATCCCAATAGCCGGGGGTGACCATTTTTCCGGTGAATTTATCCTTCGCAGGCAGGGCGTCGCGCTCCGGATCAAATTTCTGCGGGATATAGTAGAATCCCCACTCCCCGTCGAGGGAAACCGTCAGCGGATACATCAGAAACAGCTCCCGTTCAAGATATGAAATTGGTGCTTACTTTCTTTTCCTGCTCCGGCAGAGCGACGTCTGAAGAGACATTCTGCTTGAGCATGTAAGCCATGTTGCGCGCCAGATTGCGGATCACCTGCATACCCTCAAGATCACGCACCACCTCTTCCGGACAGGTTCCGTGAGTGGAGTTCCAGTAGGTGCTGGTCACGATCGGCATCTGAAGCAGAGAGAAATATTTGTTCAGCCGGTCGAATGCGGCACTGGCTCCGCCGCGGCGCGCGTTCACGATACAGGCGGCAGGCTTGCGGGCAAGATGGGGACCGGCGGAAAAGAATATGCGGTCAAGGATAGCGCAAAGAGTTCCGGATGGTCCGGCATAATAAACCGGACTGCCGATGATGATACCGTCGCACTCACGGATCTTCGCAACAAAATCGGTGTAGAGTTCATCTTTGAACACACATCCGTCTCCTCCGGAGCGGCGGCACTGGAAACAGGCGGTGCAGCCCTGTACCGGCTGATTGCCGATCCATAAAATCTCGCTTTCGATGCCCTCGTTTTTGAGCGTTTCAGCTGCAACTGTAAGGTCGGTATAAATACAGCCGTTCCGGTGCGGACTGCCGTTGACAAGAAGAACTTTCATAACTTGTGACTCCTGCTGTTGTTGTGCGGATATGTTTCAGGTAAATATAGCGTTCCGGCAGAAAAAATCAAGCTCGCAGAACATCCGGATACAAAAAAACCGTCCTCACAGGTGAAGACGGTTCTTTCTGACAGCTGTCTGCTTATTACGGCATGGCCATAAAGCTGAACACCAGCGCGAAGATGGCGCAGGTTTCGATGATTCCGAGAACCATCAGGTAGTTGGCAAAGCCTTTATCGCTCTCAGCAAAAGCAACACTGCCGCAGGCGGCGCATTTTCCCTGGAAGATGGCGGAAAACATCTGGGCAAGTCCGCAGAGGATACCGATGATGATGTAGACGGGCCAGTTCTGGGGAGCAGCATTGATCTTGCCGTTCATCGTGACCATGAGGATCATGGCGTAAATGGTCTGGGAGAGCGGTGCACCAACCATGGCAAGCAGCAGGAACGGGGCGGTCTTGCCCTGCTGATAGCACTTTCTCCAGGCACCGATAGCGGCCTCACCGGCTTTACCGGTTCCGATAACAGAGCCGATGGCAGCGAGTCCGACGCAGAGGTAACCTGCTCCGTAACAGATTGCTTTGATGATGACTTCTGACATTTTTATTTTCCTTCCTGTTTTTGGTTGTTGTTTTTGAATGGTGTATATTTCTGTCCGCTCCACGTCAATCCGACGTGGTTGGAAAATTCCAGCGTATTGAGACGCACGGCGTGAACCAGCACGCTCATCATCGCCAAAGCAAGATTGAGCAGGTGTCCGAATACCATGACCAGAATACCGAAGATGATGAACCACGGACTGGCTTTGGCGACTCCCATACCCATATCATTGAAGCTCTGGGCGATACACGCTCCCGCCATACCGACGGCGAAGAGACGGATATAACTCAAGACGTCGGTGAAACTGCCGATGATGGAGAACGGAAACTGGAATATATCCGCAGGATCTTTCCAGTTGACTCCGGTCAGAGCGACCATGATCAGTCCGCAGCCGTACAGTGCGTACATGATGACCGGCTGAAATCTCTCTGCATCGATCAGAAGCTGGTAGGTCAGGAAGAAGTTTCCTGCAATCACCAGCACCCAACCGAAGTTGGATATGATGCTTTTGATATTTTTGTCGGCAAATGCTTTCCATATACGTCCGACCGAAAGCTGGGCGACGGCAAGCATAAAGCAGAACACCTGCATGCTCGTATTTTTCACTGCTTCATCGGTAAGGCACTTCAAGCCGCCGAAGCTGACTCCGAAATAGCTGCCGCAGAGGATACCCCAGATAACGGAAGCACAACTCAAAATCAGCATGAGACGCAGCGGAAGTTTCGCCGCAGGTTTCTTGCGCAGCAGATACATTCCGGCGAGAGTCGGAAGCAGGAAAAGAAGTCCGTATCCGGCATCGCCGATGATCATCGCATAAAAGATGGTGAAAAACACCAGAATTATCGGTGAGGCGTCAGTTTCTTCATAACCCGGCTCGATTCCGAGGAAGTCGAAAAGCGGACGGATAAAACGCGAAAACTTCGAGGGCTTCACCAGTACAGGAACATTATCTCCCGGCTCCGGATCATTGAACACCACACCCCAGCCGTTGGCGGCAGCCGCCTCTTTGATTACCGGCATTTCAGGATCGGGAACAAATCCATTCAGAACAACCACCCGGCCGTAGTCGGCAAGCTCATCGTAAGCACGGCTGAACTCAAGCTCTCCGGCGCGTGTTTCAAGCTCTTTTTCCATAGAAGAGATTTTATCCAGCAGACGGATAAGTTCGTTCCGGTTGCTCTCCTGAAGTTTCTCAAGCCGTGCGAGCTCACGCTTCAGCGCGCGGGGATCATCTCCGGCAGCAAGTTTCACAGCGGGGAACTCTCTGGCATCAAGTTCATCAAGAGAGATGACTGCGAAGGCTACGCTCTTTTTGACTCTGGAAATTTCCACGCATTCGACGTTCTCGCGCTGTCCGGCAGATTCAAAATCCTCATCACTGCCTTTGCAGAGCAGGATATTGACCCCTTTTTCGCGCAGTTCATCGAACTGTCTGCGGTCAAAATCGCCCCATACAGCAAGGTTGTCAAGCTGATTACTGATGTCGGAGATCCCGGCTTTGAGCTGCGCCGCTTCATCCAGACACTTCTGCGCAGCTTCAAGGTCGGTGCTGCCGCAGCCGCTGCATTCACAGGAAGGAACACTCACCTTTTCCGCTTCAGCAAAGCGGTACATGGCGTCAATAGTCCTTTTCGCCTGTTCATAGCGGTCGCGTACTGCGACACTCGCTGCGGATGCAGAAGACTTTTCAGTTATCTGCATAACGCCGAGATCGCGCAGAGCGGTCAACACCTGCTCCTTATCCTCATCGAGGATCAGCAGGGAAACCTTTTTCATCGCAACGATCATATATTTTACCTCAAAATGTGCGGTCAGCGGATCTGTCCGTTTCCGCGCACCAGATATTTGTAAGTTGTCAACTCATCCGCACCCATCGGGCCTCTGGCATGGAGTTTGTCAGTACTGATGCCGATTTCGGCACCCATTCCGAACTCACCGCCGTCGGTGAAGCGGGTGGAGGCATTGGCGTAGACGGTCGAAGAGTCAGTGTGTCCGTAGAAATACTCGATATTTTCTTCCACACTGGAAATGATTCCGTCGCTGTGGTGGCTGCCGAAAGTATTGATGTGGCTGACCGCCTCCTCAACAGAACCGACGACTTTGACCGCAAGAACGAGAGAGAGGTACTCGGCCTCCCAGTCGGACTCCTGCGCCTCAACACAGCCGGGGGCAAATTCGGCGAACTCACTGTCACAGCGCAGCTCGACAGATTTTTCCGCCATGGCTTTGACGAATGCAGGAGCGAATTTTTCTGCAATACTGCGGTTGACCAGAAGGGTTTCCAGAGCATTGCAGACTCCGGGACGCTGACACTTGGCGTTGACGATTATTTCGACCGCCTTGTCAATATCACAGGCGGAGTCAACATAAAGGTGGCAGACTCCTTTGTAGTGCTTCAGCACCGGCATAGTCGCCTCGGCGGTAACCGTACGGATGAGGCTCTCGCCGCCGCGCGGAATGACAAGGTCGATATAACGGTCGAGCTTGAGCATCATCTTCACAGCTTCACGCTCGCTCCAGGGCAGGAGCTGGACAACTCCATCCGGAAGACCTGCCGCCATTGCTCCGTTGTTGAGCAGTTTGGCAATAGCCTTGTTGGAGTAGAACGCCTCGCTTCCACCGCGCAAAATCACCGCATTTCCAGCCTTGAGGCAGATACCTGCGGCATCGGCGGTAACATTGGGACGTGCTTCGTAGATGATTCCGATAACTCCGAACGGAACGCTCTTCTTGGTGATTTCAAGTCCGTTCGGACGGGTGGTGCGGGAGATGATTTTGCCGACAGGATCACTCTGGGCGGCAACGATACGCAGGCCTTCCGCCCTCTGGCAGATACGTTTTTCATCCAGCGTCAGCCG
>JAZQTR010000206.1:0-4791 GCA_045630865.1 Victivallaceae bacterium
CCCCCATCACTTTCCAAGAAAAGCGGAGTACTTTTTGCCTCCCGTTGGTCGGCGATGCGCCTCTTTGGGCATATTGTTGTGTTGAGTCAGATTTCACACTATGCCTTCCTTTGTCTGACAAGTCAGACCTGTCAGACCGAAAGACGGCTGCCCTGTAATTGACAGTATATCACTGCACAAAAAAAGCCGGATCGTTTTGATCCGGCTTCGCTTTTTGAAAGCTGCTTATCAACGGTAGACTGAATTGGAAACCCAGGGATTGAGCCAATGTACGTGTTTAGTTGAGCTTTGCGAATACATCGGACCCAAAACCATTGAAACGTGACCATCGCAGAAGAGAGTTCCGGCGCGCATATTGTGGCGGGTTATGTTGATATACGCGTGAGGTGCATTTTCCAGAAGCCATCCCTCATAGACCTTTGAATCTGAACCGTGATTAGTTACATAAGTTGCTTTTTTATTGCCGTCACTCATTATGGAACTTTCCACTACCAACGGAGTTGCAGACGCACCTTTTTTACTGTAAGTAATTTCCGCCATAGTGTGGTAGCCATGACTTTGATTGGAGTTCTTCTTATTGACAGTATTGCTGCCATCTTTATCTTTCTTACCAAACCATACACTGTGCTGCCCCAGACACACAACCGCATTGGTTCCGTAACTGATATACCAGTAAGGCTTTTGACCGCTATCCCAAGAATAAACCGGGCGCGGATCTGACGGACACATAAGATAATTTCCGGTAGTTTTACAGATCATACTGCTTTCTCTCTTATAAGCCTTGGCTGGTTTCGGTCCGAAGTAACCGGTCATCATCAAATGAAGCGGCCAATACTGGTTCCACGGATTCCATCCGGGGACAGGCATATCATTGTTGTTGTCTGCGTAATTCTGAAAAAGAAGACCGATCTGTTTAAGATTGTTGGTGCAGGCAGACATTCTTCCACGCTCACGCGCACTTGACAATGCGGGCATAAGGATCGCGGCAAGGATCGCGATGATGGCGATCACGACCAGCAGCTCGATCAGGGTGAACATCGCCCTCTCTTTTAATTTTCCGGATGACTCTCTTTGCTTGTTTCTTCTGTTCATAACTTCTATCCTTTCGATATTATTGGAGTGTTGTAAACTCCGCTTGTATACTCTTTTTCTGAAAAGGCAGTGACGGCTCTGCTATACGTTTCAAAAGCAGTTCAGCCGCCGCTTCCGCACAAGCTTTGCGGTCGATCTTGAAATAACTGCCGGAAAACTCCGCATCATTGATAAAATCGCTTTCGAGCGTAACTTTGAGTTTTTCCGGCGGGATATTGTATCTTTCCCGCAGTTGGGAAATCACTTTCGGAGCGCGCCAGCTGCATACCAGACGGTCGCAGGCTCCGTATTTTCCGGCAAATATATCATTCAGGGCATCGCTGTAATCAGCAGAATCGGCACTCAGCATCCGGCAGTTTATCCCCTCCGGAAGCCCCTTTTCTTCGCAGTAAACAGCAAAACAGGGCTGCTCCAGTATTATCAACTCTTTTTCGCCGTTGCGCTTCATCTCGGCAAACAGCTCCCGGAACGCATCACGATAGTCGATTTCAACAAAATCGGCACCCTCGACTCTGGTTTTGACGGTAACACAGGGAATACCTGAAGCGATATTTTCCTCGAGCATCCCCTCCGGGAATTCAGGATTGCAGATCACCATACCGTCAGGTTTCGTAACTGCAAGCTCGCTTGAAAACTGCGCTCTGTCTACCGGCATATTGGTGAGCGGAAAAACATTCACTCCACTGCGGCAGAGTGCAGCCATCGCTTCTGAAAACATCAATCCCGACTGCAAGTCATAATAGAAGTTGTTGCAGCGCACCACGCCGACGCCGACCAGAAGCCGCTGTTCAACACCGGACATTCTGAATCCGCAGTGAGGATTGGTGAAAGTACCGATTCCGTTGCGTCCGATAAGATAACCCTCGGCGATCAGCCCCTCAAGCACCAAACGGGCGGTGCGGCGGGTAACAGAAAACTGCTTTGCCAGCTCCATACTCGACGGAACTCTCACTGATGCAAAGCTGTTGCGGTATATCAGTCCGAGAATATAGGTTCTGATATCCCTGATGTTATTGCCTTTGTTTTTCTTTTCGTCTGCCATAACAGCCCCCGTTGTGGCCAGGTGGTGGCCAGCTTGTTTTTATTATACGACATATTTTTATTTTTGTCAACATCAAAACAGAACTTTTTGCGTTTTTTTTGCAGTTTTAACAGAAAATACACAGCGGATTTTTGAAAAAACACCCGTTTTATGGTATATTCTGAACGTAACAAAACAAGGAACTTCACGATGACACAGCATAAAAACAAAATCGTCCGCGACCTTACCAACGGAAATGTCACGCTGACGATGATAACCTTTGCCGCTCCGCTCTTTCTCTCAAGTCTGCTCCAGACTGTCTACAACGTCACCGATATGATCATCGTAGGCAGATTCATCGGTAAAGCCGGATTGGGAGCGGTCTCCATCGGAACAGACATCCTGCATTTTCTCTGCTTTATCGCGATGGGATTTTCCAATGCCGGACAGGTCATCATCTCCCAGCTTATCGGCGCAGGACTGCGCGACCGCGTCCGCCGCACCATCGGCACGCTCTTCACCTTCCTCGGTGCCGGTGCCGTCATCATTACCGTCGCAGGGCTTCTGCTTCTGGATAATATGCTCGACTGGGTCAATACTCCCCCCGAAGCCAGAGCCTACACAAAATCGTACCTCGGCATCTGTCTGGCAGGAATGGTCTTCATCTACGGATACAACATCATCAGTGCCATCCTGCGCGGAATGGGCGACTCGCGCCATCCGTTTATATTTGTTGCAGTATCGGTAGTCATAAATGTCATCCTCGACGTGCTTTTTGTCGTGATGTTCAAGTGGGAGCTGTACGGAGTCGCTCTCGCTACTGTAATAAGTCAGGCGGTCAGCTTCTTCTGGGCTCTGCATTTTCTCTACCGCAACCGCAACCATTTCGGATTCCACTTTACGCTTAAGGAGTTCGCAGTTTCCCGTGACGCATTGAAGCCGCTGGTGAAACTCGGTATCCCGATGGTCATCCAGAGTGCCGCCATCACCTTTTCGATGCTCTTTGTCAACTCGTACATCAACACTTACGGAGTTGTCGCGACCGCGATGACCGGAATCGGCAACAAGCTCTCAAGTATCGTCAACATTGTCAATATCGCCCTTTCCGCCGCCGGAAGCACGATGATCGGTCAGTGCATCGGTGCGGAAAAATATGAACGCGTCCCCAAAGTCCTCAAGGTGTCGTTTTCCATCAACGGAGCCATCGCCGCTCTCGCCGGTATCGCCGTCATCATCTTCCCGAAGGCGGTATTCGGAATATTCACCACCGACACCGATGTTCTGCAGATGGCAGTCACCTATATCCCTGTCCTGCTTCTGCTCTTCGGCGGCGGTGCGCTGCGTCCTCCGATGACCAGCCTGATCAACGGCTCAGGAAACTTCAAGCTCAACCTCGCTGTCGCCCTGCTCGACGGAGTATTTATGCGTATATGTCTCTCAATGCTCCTCGGTATCACCATCGGATACGGCGTCTACGGCTTCTGGTACGGACACGCCCTCGCCGGATTCACTCCGTTCTTCATCGGCATAGTCTATTTCTGCTCCGGCAGATGGCGCACCCGCAAATACATCATCGGGAAAAGTCAGTTCAAAAAGTGATTTATATCCTGCCCACTGTTGACAAAAAAACAAAACGACTGTATAGTAATACGGTGCTATTACCAACTCTTCAAGCAATATAATATATAAGGAGCTGCTATGAAAAAGTTATTTTGTGCCGCCGCCTGTTTCTGCGGACTCACCATGATCTGTACCGGAAACACTCTCGACCCTTACAAAACAAACCCCTGGAATCTGCTCAAAGATAAAAAATACGCCGATGCAGAAGCCGTCTTTAACGCCCGTATCGTCGATCCTGCCTGCGACAAGACACTCAAAGTGCAGGCGTTCCACGGCATTTTCGGTGCTTATATGACCCAGAAAAAACAAGATGCCGCACTTGCAGCTTTCGACAAATATCTTGCCGATCCCCAGCTTGCAGAATACAAGGCAACTTTTCTTGAATTCAAAGGACGCATCTATATTGCAAAAGGCAAAGTCGCCGAAGCACTGGTTCCGCTGAAAGAGGCAGCCGCTCTGACCGAAGGCACTGCCGAACAGGCAAGTCCCATCCGTCTCGCTTTTACCTGCGCCGGAATCAATTACAAGCTTCTTCCTGAAGTCAGCAAACTGGTTGACAGTGTCCTCGCCAACACCAACTTGCACACCAATCAGCTTCTTCTGATCAGTGCATCAGAAACCTGCTGGCGTCTCAACCGTCCCGCCGACGGAATGAGGATTGCCCGTATGGCTGAACAGAATATGAAGACTCCGGACTCCAACGTCTACCGTGTACTTGGATACCATCTCCGTTCCCAGAACGAATTCGAAGAAGCCGAAAAGATGTTCACCAAAGCTATCGAGCTTTCCAAATCTGAAGCTGACAAAGCGACCTTGTACCGCAATATCGGAGAAAACTGGGAGCGCGCTCAGGAGTACGAGAAAGCCATTCCGTTCTACCAGAAAGCGGCAGACTCCCCCGCCAAAGGATGGTGGACAAACGCCGCCAAAGCAAAAATCACAAGTCTGAAGAAAAAAATAGAAGCAGGCGAATAATATGAAATTCAAAAAAACCATCTTTCTCGCCGCCGCCGCTCTGGCTTTTCCGCTCTGTGCCGCCACATTTCAGGATGTCAACA
>JAZQTR010000207.1:0-5812 GCA_045630865.1 Victivallaceae bacterium
TGTCTTCCTAAGACCGCTTGGCCTCCGACTTCATCCCCTCCGCCGCGGCATTCGCAATAACGACGGCAGTGACTGTTGCCGCCATGGTTTCAGCAGTAAAGCTCCAACTGCTCCCCGTGGCGGTTACCGGATGCGCCGGAGCATATCTTGCGCCGGTGGCTCTCTCGAACTCAAGCGGAAATGTTCCGGCATTCGCCGCCTATACAGTGATCGTTTCAGCCGGAGTACTTATCGCATCACGGAAACACCTCTGGCGTATCCTCGAAGTCATGGCGTTCATTATGAGTTTCGTACTGCTTTCCGTCGCCTGCGGAACACACCCGGCTAAAATCAACACCGTGTGTATCGGCTGTCTGCTGGCAAACTTTCTGGTCTTTTCACTTATTCCCGTCATCCGCAGAAAGCACGACAGCATCGGCATCGTCGAACTGCTGCTGCCGATGGGCGGTACAGCCTTTGCTCTGGTACAGGGAGTGTGGATGACAAATAAGTGTTTCGGAAAAAACGAATCCGCCACTGCCTCCGCACTGCTTGCTCTGGCTGTCGCCGCCGTTACGCTCGGTGAAGGCGTCTGGCTGAAGCTCAAACGCAGTAACGCTTCAAGAGTCATTCCGGCATTTTTCTCCGCCGCGGTCATTGCGCTGTCAGTGGCGATACCGTGCGCTCTGCGCGAACCGGGAAGCATCGCTTCAGGATTTTCCGTACTGGCACTTATGCTGACAGTTTCCGCAGTGTACGGCAAGGAGAATATCCTCTTTTTTCTCAGCATCATCATGTACGCATTTCTCGCTCCGTTTGCGGCGGAGTTCCGTCCGGAAGCAAGCGCACGCTTTTTCTTCGGCGGCGTCTATACGCTCTCACTGCTCGGTGCCGGATGTTTTCTCAAAAAGAAAGCTGTCAGCAAACTGGCAAACGATATAAAAAATATCGCCTTTACCGCCGGAGGAGCTGCGTTTTTCCTCTACACTTCGGTCGAAGTGTTCCAGTTTTTGAAAAACTGCAAACTTCTGCACGATTTCCGCCACGGAGGATTGTCGCTCTGGTGGGCGGTGCTTGCCGTGACTCTGCTGATCTGCGGAATCCGCAAAGAACATAAATATCTGCGCGCGGCAGGACTCCTGCTCTTTGCCGCGACGACAATCAAAGTGGCTGTCATAGATATTTCCGGATTGAACACGCTCTGGAAAGTTGCGGCACTCCTGCTTCTGGGAGCGATCTTTCTCGGCGGCGCAGCGGTCTATATCCGCTTCCGCAAAAATTTCACCGGCGGCACAAACTCCTGAATTGCACATATTTTACAAATATAAAAAACTGCCGCAGAACCGAAGTTTTGCGGCAGTTTGTTTTGTCGGTCAGATCCACGGCCCTATCAGGCGTCGATCTCTCCATCTTCAAGTCCAACCGGAAGCGGAGCAGGACGCTCACAGCGGCTGACGATATCAACCTTCTTGCCCTCTTTGTTGGATTTATCAAAGGCAAGCATGATTTCCAGAACATGGTTCGCAAGGTCGCCGTTGGCGCGGTGCGGACGGTTGTTTTTGATCGCCATGGCCATATCGGCGGCACCGATACTGCGGCTGTTGTCAGTGTAACCATAGGCAAGCGGAACATCCTGCCAGGTCGCATATCCGGGTTTGAAGATACGGACAGGACCGCCGAATGTGTTGGGATCAGGAACCTGCAGAGTACCCTCGGTTCCGTAGATCTCAATCGGCTGGTGTGAGTGTTTCCAGACATCAAAGCTGGCAATGACGGTGATCAGCGCACCGCACTCGAACTCGACGACACCTGCCAGATGGGTGGAAACCGTCACCGGATAACTGTCATAAGGCTTGTATTTATCCTGATACTGTTCGGCGACTTCTGCTCCGAAAGTACGGCTCTCATAACCCTTGCCGGTGATGGCGGTAACGCTTTTGGCACTGCCGAGCATATTGACCAGAGCGGTTATGTAGTAGGGGCCGAGGTCGAGCATCGGACCGGCACCGTAGTCGTAGAAGAAGGGAGCCTGTCCCCACTTTTCCGGTCCTCTGCCCTGAACGATGGCGGTTCCTGAAAGCGGCTTGCCGATCCAGTTGTCATCGATCATCTTGCGGGCGGTCTGGAGTCCGCCGCCGAGGAAAGTATCGGGGGCGCAGCCGACACGCAGTCCTTTGGCCTTCGCCAGCTCGACGACCTTTTTGGCGTCATCGGCATCGACACCGAAGGGCTTTTCAGAGTAAACGTGTTTACCGGCATTGAGAACGTCGATGTCGATCTTGGAGTGAACGAGGGGCGGAGTGAGGTTGAGGACGATCTCGATTTCCGGAATCGCCAGCAGCTCCTCATTGGTCATAGCCTTGGCACCGTACTCCTCCTGCTTCTTGAGAGCGCGCTCGGGGATGATGTCGCTGCAGGCGATGACTTCGATGTTGCGGAAACGTTTGGCAGCCTTGAAGTAGGTGTCACTGATCATTCCGCATCCGATGATGCCGCATTTGGTTCTCTGCATTTTTAAAGCTCCTGATTATTTGTTTCCGGCGGCAAGACCGTTGCTGACCATATACTGATAGCTCTGACGGAGAGCCTCTTTCATCTCGATAACGCAGTAGTCAAGCTCGACGATGGCGCAGTTGACAGTGTCGGGAGTGGCGGCAATGATGGCGGGGATATCCATCTGGCCGGTGCCGAGCGGACGGAGCTTGAGATCGCGGTCCGGATAGCCGTCGACCATGCGCCACTTGGCGGCATCCTGCTCGAAGCTGCCGTCTTTGATGTGGAGAGAAACCATGCGATCGGCGAAATGTTTGACCATTTCGGCAGGATCGTTGGCTCCGAAGTTGCTCGACCAGAAAGCGTCGATCTGGAACTTGACTTCGGGAACCATCTCAGCGTAAATATCATATTTGAGTCTGCCGTCGATGCGCTCGAACTCCCAGCTGTGGTTGTGCTGGAAGAGAGTGATTCCCGCCTTTTTCAGGTCGGGGATATAGCTGTTGACCAGATCGGCAGTGCGCTTGATTGCATCCATATCCTTGAAGTCATCCGGACCGAATCCGCAGGCGACTTTGGAAATGCCCAGCTCTCCGGCAACGTCGATGGTCTCGCTGACAGGACCGCGGCACGCCCAGGGGGAGTGGGTGGTGTACATTTTCAGTCCGAGATCATCGATCATCTTCTTGACTTCTTTCGGGGTATATCCGAAAAATCCGGCGGGTTCAACTGCCTTGTAACCGACTTCGGCAACGAACTCCAACACTGACGGAAAATCCTCTTTGGCATAATCACGCAGACTGTAAAGCTGAACTCCGAGATCTCGCAACATTTTCTTCACCTTTCAAATATTTTTGTTTTTTTATGCTGTCATCCCCGCAAAGGAATTGACAATTTGCAAAAGAGATGTATCTTATCTCTACAGTTAAAATAGCACTGCTGAATAACTTTGCAATTGACAAAAAGTACCTTTTTTTGATAAAACGTAACAATGTACAGCGACAATCACATTATCAATATCCAGAAGATCCGTTTTTTCAATGCGGCGCACTCATCTTTTCCGGTGGTTCCGCATACGATTCCGTACGGCTGTGAGATAGTCGAGGTGTTGAGCGGCGGAGAAGTGTTCTTCGAGTACAACAACAGAATACGCCGCTTTTCAAGA
Source organism: Victivallaceae bacterium (assembly GCA_045630865.1). Classification (GTDB taxonomy): domain Bacteria; phylum Verrucomicrobiota; class Lentisphaeria; order Victivallales; family Victivallaceae; genus UBA1784. The sequence goes on from JAZQTR010000207.1 coordinate 3,638, forward strand.
GGCGCGATCTTCTGGCACGCCGCAGGAGAAAACACCATCTGGGATACCACGCGCACATCTCCGTACCGCTGTACTGCGTTTCTGTTTACGGTGAGATCGAACACCAGAATCACCCCGAGAGTGTCGTTCTGGAGAGGAAGCAGTCAGAGCCTTGAGGATTTTCTGCGCCTTTCCCGCAGCTGGTTCGAGCGCAGTCCTGAAGATCCCCTGCTGTGCGATTACTGTTTTTCGATGCTGGCGGCACAGGCAAACGCCCCGGCGGAAGCCAACTGCTCCGTTATGCCGGAAACCGGCAGGATATCAGCCAACAGTAAACTCTACAAGCTCATCCACCACATCGAGAAGAATCTCTCATCGGCAATAAGCATTGAGACGATGTGCAGTATTTCCGGAATCAGCCGCAATCAGCTGTTTACGGAGTTCAAGCGCGAACTGGGAATGACTCCGCACAGCTTCATCATCGAGTGCCGGATCGCCGAAGCAAGGCGGATGCTCGAAGAAAGTTCGATGTCCATAAAAGAGATATCCGACTCATGCGGATTTGAGAACATCGAGGTATTTTACCGCACCTTCAAACAGTTCACCTCCCTGCCCCCGGGAGAATACCGGCGCAGTTACTCATCCTACGACCTGCTGCCGGAAGAAAACAACTGACAGCGTTTTTTCGTTTACAACGTGATCGTACGGAAATCGAACTTGCGGTTTTCCACGTTTATCTCAACCATGGAGCCGTTGCGGGTGACGCTTCCGGCGCACTCTTCGAGCGGACGGCCTTCCCCGTCGCGGCGCAGATAGGGCTTGTGGACGTGTCCGCAAAGCGAAAGATCTATTGCTCCGGACTCAATCAATTTGAGGATATCCTGCTGTCCGAAAAGGCGGTGTCGCATACGCAGAATGGGGTGATCTTCGTACATCGGATAGTGTGAGAGCAGAATATTGACCTGCTCCGGACGTTCAGGCTCTTCACAAAAAGCGCGTATCCGGTCGGAATCCTCTTTCTTCACGAATCCCCATGAACAGAGCAGATTCGACGGCGCACTGGTGTTGAGCAGAAGAAAACGCACATCTCCAATATCGGCAAACGCCGGATAGTCGCTGAACCTGAAACGGTTTTTGGAAAGATATTCCACCGCATCATTCACCGCTTTCACACACTTGGGACGGCGCACATAACAATCGTGATTTCCCGGCATGTAAATCAGCGGGATATCAGAGTCGCGCAGCGGCTTGAGAACCTCTATGACGCTGGCGAACTCTCCGGGCTGTCCGGCACTGGTGAGATCTCCGGTGCAGACAGCAACATCCGGACGGGTGTCCAGAATATACTGAACCGCCAGTTCAAGTTTACTCAAATCGTGTTTGAAACGGCGTCTGAAATGGTAATTGAAAACTCCAACCCAGCGTTTATCAAAGTAAGCGAGCCAATCTTCGGCACCGCCTCCGGCGTGGGGATCGGAAAAGTGTACTATCTTCATACTCTGCAGATAAAACAAACGTGCCGGATAACTCTTTTCACAGTGAGAGCAAACGGCACGTTGACATGTTATTTTTTACAGTTCTTACTTTCCGGCGTGGGGAAGAGCGGGAATGTAATTGTAGATGTCGATTTTGTGATCAAAATCAAGGTACTGGGAAGCAGTGACAGCCGCAGAAGCAATCAACAGCACCAGTGCGAGAGCCGCAACCACAGTGTAGAAGACACTGGGCTTGTCTCCGGCAACGGGGAGCACGGGAGCAAACGGCTTTTTGGGGGCTTCGGCAGCGGCGGGAGCCGGTGCAGGAGCGGGAGCCGGTGCGGCCTTGGGCGGCTCGGGAACAGCAGCCGGTTTGGGTGCTTCAGGAGCAGCGGCAACAGGAGCCGGCGGGGGCGTCGCAGGAGCGGCAGGGGCCGGAGGAGGAGTTGCGGGCGCAGCAGCTGCAGCGGGAGCCGGAGGAGGAGTCGCAGGCGCGGCAGCAGGAGTGCTGATGGCATCGAGCTTCACAGTGCGCTTGGGATCGGGAGCAGCGGCAGGTTTGGCAATGGCAGGACGCTTGATTTTGACAGTCTTGTCATCCTCTGCGGCAGGCGCAGGAGCGATAACAGTGGTCTTGCGGGTAACAGTGTCATCCAGAGTTGCGGCAGGCGCGACAGCGGGCTGTACCGGAACAACCGTGGGCTTGGCAGCCGCAGGAAGT
>JAZQTR010000208.1:0-26756 GCA_045630865.1 Victivallaceae bacterium
GGATGCGGGAATATTCTGCCGATAACCCCGTTATGCAGCTTATCCGGCACACCATAGAGTTTATCAAAGCGGACAAGCGGCGGGCGGTTATTATAAACAGTGATGACGAAATAAAAAATGCCGTTGCTCAAATTACCGAGGTTACTCCGTCCTATAACGCACAAGACCGCAACAAGGTGATTTTTCAGAATTTGCGCGGGGCAAATCATCCGTATTTTACCGAATACACATTTTTGCGTGATTTGTGTTTGAGAATTCTGCGGCACGATAAAGTTTCCACCGGCAGCGATGATAACCATATCCGGGGAATTGTTTTTGATGGAGCGTGGCTCTGGGAAGAGTATCTGGCAACATTATTGAAGCCGATGGGCTTTGAACATCCGGAAAATAAAACCGGTAAAGGTCGGCGGTACTTGTTTACCGATAACAGCGGTCGGATTTATCCTGACTTTATTGGCGAAAATTCTGTGCTGGATGCCAAATATAAACAGCTTGATGCCAAGAACGTTGTCCGAGAAGACCGCTTTCAGCTTATTTCATATATGCACGTTTTACAAAAGGATCTAGGATTTTTGTTGCATCCCACCCGGAGTGATTGTGCAATAAAGCCCAATAAAGAACTTTACGGCTATGGCGGAAAAATGGGAACGCTTGCCTTTTATGTTCCACAAGATTCCGATTGGACGAACTTTTGTAAATTGATGAAAGATGCGGAAAAGACTTTCAACTCAAATATATTGAAATATTCCAGCTGTTGCAGAAAAATGGTTTATAATTTTGCCATTAAATGGCGGGAGAAATTTATTGAGCGCAGCCGTGACATCGAAGAAAAAGTATTCGCTGATGAATGTTTTGCTCTTGGATTCAAGAGCGATATGGGAGAATCGTCAAAGTCCGCATTTCCGGAAATACAAATAGAAAAGCCGGAAAATATCAGAACAGTCATCGGTACTATTGATGATGTGGCGTTTCTCGGGACTGCAATTTTTTCTTACTGGCGGTGGCGGTGCAAATTGGAATGGGGCGCAATCAATGATGACGAAACCAGAGAGTGGATGCTGATTGCCTTTGAAAGATTAATTGAAATTACAAAAGATTGAGAGGGATAAAAATGCTTTATAATATTTATTTCAGCCCGACGGGCGGGACGAAGAAGGTGGCGGATATATTGGCTGGCAATCTCGGAGGCGAGGTTTGCGAGGTGGATATTTGCTGTGATATTGAAAAGATGAGTTTGCAGACCGGTGATGTTTGTCTGGTTTCGGTTCCGTCGTTTGCCGGGCGTGTTCCGCAGATTGCTGTTGAACGGATCAAAAAGATTGCAGGCAATGGGGCAAAAGCGATTTTGAATTGTGTTTACGGCAATCGGGAGTGGGACGATACTTTGACCGAATTGCAGGACACCCTTGAAAGTTGCGGATTTGTTTGTGTGGCGGCGGTTGCTGCCGTGGCTGAACATTCCATTTTTCGGCAGTTTGCCGCCGGTCGTCCGGATAAAGATGATGCCCAAGAACTTGCGGAATTTGCCCGCAAGATTTCTGCAAAACTTAATAGCGGCGTTTTCGGAGATTTGCTCCTTGTCGGAAGTCATGGCACATACAAGGAACTTGCCAACATTCCTTTCAAGCCCGAAGCTAATGATGCTTGCGATAATTGCGGAATTTGTGCTACCGGCTGTCCGGTGGGAGCGATCGACAAAAATGATCCCAGCAAGACCGATAAAGACCGCTGTATCAGTTGTATGCGCTGTCGGGACATTTGTCCCAAACACGCCCGGGATCTTGATCCCGTTTTCATGCAAGCCGCCGCCGAAAAAATGGCTCCCAAACTGGGCGGTCACAAGAAAAATTACTTGTTTTTGTGAATGATAATGAATCCCATCCGCAAACTTTTTGATATTCTTTTTGATTATTACGGGCCGCAAGATTGGTGGCCTTGTCAGACGGGCGCACGGTGGGAGATCATTGTCGGGGCAATATTGACCCAGAACACTGCTTGGACCAATGTTGAAAAGGCTATCGGGAACTTGCTTGCTTCTGGGGTAATGTCTCCTGAAAAGGTTTTGGCAACTTCAGATGACTGTTTGCAGGAGTTGATTCGTCCGGCGGGATTTTTCACGCAGAAGTGCGCTTATTTGAAAGCGATGGCGGCGTTTATGCTTGAGCGTGAATCCGCCTTTGAGCAGCCGGCGGATGTTTGGGCTTTGCGGAAAGAGCTGCTTTCTGTCAAGGGTGTCGGTCGGGAAACTGCGGACAGCATCTTGCTTTATGCTTTCAATAAGCCGATTTTTGTCATTGATGCCTACACCCGGCGGGTGGCGGAGCGACATTTGCTCCTTGACGGAACTTTGTTTTACGACATTCTGCAAAAGATTTTTATGGATGCGTTGCCTGCCGACGTCGCCATTTACAACGAATACCACGCCCTCATCGTTGCCCTCTGTAAAGAGTCTTGTCACAAGTCCGCTTGTGGAGAAATCTGCAAGAGTCTTTTGCGGTAGAAAAAGTGTAATATTCAGGCAGTTTTAATGGAGAATTTCAAAACTGTCAGTTTTGCATTGGATGTTTTTTGATTGAAAAAATCCACCTGAATTTTTGAAACGATTATTCCTTTATTTCGAATGTGAACGGAAAAGCCGGAAGTCCGCTCTCGTTTGTCAGGTTGGCTGTAGGGTTGTCTTGCCAGGCGTATCTTATTTTTACGGGATCGGACAGCTCCGGATTGCTTACAATCACTGTGTCTCCTTTAATTTCTGCATCTGCCCAGAACCATTTGCCGTCTCTGTTGCATAAGGCAAAGCCCTGCAGTTTGCTTGACGGTCTGTTTATTTCCAACGTGGATTTTTTATCGTTTGTCCGATTGAGCCAATAAAATTCCGGCAATTTTTCTGCTTTCAATCTTCCGTATGTTCCGGTAAATGTTACGATAACTTTGTTTTTCTGTTTGATTGCTGATACCGCACGGGGACACTGCCATTTGATATCCTTTTGACCGTAACAGTTGGCAAGGGCGATCAACGCCAGCCGTTTGCCGACATTCTGCTTTTCTATCGGATGCACATCTTTCGCCTCGCCAAGATCGTAAGTGGCTGTTTCAAACACGTTTTTGTTTTCCATTACGACTCTGCTCTGCTGAGCTCTGACTTCACTCCAGAAACCTGCATCATCCGGTTCGGCAGATTTATTATGGAATGAAGTCAACTGAACTGCGATAAACGGCATTGCCGGATTACGGAACTCCGCCCGCAGCTGTTTGACAAGTCTATTCAACATTTCTCCGTAGAGGAAACGGGTCTCGTCCGCATTCGCCTCTCCCTGATACCAGAGCGTTCCTTTCATGGTCAGCGGTAAAAGCGGATAGAGTTTCCGGTCATAAATACGTCCCGGCAGCGTCTGGGGTGTTGCTTTTGATTTTATCTTTTCCGGCTTTGTTTTGAGTGCTTCTGCGGTCAGAACAGGAAACGTCTTCTCTGTTGCCGACTGCCAATTGCGGTTGTTTACCCTGCTGCCGCCTGTGGTTACGGAAGTGGATATCAGAAAACTGTTTTCCGGAACATAAAAACGCAACGCCAACTCGTGTTCACCGGCGTATGCGATGCTTTCCGGAACAGAAACCTTGAATTCCACTCTGGCAGTCGCCTGCTCAAGGGAAAAAACTCCGGCATTTTTTCCGTCGATAAAAAGCATGGCCGGAGTATTCGGATACCCCATTTTTACTCTGACATACCGGTTGACAATATCTTCCTTGCGGATGTTGATCTTCTTTTTGAACCAGAACACTCCGTTGCCCCCGTGCGAACTTTTCAGCTCTTCGGGTTTTCCCCAAGCCAGCTGTTGGATGGTGTTCCGGGCATGAGTATCTTTTCGTCCGCAACGCTCTGCCCACTTGAGATATTTTTTTACATATTCTCCGCTGACTGCAGGATAGTTTTCGTAGTCAACTTCGCGCTGTTTTGTCTCTTTTGCCACTGCGGCAGAGAGTTCGTTCAGCAGCGTCTTTCTGTTCAGCCACGACTCAATACTGCTTGCGCCGATGGATGGATCGACCAATCCAATCGCCTTACCGGTTGCCTGATTGATTTCTTTGGCGAAGAAGTAGCCGACTGCAGAAAACGAAGCGGTGGTTTTGGCGGAAGCGATCTCCCACTTGCCGACGGCAAATGACGGCGGACGAACTCCCCGGGGACCATTGGCAAACGGCATCGGATTTTGTACAATGAAGTTGCGGATCTTATTGTTCGCAGAGTTTTTTATATGAGTTTTTGCATCAAGAACGTTACGCATGGTAAAACGCATATTGCTCTGGCCGGCGCAAAGCCAGACGTCTCCTGTTATAACATCATTTGACACAACGGTGTTATTTCCTTTGACCACAAGCGTATGACTGCTGCCGTCGCACTTTGACAGGTCAAGGGAAACCTGCCATCTGCCGTCTTTGCCGGTCACGGTTGATGAAGTCATATCACGATATGACACTGTAACTTTTTCATCCGGCAGAGCTTCTCCGAAAATGACAGTGGATTTTGATTTCTGCAAAACTGCGTGATCGGAAAAGATTGCCGGAAGTCTGACGTCACAATACGCATTGGCACACAAGGCAACCAATACCGGAATAACAATTTTTTTCATAATATTTGATAAATCTCCCTGAAGTTATTCCCTGTTTGCGGCAGAAGTTGCCTCTGTCACCTGTCCATTATCACTGGGATCGTCCACTCTGTGGGCAAGGTCACGGAAGAGACGGCGCAAATCTATTATTCCGCCGAGCATAAACCAGACGGTGGTAATCGCTCCGGCTACTCCCGGAATTATCATCATGACCACGAGGAAATAAATGCCCCACCACTCCGGTTTCCACGGAGATATTTTGTTCCAGATGACAATGACGGCAAAGGCGAGGATGAGTTTGTAGAATATGTTGTAGATAAATACGCTCCAGGCAATGATTTTGTCACCCTTTGTGTATTCAGGAGTAATTCCGATGACAGCTTTGAAAATGGATGCCGGACGCCACGAGAACTTCGGTGTTTCAACTCCATTTTCTGCATACGCACCGCGATGAAGCAGGCGGTCAAGATTATAGGGTTTGCGGTAAGTTATGATACTGCCGGTAACATAAGCAATGATTCCGGACAGCATGGCGATCATACTTATTTCGTAGCTGTTTATCGGAAACTTCACCGCATCCATCTGCCAGACAACCACAGGATTCAGCGGTGCAGATACCGTTTCAAGGAAACTTCCGACCGCCTTGTCAAGGTTATTGGCGACCAGATACGGATAGATCACATCCGCCCAGTTGCGCTGACAAATCAATCCGGCAAGAGAGAGTCCTGAACCGAAAATAAGAGAGCAGTATGCACCGACCGTGTTTCCGAAGTGGCTGTACAGGCCGAATACCATGATTGGGCCTGCTCCGCCAAGCCACAGACTGCACATAATGGTGATGAACATATTTATGTAGTCCAGCTGGGTAAAGAAAATTGCCACCACGAAAAAGAGTATGGCAACTGCAACCGATGCCAGACGAACCATCAGAATATGGGTTCGGGGACTCGGAGCAGTTTTGAAAAAGGGCAGTATCATATCTTGAACCACGGTGCTGGCGGCATTGAATATCCGGCTGTCATCAGTGGAGACAAGCAGCATAATCATCAGAAGCGCGAAAACTCCGACCAGTCCTGACGGAAAGATGTTTTTCAAAGCCATGGGCATCATCATCTGATGATACAGGCTGCGGAACTTTTGAAACTTCAGATTTGCCTGTGCTTCGCTTTCGGACACCGCTTTCAACTCTTTGTGGGCAGTTTCAAGATAGGGCGTATCAAGGTTTTTGGTGCGGGAAAGCGGAGCGTCGATTCCGATGCGGTGTTTTTGAACCGGAATCTGTTCAAAAGAGGTTTTGATTTTGTCTGCTGTCACCTTATCTTCGACGATTTCAGTTATCACTCTGCCGGAGAGCTGGTTGCGGATATTCCGTGCCTTGTCGGCAAATGCCGCACTTGCCATCATACAGATGATCAGAAGCGCAAGCGTCATATTCATCATATAGGACAATCCGCCTCGCCAGGCTCCGAGAACGCCAGCCATTTTCTGTTCGTGGGGAGTGCGTCCGGAACTTGTGGTATCATTACCGATCCAGCTGGCACGGTTGAGGATATTGTTTACAACTGTGACGATGAGAGCAAATATATTGAAGTCGCGCAAATGGCTGATATCATAAGGATTGATAAAACTTTCGCCCCTGACTCTATCCATCAGAACCGGAGTCACATCACGTCCCCAGTTAAGATGCAGAAACACATACCCGACGACCACCACAAACACCGGATAACTCATCAGCGTTTGAAAGCAGTCTGTGATTATAAGAGAAATGCGTCCGCCCGGCCAGATCACTACGAGGGCGGTAACCAGCAAAATGAAGGTGAACAGCACGAAAGTCGGCAGATTTATACCGCATACATTGATGCGGTGCGGAAGTCCGAGATAGTAGATGAAAAAGTTTGCCGCAACAGCAGGTCCGATGGCATTGGTGAGCATCTCTGCCACGGTTCTTATGGTTGCGGCGACGACACGGAATGAGCGGCTGTAACGCATTTCCAGAAACTGTCCGATAGACAGAGCCCGGGTAGCTCTGTACCGGTAAACGCAGTAGCCGCTCAAACTCATGACAGTTCCGATGGGAAGCATAATTATTTCCCAGAAAGACATCGCATACCCGCATTGATACTTGGCTTCAACCGCAGCCACGACGGTTATGACGCTCAACATAGCGGAAACATCACCGACAGCGATAACGTAGCGTCCGGCGACACGTCCGGCGGCAAGATAGTCTGCAACGCCACGGACAAATCTTCCTGCGTATATTGCCAGAAACAATACTACCAGAAACGGCAGTATCATAATGAGCCAATCGATCCAATGCACAATAAAATACTCCTATTTTTCAATCTGTTTTTCAGAAACCAGCAAACCGTCTGTTCCGGCAGGAATCACAATGTGACCTTTCCAAAATTTTGCTCTTTCGGGAGTGCCCGGCAGTTTCAGATAAAAATCCTTTTTTTCGACCGGATTTGACAAATCTGAAATATCAAATACCTTGACTGTTCCCTCCCGGCGGTCGGTTATGACCGCATTTTTTCCGTAAATTGAGGCAGAGCCGCCCATGCCTGCGGCAGGATAGGTCTTGAAGTTTTTGCCAAGCTCTGTCGGATCAAGAATGGTGATGCCTTTTTGCGACGGAGCAAAAAATTTCCCGTCAAGTACGCTCCACGCCTCCATCAAGCCTCCTTTTGCCCTGCCGGAAACATCTTTCATAGAGTCATCCCGGGAGGCAACAGTAACTTTGCCGCCCTTCAAATCATACCAGTATGTGCCGAAGTTGCAGAAGTGTACCGGAACGATTCCGTTTATATCGTCATCGGGCAGTGCGTCTCCGTAAACGATGCGTATCCAGCGGCAGCGGTCAAGGATTTTTTGCGGATTATCTGCATCAGAGATACAGACCCAGCCGCCCCGGTCAGACCAGAACAGCGTGTTGCCTGCAGTCGGAGCCATTATCAACTGGGGTTTCGGATAAAAAATCACACCTGTCCCCGGACGGATGAACGCTTTGACTTTTTTGATTTCGGTGAGAGTTCCGTTGCTGTTGATCTTGTATGTGACAATACCATCTGCTCCGGCGGCACAGTAGAGGCGGTTTTTCTTTACCGATACATCATAGGCGCAGGCCAGGGGGAATGACTGCTTTATTTTTCCTGTGTTCAAATCAACGACTTTGAGACCATCCATTGAAGAAGCGGTGTAAGCGGTGTCCCCTTGGACAGCGACCCGGCGCACGTCATGTCCGGCATCGTATCTTTTCCACCCGGGTAAAGCGTTTTTTTCATCAGGTGAGCATTGAATGTGGAAATCCGGATGCGGTGTGTTCGGGATTATCCCTTTTGCAGGAATTACGGCAACACCCGTTTTAAGTACTGAAGCATAAATAACACCGTTGCCGATTTCAATATCTGCGCAGCAGGCATTCCGTTTTGATTTACCTTCCGGTGGAAAAGTTACATGCTGTTTGATTTCCGGCTTTTCACGGCGGGTTACATCGATGATAAACACTCCATTGTGGGTGTCAGCGACGACTGCGGTGTCTTTGCTCACCCTGACGGTCCAGAAGTCGTTGCCGAGCGTGTAGAGCTGCGGAAAATCAATGCGGGAAACAAATTGCGGTTTCGCCGGATCGGCGATGGAAAATATTTCCAATCCGTGTCCGCGACCATGACGCTCTTCTGGTTTGCCGCTCTGTTTGTGGTGACCGGTCGCTGCGTAACAGAACTTGTCGTCGGTACATACGCCATCTCCGTAACCATCGAGATCATGGGTGAACACTGTGCGTGATTTTACCGGATTCCGCATATCTATAACTGTGAGTTTTGCATCCTCCCAGTCTCCCACATAGAGAAAACCGTTTTTGAAAGTGCATGATTGCGCTTCAAATGTACGATGAAGAGCAAGCGGACGGAGTTTGACCGGATCAGAGATATCTATGACTTCAACTCCGAAAATACGCTGGGCGCAGAAGAGCAGGTTTCCGGCAGTTGCAAGTCCGGTTGCCAGTTCTGCAGTGGCAAAAAATCCCGCTTTCACTGGTTTTGCCGGATTGGAAATATCAACTATAAGTATTCCTGACTCCCGCTGGGAGATATAGAGATGATTTCCCCGGTGTACCATCTGCCGGCAGTCGCCGGTATTTTCAAGCACGGCCGTTTTACGGGGGGAACGCGGATCGCTTATATCGAAAACCGTCAGGTGACGTTTGCCGCCTGAAAACAGATAGCCGTTGGCAATTTCGACACACTTTGAGCCGTCTGGTACAGGAAGCATCTGATATTCAGCATTGCTTCCTGCCCATAATGCAGAAGAGGCACAGATGATTATCGACACAAGAAAGTGCTTCATTTTGCTTGCCGGAAAAAAGACCGCCTGTATCAGTTGAATGCAATTTTGGTTCCGTCGGCGAGGAACGCCTGCTTGCCGACCCAGCCCTCGTTTGCCGGAAACTTTTTGCCGAGTTCGTATGGATCAAGCAGCTCTGCATGACCATCGGCGAACAGTATGTTGATCCGTCCGTTGTGGATGGCGTAGGGAAGCTCGTTGACGGTTTGGAAAACCCGGTAGTACTGTCCTTTTTTGTTGCTGGAATAAGAGTCGCAGAGCCAGAAGAAAGTTGACGGACGATGGACAAACTGCGGTCTGTAAACACATGAACCGTTGCCTTTGGCGTTGAAATTCTTTCTCCATGCTTGCCACTCTGATTTGGTCATAACCGTATCAGGCGGCATAACACGGTAATCGTTGATGCAGCCGTAGGTTTGATCCCATTTGACCCAGCGGTCAGGGCCGGCGGAAGGACACATCACCTGCCTGGGATTGGTTATCAGGTTCATCGCTCCGAATTTTTTGCCGACTGAAGTGGTCATGGAGGGAGAGGTGACTCTTGTAAGCAGGCGCAAATAGGTAAGCTCTCCGCCGGTGCCGCCGGTATCGTAATACATGATCGCGCAGGTGTTGGCGTCTACATATTGCTGGATAGCCAAACCATTCTGTTTGAGATTGTTTATACATGAAGTAGACGCTGCTCTTGCGCGAGCAGACGAAAGTGCCGGCATCAATATGGCGGCAAGAATTGCAATGATGGCAATGACAACCAGCAATTCTATGAGAGTAAAAAGCTTTTTCATTTTTGCCCTTTCTTGCTTATCCGGCAGATTCCAACGTCACCGGATATTTCATTAAAATAAAAACATACGACTTGAAAAACTTACTTTGATATATTATATTTCATCAACAAAGCTTTTTCCTATGCTAAATGATTAAAAAAAGTTGCCTAAACGCTCAATGGAAACGGTAAAAAAAGGTATTCTTGAAAGTTTTGAACTGGAAGGGAGATTTCCGGTTTCTCCGGTTGATTTCAATGCCAGAAACGAACATCCCAAAACAGTTCCCCATATACACAACTGTCTGGAACTTGGATATTGTTTTTCCGGCGCAGGAGTCTTTCTGGTCGGCAGCAAAATCCTGCCGTTCAAAGCCAATGATGCTGTTATTATCAGCGACCGGGAAATCCATATTGCCAAAGCCAATCCTGATTCGGTATGTTACTGGGGATTTGTTCATCTTGATATAGTAAAACTTCTGATAAATGTCCCCACCGATTTCAAGGCGGCAGAAAAACTTTCAAAAATCGGAGGCAGCGATTTCCGAAACGTGATCGACGGTCAGAAGTATCCGCAGCTGTGTGAGAAAATCAAAGAACTGCTCTTTGAAAAACGAGACGAACCTTACGCAAGTTGTGATTATATACGTCTGCTCGCAAGTCAGATTGTTCTGCTTTCAAAAAGAAACGGATTGCTGGATTTTGATGATGCTGATCCCAACTGCCACTCGTATAATGATGTCGAGCGCATCACTCCTGCCATTGAGTACATAAACAAAAATCTTACCAATGATATCGAAATAGGAGAACTGGCAAAACTCTGCTATTCAAGTTCATCGAATTTCAGAAAGCTTTTCTTTAAAGCGATGGGCTGTTCGGCATCATCGTACATCCTCGATCTGCGGCTGAATATCGCACTGACTATGCTTCAGAACAGCAATCATCCGGTGTACATCATCGCCCACAACTGCGGAATACCAAGCCTGCCGCATTTCAACCGCAGCTTCAAAAAAAAGTTCGGAATAACTCCGGCAGAAATGCGCAAGAAAGCTTAATAGCGTTGTGAAGTAATCAGACCGTCGGTGGCGCATTATGGGCAATGAAAGTGCCTTGCTGCTCCGTTGCTGCGGTCACATACAGTCATATGCTCCCTTGCGTACTCGCCGCAAAACACTTTCCTTGCCTCATACTGCATCCACCGATTGCATACAAGCCGGTGCGCACTTGGCAAAACATTGCCTTAATGATATATTTTGATGCGATGTGCCAAGTATGATAACAGTATTTTTTGTGCTGTTATCACAAGTTGCGGGACATTAATGGACTTTTTTTATTTACAATTGTTGTAAAGAAGTCAGATCGACGCAAACAATATTTATTTTTTGCTGACGGCTTTATCGGCAGCTGCCTTTTTTGAACTTTCGGCGGTACGCTGTTTGCGGGCAATTTTTTTACGCTGCTCCGGCGGAACTCTCACCGGTTCGAGTTTATACGCCCACAGACGTTTGGTATTGATCTCTCCGGCAAGCGGAGTGTCTGCCTTGGAAAGCTCTGTCGCAATGATATTGGCAAGGAAATGCGCTCCCATGATATTGGTGTGACTGGGATCATAACGGTCTGTTTTGCGCTGTATGCAGTAAAATTTAGCGCACTCCTCTTCGCCGATAAGCTCCATCGCTTTCGCCTGCTCAACGAAAAGGTCAAGGCAGGGGGCATTGAACTCTTTCGCAACCTCACGCACAGACTGTGAGTAAGGAGCCCGGTCAGGACGCCACACTTTTCCATTCATAAAAGCCGGTTCATCTTTGGCGTTGCGGTACATAGACTGGTTGAGAGTAACGAAAATGGTTTTAGCTCCGATGGCCTCTGCCTCTTTATAATAGCGGCGCAAATTATCTTTGTAGGTTGTTTTTGCATCGGTGTAACGGGGACCTTTTTTGTTGTCATTCGCTCCGAGAGCCATGATGACATAATCAGGTTTTGAGGCACGAAGCTTATCCCACCATCCCTCGGAGCGGAAAGAAACGGTGCTTCTGCCCGACTTGCCGAAATTAAGGACTTTGACACTCTCTTTGAAGTAGCCCTGCAGCACCTCACCCCATCCCCAGACACGGCGCGGGTCGCAGTCAACATTGGGATTCTGCCGGTAACTTTCGCAGGCAGAACTGCACGCCAGAGCAACTTTTATCTCCTTTGCGCCTGCGGCAAAAATTGCCAGCAGAGCAAAAACAAACACAATCGGAAGTTTCTTCATTTTGACACGTTTCCAGTTTTATTGTATTTTGTTATATTGACCATTTTTCCGTTTTCATACTTGAAAAAGTCTATTCTGAAAGCCTGAAGTCTGGGAGCCGTTTTATTTTCTTTGGTCACAATAAGGCGCATGAAAACACTCTCTTTCCCGGGGACAGGCTCAAATCCGAGGCAGGCGGAAAAATCAAGGACTCCGGCAAGGCTCATGTCTTTATTATGAACTGAACTCAAATCATATCTGGCATAGTAGCTCATAAAAATCTGTTTGCCGTCACTGCATATCGCCTGCGGTCCATACATTGTTTCGTGTCCGCAGTCAACGTCGAATATCTCCGGTTTTTTGTCGAACTTTACCGGAATTTTTGCCACTTTGTTGACACGGTGGTATTTTTTGCCGGCACCGCCGACTCCGCAATAAAAAAATCCGTCAAGTTCAGCAAGTCCGTCGATGGGGATATCCAATTTGTTACGCTTCAACTCAACAAGATCCGGAGAGTATTCAATAATATACCCCTTGCGTATTTTTCTGTTTGCATCAACATAGTAGCCGACAGCAGAGTATATTTTACCGTTGGCAGTACAGATGTCGCCGGTGTGGTCGGGAGCAGAGACTCTTGTTATTTCCCTGCCGTTCCAATCGAGTTTTATGACAGTTCTGTTGCATCCGAAATAAATCGCTTCTGCTGTTGCGCAGATACCCTGTATGTGGTCTCTTTTATCCGGAAGCCACACTTCTCCGTAAACAGCCCGGATTTTCTCTGCCGCTGCACAGCTCAACACTGCTGATACGGCGCACATAACGAATAATGTTTTTTTCATATTGTTCACCAGTATTTTTCGCACATCGGCTCTCTGTTGATGCAGCCGTCATCGGTAAAGGTGTAGTTGCCCTGATCTCCTCTGACTCTCTTCGGATACGGAGGAACAGGCAGAATGGTGTTATCCGCCATAATTCCATCGAGTATTTCCGGAGCTTTCCCCTTTTCCACCCAGTCGGTGATGACCCGCTTCATGTTGAGCAGTTTTCTGACTCCGCGGCTTTCGATTTGAGCGTGAGGGCGTCCCGGCAGAATGTAATAACGGGCAAATTTATTGAAGTTGTCCAGACCTCCGCAAAAAGCGATACACTTATTGACGTAATCAGTGATGATCGCTTCAGGGCAGATCACATCATCAACGCCGGACATAATGATGATTTTACCTCCCCGGCTGCTGAACTTGCTCATGTCGGGATTATCCGCTCTGAACGCAGGCGTCATTTTTTTTGCAAAATCCATTATATATTTCCAGTCGATATTCACCAACTGGGTCTTTTTGTAAAGCTCACTGTTTTTTGACGGCGGATCAAAGTAGTAATCAAAATTGACAAACCACGCTCCGCGGCGGTTGCGGATATGATTCCCGAACACGGAGCCGTGACAGATCCGTTTGCCGTTGACGACGAGGCCTCCGTAGATCCGGTGCAATCTGGCTTTCTGGTCAGGGGTGAACTCCGGTTTCATTGCGGAAGCCATGTTTATGATCTTTTCCGCCGTTTCTTTTGAGTAGTCTGGATAAGAGAGAAAACCTCTTTTTACAGCGAAAGGCTCATCTTTATCCCTGTAGTATTCCTGCGCGGCTTTTATAAGATTTTCATACTGACGTTTGGAAAAAACGGGTTTGAGATCATTGTAATTCTGCAGTTTATCCAGATTTGTCGCATTCATCATCAGAATCACCCGGTTCACTACCGGAACTTCGGAGAGAATTCCGTCGTAATCCTCCGGATAACGCTGTGCTTCGTGCAGCCCCTGACCGCCGCCTGTGCTTCTTCCGGAAAAATAGGAGTATTCAACCTCCTTCCCGTAATAGGCTTTGATGAATTTTTTTGCAGTCACCGTCATCAAGTGTGTGGAGCGATGGGCAAAATCCAGCCACACATCAGGTTTCTGATATGCACCTTTTGATGTTCCCATATCAGTTGTTACAGCGGCATCTCCCTCACTCATATACCAGTCGAAACTTTTGGTACGCAAATTTCCGGCAATACCGCCGTTGCCGATACCCCACATTCTGCCGTTCCATTTATCCGGCAGCCAGAGCTCGCAGCGTATGTAAGAATCTTTGCCGGGGGTAAGCAGGTAACAGATGCGGATGCACTTGGGCAGATTTTTCATCACTTTACCGGTATGGTGATGGAAAACTCCGCTATCCAACCGTTCAATCAGTGTGATTTCACCTTTGCCTATATCGACAGATCTCAATTTCTGCTCGATTTCAGGAGCAACTTTTGAGGCACAGCACGCTGCGGTGACAGCGCATATCAACAATATGGCAAGGCGTTTCATTTTTCTGTATCCCATTTGCAGATTGCTCTGGCAAAGGCTTCCGGTATATACTGGTCATCCATGCCGCCTACTGCGAAAAGAAGCGGAGCTTCGCTCATGCCGTCAGAGTTCGGAGTCACTCCGACAGAGAGTTTGTGTTTTCCGCGTGAAAGAGAAATCACGGCAATCTGATTGAGCGGAGCGCGGTGGAAAGCCGGAAGAAATGGTCCCGACTCCTGACCGAACAGATACTTTTCATCCACCCAGGTGCGCATGCCTGCAGTTGTTGAAGCGAGAATTTTGTACTCTCCGTCACGCTCGACGTTGAACTCAATTTCATAAATCGCATAGCTGTCAGGCTGATGGCTGCGGAAATCGATATTGACGAAGTTTCCGTCGAATATCACCTCTTCAAATTTTCCGTCTTTGCAGACGGGGTAATTTCTGAAATCTCCTGCCCGCAGTTTGGTCGCGTAGCGGCAGGTTCCGGAAAACTCATAAAGTTCAGGATCAATTTCCTGCTCCATGTCATCTGCGACGGTTATTTTATCCCTCAAACCGATGACCATATCTGCAAACTCATCGAGGGTTGCAGGGGGATTGATGCCGGTTATTTCCGGACTGACGACCAGCTCTCTGCCGATGGGCTTCAACCACTTCTGCTCAATGCAATCAGGATTTATGATGCCGAGTATTGCTCCGACGGTCGCTCCGGTGCAATCTGTGTCACATCCGAAATTCACTGCAGTACAGATGGTTTTGGAGAAATTCCCTCTGCCGAGCATCAGGGCAGCAATGGCAAAGGCAATGTTGACGTGAACGTCGGTGAAGTTGTGGCACGCATATCTGTCACGCAGGGTTTGCCGTATATAAAGAGCATTATCACTTTTTTTGCAGAGCTGAACAGTTTCTCTGACCAGCTTTTTAAGCCGGGAGCCACGGGGCAGGAAAGATATTCCGCAGGAAATGATTTTATTTATATTACTTTCCACAAACGCCATACTTTCCATTGCGGCGAAGAGTATTTCTGCATCGAGTCCGCTTTGGCAGTGGTCTATGCAGCCATCCATTTCTGCATATTTTACAGCAAGTTCCGGATTGCCCGGAGCGAGGAATGCCCAGAGTTCACTGCGAATTGCCGCCCCCATTCCGTCGCAGAATGCGTTGTCGTATGTGCCGATCGCCCTGCCTTTCAGTCCGAGTTTGACATTACGGATGGCGACACCATATTCATCCCACGGAAAACCGACGTGTTCGACCCAGGCGGAAGCCAGATTTTCGCAGCTCAAAACGCCGTTCCAATCATCATTGAGTTTGCATGCCCAGAGGATCTGCAAATCAAGGTCATCGTTGGGAAGCATTTTGTCCGGCACGGGATCGTAAAATTTAAGTTTGAGAGGCCCTGTGCAACCCTCATACGGAGGCGCACCGAGAGTTCCTCCGACAGCTTTGCCGAGAAGACCGCCGATTATTTTTCTGCGTAAAATATGGTCGTCCATAAAACGGATCCCTGTTATGAAAATCTGAATACCGGCTCTGAATCGCAGGGAAACTCTACTCTTTTTCCGCTCTGCGCTGCGCAATAGATCGCCAGCAGAATCTGCTGGGTGAGAGCACCGTGTTCAAAGTCGACTCTGCTCGGTGCTCCGGTGGTCACAGCATTGGCGATGTCACGGTAACAACGCTCGAAATAGAGGTAGCGGTCGGTATCTCCGTGGTGAAAGTTCTCATCGGAGACCGGATTTTCAAAACCATCTTCACTCATAGAACAGTAAACACTGTTTTTGTCGCCCTTATCCATGTAGAGTTCGACAAAACCTTTGGTTCCGTTGATGCGGATAAGCGGAGTATCCACCGTGTTTTCCGGATTGGCGGAAATGTTGAAACGCAGATCGTTCCGGAAATAAACAGTGGCATCAATACGCTTTTCAACGAACATTCCGTGCCACGGATTTTGTCCCTCTTCATCTGCGACCGCGGTCACGCTCACCGGTTCGGGATTATCCAGAAAATAGAGTGCGCTGTTGACGAAGTGCGGACCGAAATCCAGCAGATTGCTGAACGGCTGGTGCAGGTCGACCTCGGTTATTCTGCCGATTTTTCCGGAAAGTGAAGTCTCTCTTGCTTTTTCAAAAGGCATTCCGTAACGACGCTGGAAGTTGACAAAAAGACGTGCACCAGCCTTCTCTGCTGCCGCTTTCATATTGGCAATGGCGGCATTTGAAAGGGCAAGCGGTTTTTCGACCATAATGTATTTCACGCCCGCATTGATGGCGGCCAGCACGTGTTCCTCACGGGCGGGAGCATAAGTTGAAATGGTGACGCCCTGCGGTTTTTCCTTTTCGAACAGCTCGTTCATATCAAGGTAGGTGCGGCAGGGATACTCTCTGGCAAAATCATCGAGGTTCTGCTGCTCAAGAGAAGCTCCTGCAACCAGTTCAAATTTGTCGCTGTTGCGTTTCAGTGCTTCAGCATGCGCGTAGGCGATGGCATTTGCGCCGCCGCGCTTCGGGGAGAAACGTCCGATACCGATGATGGCCCAGGTTATTTTACTCATAATAAAAACTCCTGTCAAAAAAGTTGTTTATACACTGTATTTTGTAAAGCTGATATACAAAACACTATTTCAGCACTTGTCACTGCACATCTGAACATACCATTCAGGCAGTGTTTTGTCAACTACGCCAAACGACTTGTTTGCATCGGTGGATGCAGTGTGAGACAAGGTCGTGTTTTTCGGCGAGTACGCTGTGGTCGTGTACGACTGTACTCGACCACAGCGGCGCAACCGAAAGGCACGAGATTGTCCACAATGCGCCACCGCCGGTCTGACTTCTGCACAACAGTCGGGACAATATCAAAAAAATCAACGCCAGTCACAGACGAGTGAAATGATCTCTTTTTTCTGCAGTTTGCGGTAATGCTCCGGCATAGCTTCCGGCTTGCATATCGTCTGGTGGAAAGTGGAGATGTCGACTTTTCCGCTTCTGATGTATTCAATAACTCTCTGACGATCCTCTACGCCGCGGTCAAAGGGAGTAAGGACAATAACACCTTCGCCCTTGAAGAAGAAGAAGGGATCGATTTCCTCTTTCTGGATGTAGTTTGCCTGAACCAGCAGACGGGGCCAATCCTTGCCGTAGAAGCGGATGGGTTCGACCTTGTAGTCTTTGGAGTAATTCTGCGGCTTGCGGCGCAGCAGTTTGTGAGCAAGCATCATTCCGGGAATAGAGCCGCTGGCCTCAACGACGATATCGAAGCCGCCGTTTCCGAGCCGCTGGAGACGCTCTTCGGCATCGGGGGCAGAAAGATTTACGGTTGCGGAAGCGCCGGCTTTCTTTGCCTCTTCGAGACGGTTGGCGTCGATATCGCAGACAACGACTTTGCAGCCGTACATCCGCAGGAAGAGGGCGGAGAACTGACCGATCATACCCTGACCGATGACGACAGCGGTATCTTCCTGACTGGGATCAGCGGCTTCGACACCACGCAGACTTATGGCTGCAACTTCAGCGACGGAGTAGGGAAGATAATCGTCAACGCCCTCCGGAAGCAGCACCGGAGTATTCTCGGTGTCAGTATCGTAAACGTGCATACCTGCCTGACCGCCCCACATCGCGCGGCAATCGGCGAAATTAACGGAGTTGCGGCAGGAAATATAATCTCCGACTCTGAATCCCTTTACCTCGCTTCCGCAGGAAACGACTCTGGAAACAGCAGAATATCCCGGAACCATCGGGTATTTTCCGGCAGCTCCATAATGTCCGCCGAGGACACGAAGTTCAGTTCCGGGGGATACAAAGGTATAGATAGTTTCAGCAACCAGCTGATTGGGTTTGCACTCCGGAAGAGTTACTTCTCCGACTTTGATGGAGTCGATATCATCATAAATAACAGCTTTAGTTTTGGACATAATAAACCTCTCAAAAAAATTTAGTGGCAGTTTAACATAATATATCACACAAAAAGCTTCAAAACATCCTGAAACGCTTACAAACCTTAAACAAAACGCTCATTTTTTTACAACACACAACCGGTCCGCTGATAATGCCCCTTGTTTATGACATATTGATCGGAAAATCTCAAACAAAACGCCGTTTAAGGAACGCTTGCGGCGTTTGAAAGAAGCCGGCAATGAAGAATTGTTTTACCACTTGCATTGTTATGTTAAAACGAAGCAGTCGCGCGACATTTTGAAGATAATGGAATTTTTGTACCCTCTATG
This sequence comes from Victivallaceae bacterium, assembly GCA_045630865.1. GTDB lineage: Bacteria > Verrucomicrobiota > Lentisphaeria > Victivallales > Victivallaceae > UBA1784. The sequence goes on from JAZQTR010000208.1 coordinate 18,493, forward strand.
TTTTCGACCGATTTGGAATTGGATTCCATTTCGGACGAAGTTTTTTGTGTTTTCCTCGCAAAACAGCTTGAAAATACTGAAATGTCGGCTATATTGGAACTGTATTCCATTTTAGCCGAAGAATTGAGGTTTTATATGTTTATTGAACGACAACTGAAAACTGTTATAGAAGCCGGAAGCAACTTTTTTCCGGCAATATTGCTGACTGGTCCGCGTCAGGTGGGTAAGACAACTTTTCTGCGGCGTATGGCAGAACCTGAACGCCGGTATGTGACCTTGGATGATGCAAGCGTGCGGATTCTGGCGCAGGAAGATCCGAAAGGTTTTATTGAAAAATTCGCTCCGCCGGTGCTGATCGATGAAATCCAGTATGTTCCGGAGCTGCTGAATTATATTAAAATCGTCATTGATGAACAGCGTTTCAAGGATCCGTCGAAAGCCAAAGGTATGTACTGGCTTACCGGTTCCCAGCGTTTTCCATTGATGAAAGGCGTTTCAGAGTCACTTGCGGGACGTATCGGCATTTTTGAAATGTCAGGATTGTCTCAATGCGAATTGTCAAACCGGAGCAATATTCCATTTACGCCGGATATACAGTTTTTATCAGAAAAAGGAGATAGTGCAAGCGAACTGTTTAAGCGCATCTGGACTGGGTGTTATCCGGAAGTTATTAACGCTACTCCGCAGGAACGGGATTTTTTCTACTCAAGTTACATAGCCACTTATCTTGAGCGGGACATCCGCAATCTTACGAAGGTTCATGACCTTGATAAATTCTATAAGTTCCTGTGTTCCTGTGCTGCCCGGACTGGCCAGCTGCTCAATAATGCCGAACTTGCCAGAGATGCCGGAATCGACAATAAAACTGCTCAAAGCTGGCTGGCGATTCTTACCTCTTCGCGTATCGTGTATCTGCATCAGCCATACTCCGGGAGTCTTACAGCAAGATTGGTCAAGACGCCCAAACTCTATATGCTTGATACCGGATTATGTGCGTATCTTACCCGCTGGCCCACTCCGGAAACTCTGGAAGCAGGCGCAATGAGCGGAGAATTTTTTGAGACCTGGTGTATTTCAGAAATACTGAAATCCTACTGGAACTCCGGAAACAATGAACCGCCGTTGTATTTCTATCGGGATAAGGACAAAAAGGAAATCGACCTGCTCATTGAATCTGCAGACGGATTTTATCCGATAGAATTCAAAAAGTCTTCCACGCCCAAAGGAGAAGATGCCAAGCATTTCAGCGTACTTGGCAAGCTCAAAATAAAGGTGAAAAAAGGAGCAGTAGTCTGCTGCTGTCCGGAAATAATGCCTTTGCCTAACAAAGATGCATTGTGCATTCCTGCATCAGTAATCTGAAAAAAAGAGGCGTTTGATCATATTTTTTTAAGTTGCGTTTTGGTACTGGATGTTTTCCGGCTGTAATTTCTTGTGGATAAAAAACGCCGTGCAGAGATTTTTTCTGCACGGCGTTGTTCGTTTAATTACAGCTGTCAGGCAAGAAGCGTAAAGCTGTACATGTTGGCTGCATCTTCTTTGTTTTTGAAGTCAGCTCCTTCGACTGAAACTGCAAGCACATACTCTTTGCCGGACTCCAGTTTAATGTACTCACTGGTGATATCGGTGATTTCTCCGACAGCTTTATCCCAGACTCCCTTTTCGTAGACACGGTAAATGGTGTCGGAATTGCTTTCCTCATCGATGATAACACGCTTGAGAGCACTGTCAATATCGTAGATATCCCATTCGTTGCCGTAGACTGCGCCGGAACCGTCGTCGCCGCCGAAGATGTCTCCCATATCATCATAGATGGTGGCATTCTTCCATGAACCGGCAATGCCGTCAAAGTCGGCATCTTCCGCGCCGTTGTTGAACCAGATGCTGGATCCTTTCGAGGCATTGAGGGTTTCAAGGCCTTCAATGGAGGAAACCTGCACCACGGAGTTCCTGCCAATGGTAAGAGTATCTTTGCCGTCACCGAAGTCGACTGCGCCGAGATCGACGACACTGCCTTTGCCGGTTTTGATCACATCATTGCCGTTATACATGTCGATGCTGTCGGCAGAGAATGTGCAGTAGTTGCCCACCGAAATGACGTTTCTCTTTTCGGTACCGGCAATCATTCCGGAATCAAAGGCGGTGCTGTTTTCCGCATCACTCTTTGCACTGTTGGCAAGAGTAAGTCCCTCCAGACCGATGACATTGGAGCTGGTCATCTTTGCTCCTCTGGCGAGGGTGATGGAACTTCCATTGGTCGGAGCATACTTCACGATGCCTGTGGCTTCGTCGTAGTTGTCTCCGCAGCGGTTGATGATACTTCCTTCTTTAATATCCAGAATGGCATTTGCGCCGAGTTTGATGGTGTTGGAGGAGCCATCGACAACATATTCGCCATAAATGCGAGCAGTGGCCTGCTTATCGAGTTTGAAAGTGGCTTTTCCGGTTGAAAAGTCGATATCTTTGCTTTCGAAATTTGAACCTTTGCCGACGGTGATCTTTTCGGCTGCGGATGTTCCTGTAAGAGCCTTGTTGACTTTCATTGCGGAATCATTTTTGCCGACAGTAATGTTGCCCATGCGCTCGATGGTATCGACGGTCAATGAGGAACCCTTGCCGACAGAGACGTTGTTTACTCCGCCCTGATTGCTCTTGCTGACAGTACCGATGGAGGCACTGTCGCCGTTTGCGACTTTGAGAGTGGTTTTTCCGTCTTTCATGGTAATGTCGAACTTTGAAAGATCACCGGTGATGCTGAGGTTGCCCACTTCTTTCTGGAAGAAATCAGTATCCGGATTACCCGCTTCCGCCTTGACGATATCGATTCCTCCGTTGACCTTGTTGAGAACGAAAGTGTTATCGTTTTCATTGTAGAAGTAGATTCCGTTTACATTCACGACAGCATTGCCATTGACAGTTTTGATGTCGCTCAATTTGATGTCGGCTTTGATATCAACATCTTCGTCGGCAGCGGCATCGGTAATTTTGACCTGGGCATTGGTGATCTTGTTGCCATTCAGGGAATCGGCCTTCAGGGTAAGCTCTGCATTTTTGGTAGCTCCCTTGATGGTGATATCGCCGAATTTGTCATCGGAGTATTCACCGGCGGCGGCCAGCAGAGTTGCTGCCGAGCTGCCAGTTTTGATGGTCAGAGTGTTGCTTGCGGCAACTTTGAGCGAACCTTTGGTGATTTTTCCGCTGAAGACGGTGTCGGCTGCCAGCGAAGCAGTTCCGGAAACAGAAATTGCCACGTTCATATCGCCAGTCAGGATAGCGTTGCTGCTTACAGAGATAGCATTTTCGCTGAAGTCGCTGATATAAAGAGTAGTTGTTCCCTTGACTGTGAAGGTTCCTGCGTTGTTGACTTTTTGGGCGATGAAAGTGGCATTGTCAACGGTGACTTTTCCATCGTGGCCAAATTCTCCGCCGGTTTGGAAAGTTGAACCGCTTTTTACAGTGAGAATTGAATTCTGCTCGAGAATTACTTTTTCTTTCCAGTCAAAAAGAGCATTGTTCTGCAGGGTGATAGTGCCAGTTTTGGCTCGGAAATACTGATTTCCGGTATTAACAAATTTACCATTGTTGTTATCTGCTGCAGCATAGGTTCCGTCAATAGTCAGGTAGCCGGGATGAGCTTTGCCGGAGCCAACCCAGCTGTAGCTTCCACCACCCCTGGTGCAGTTGCCATTGAAATAACCGTAAACAGTCATTGTTCCGGTCTGCAGTTTGAACTGACCGATGCCGACATTCACTGTCGCTCCGGCGTTGACAGTCAAGCTGGAACTCTTTTCGTTCTGGGTTGTCAACATGAAAACGGTGGCGTTGACAGTACCGTCGATTGTCACCGTGGAGGGCTTCCCGGCGATATCCCAGACTTGGAAGTTTGAAGTAGTAACTGAACTGTCAGCAGAAATGGTTGCTTTGCCTCCACTAATATCGAACAGATTGCTGGCACCGATGACAGTTCCGTTTGTGACATTCAAAGAGGCACCGGCGTGGACTTCCACTTGAGATTTATTATAAGAAGTGACGCCTTCGTTCAGTTTGAAGCCGGAGAAAGTAACATTTTTACCGACGATAAAAAACGTATCAGTAACATTACTTTTGACGCTGCCAGTAATCGTGACGTTATCGTTGACAACGATATTGCTCTGCAAATTGTCGATGTTGAGGGTGGATGCGGTTGCTTTGCCTTTTACGACATTGCCTTTATTGACAGTGATGCTGCCGCTGCCTTTGACTGTGCCTGCATCAATAATACCGCCATTGATGGAGAGTTCACCATTGTTGGTGAGCACTGCGCCGTCGGTGGCTTCCAGTTTTCCGCCATTTTCAATGGTGACGACGGCATTATCACCGAAGGTATTGCTTGACTCAAGATCCAAAACGGAATCTTTGCCGGTAATTTTCACTTCGCCTTCAACCGGCATGACTTGAGCATTTACCATGGAGCCTTCGCTGATTTCAAGGTATCCGTCGTTGCGGACACTGGCACCGTTGGCGGTAATCACAGTTCCATTTTTGAGGATAAGCTGATATTTGCCTTTGTTTTCAACGCCGGTATCTTTGCCGACCCACAATCCGGAATTTTTGCCTTCACTTCCGGTAACATTGGCAGTTACACCGGAGAGAGTGAGTTTTGCAGAGTCGCTGACATTGGTATCGGCAGGGGCATCATTGATTTCATAGTTGCCGACCATCAGGCCGTTGGTATTGATATCGGCATCGGTGATCGTGGATGTTCCGGAAGCAGCCTTGATTGTTTTGTAATCCATGTCTCCGGTGTATTTTTCGCCGTTCAAATAGAGGATTGAAACCTCTTTGGATTTCAATTCGCCATTCAGGTAGGTCGCAGCAGAGATTGTCTCACCATTACTATCCACTTCTTTGGCGTCAACTTTTCCTGAAGTGTGGGTAAGCAATTGGTCAACGTTGTTGGAAGTGCTGGTCATGTTGATAACATCCAGGGTTCCGTTGCTGTTGTTTTTGCGGAGCAGAAGTCCGGCATCCAGAGCGTCCTGACTGATGTTGATTTCGACGCCGTCGATAATCCATGCACCTGATGTTTCGCTGCTTGAACGTTGAACCAGAACAGCACCGTGTTTAATAGAGTCGGTGACCAAATCGATATCTTTTGCGATATCAACAGAAATAGAACCACCTCTGAAGACAACCGGGACTCCACCGTTGTTTCTGACCAAATAATACTCCGGATCCGTAATGGTGACGTCAAAGTCGCACTTCTCAAAAACAACGTCCTTGCCGGTTTGAATGTTTACACTGGCACTGCCGATGATATTGCCATTGCTGTCTTTGCAGTCAAAGAAATGACAGCCTGAAAAGCTGATTATATTGTTCGGTCCGAAGGAGTTTTCAATAGTGCAACCGGTGAAATTCAAGACAGAGGGAGAGCTTCCCCTGCTGTTCAAGCCCCAGCCGGGTCCCGTAAATATGCAATTATTGACATTGAGCTGTTTGATATTTGGGGTAAACAAATTGCCGCTTTCATTTCCTGCTTTATCCAGCTCTGTACTGTCAAAGGTCACACCCTCGACTGTAAGAGTGGCATTCCAGGCATCTACATAAGTGGTATTTTGAACGCGTTCACCGAGTACCCACTGTCCGGTAATTTTGACAGCAGCACCCACGGCGGCTTTAATGGTGATGTCAGCTTTCTGTTCGATGGGGGTGACGCTGCCGACACCTTTTGTAGTATCATAGTCCAGAGTTTTTGTTCTGAAATAAAGATTATCCGCATAGGTTCCGGCGGCAAGTTCAATGGTGGTAGCTTCGCTTGCGGAAGCATTTGCTACAGCTTCGGCCAGACTCGAAAAAGTATTTGCATCAGTGTATTTCGTGCTGTCGTTCTGCTTTGCCTGAGCAGCCTGGGCGGCATTTTCGAATACATACAGTGTACTCATTTTTCACCTCTTTTTTTCTTTTGTTTTTTATTTTTAAATGTTTTGTTACAATCAGTTTCTGTAAATTTTTGAAAAATTTTTCCGGAAATTTCTATTTTTTTTATTCAGTCATCAAACTGATATTGTCCGGTGTCAGCTCCGGATTGCTGCAATTTATCCGATGTCAGAAAAATGATGCTGTTATTATAGTAGCATGCCCCGGGGAGTTTTTCAAGGTCAAATTCGTTTTTTTTACAAAATAATAACCTATAGAAAACCCTCTTGTGCCGATAGATCATCTGTAATAAATCATGAATATTTGTCAGCAGTTTAAAACACTGTTTTCTCTGCAGAAATCTGGTGTTCCGGTGCGAATGTTTAATAATCAGGGACTTGCGCAAATGCAAAAATGCTTTCCGTTGTCTGCACAAGTTGAATTGACGGGCTCCGGGGGACTGTTTCGGGAGATTTATTTCCGGACAGCTGCTTTTAATCCTGAACAGGAGCTGTCTCCCAGCAATGCTGCGGCTTGCTGCCGCCTTCGCGGATAAGTTTTGCCGGAACTCCGGCAACAACGGTACTGCCTGCCACATCTTTCGTGACAACGGCACCTGCGCCGACGGTGGAATTACTGCCTATCTGCACATCCTCCACCAGACAGGTCATGGGGCCGATATACACCTCGTTTCCGATAACAGCCGGAGTATTACGGTTTGAGCCGATATTCAGAAACTGCGAAAGATTGACATTGTTGCCGATGACTGTTCCGCCATGTATGACAATACACATATGGTGTCCCAGATAACAGCCGTAACCGATTCTGGTTTTCAGCGGGATCCTGATTTGATGTATTGTCTGGCATTTCCGGTACATGGCGGCTGTCAAAGGGTAGAGTATACCTCTGTGCTGACAGAGCCGGAACCAGATCATGAAATCCCGGTAAGGGTGAAAAACAGCCTTTATAAGGATATTGAATCCTGTAACCTTTTTGCCGTTCCTGCGGAAAATATCGCTCCGGATCAAAGTCAGGCAATCACGGTAGTTCTCTGCCACCGGCAGATGCAGCTGCGTGCCGTCGCGCATGGTTACAAGCTGGGTTTTCATCAATAAGGTTCCTGTCTCAATGTTACATTTTATTGCCGCTGCCGGTCATTACTCCGGAAATATAGCATTTTATCTGTAGAAAATCAACTCTCCGGCTGTATTTTTTATGGCAGATGACAATAAGAAATGCGGTTTTCTGAAATTACGTCCGTAATTTACTCTGCCGGACTCCGTTTTAAGTCTCCGGGTTCAGATGCATTGTCCCGGGGCGGTTTTGCAATGGTTTTATCACTTTCTTTCAGTTGATTTTGCTTTTCAATCATGGTATATTATGTGACCGTTTGATGGGAGATGGAATTTTATGACTTCTGTTGCTTTTTTTCTGATTATTGCTTCAGCTACTCTGCACGCCACCTGGAATCTGCTGACTAAAAAATCCAGTGCATCCGTCGCTTTTTACAGCATCGCAAGCTTGACTGCGACCAGTATCTGGCTTCACACTCAATTCTGGACTCCGGTAAAGCTGTTTTCGATGCCTCCGGATTTCTGGATTGTGACTTTCTGCTCGGTGGCGAGCGACGTGCTTTACTGTTTCGGACTCTGCCGGGCTTACCGCACAATGGAAATGTCCACAGCTTATCCCATTATGCGCAGCCTTCCTTTGCTGCTGACGGTGATTTTGACCTCATGCTTCGGAATCGGTTCCCCCTTGACGCTTACGGCTGTTCTGGGTATGGTCACTGTTTTTGCCGGATGCATGATGATTCCGCTGGCAAAGTTTTCCGACTTCCGGCTCTCTTACTACTTTGACCGCAAAATGCTCTTTCTTCTTTTTGTCGCCTGCGGAACTACCGGATATACGATTTTTGACAGTATGGCTCAAAAAATCATGCTTGCCAGTTCAGAGGGAGTTTCCAAAACGGTGGTGTCGCTCACATACTACACAACGCGCGGCGTGCTGCTGGCTGTCGCCCTCTGGAGCTATATTTTCAGCAGCCGGGTTGAGCGTACAAATCTCCGCTCATTCATATCGCAGCGCAACCGGACTCCGCTGCTCGCCGGTCTTGCCGCCGGATTCACCTATGTTCTGGTTCTGATAGCAATGAACTACGTCACAAATGTCTCATACGTTCAGGTGTTCCGCCAGATCGGACTTATTATCGGTATGTCTTTCGGAATCATCTTCCTGAAAGAAAAATGCACCGTCACCAAAGTCGTCGGAGTCACCTTCATTATTATCGGACTTGCAATGACTGTATTAAAATAATGCTCTGTTCCTGATAAGGCGTTGTGATGTGGGGGAAGGGAAAAACTTCTTTT
>JAZQTR010000209.1:0-15968 GCA_045630865.1 Victivallaceae bacterium
GCCAATCTTGATGTTGAGTGCGGCATTGTTCCGCCCGACGGAGTTTACGCAGGAAAAGTTGAGATAGACGGCAAAGCTTATCCCGCCGCCGTCAACATCGGCGTTGCCCCGACATTCAACGTCGGAGTGCGCAGAGTTGAAATACACCTGCTCGACTGGCAGGGCAATATTTATGGCAGAGAAATCACTCTGGAACTCATCAAATACATCCGTCCGGAACAAAAATTCAGCTCCGCAGATCAGCTCAAAGAGAGAATAGCCCTCGATATTGCTGAAATCCGCAGCTCTTTCACCCGTTGACGTTTACTGCCGGTTCCGGCGGCAACGCCCAAGTTTTTCGGCAAAAATATTTTTCCCGTCATTGACGGAAAAGCAAAATCGGTGTATATTAATCGGATGACCCGGAATATAAATTGAAGCGGCATATTACAGGAGCCGCGACAAAAAGGCTGCTGTACAGCCTTGAAAAATGTATCAGGTGAAATTATGGAAGAAAATCTTTCAACAGCGGCACAGATATCAATTCTTGCCATTCAGTTGGGCGTAATACTTTTCGCTGCCCGTTTCTGCGGTATGCTTGCATCAAAGCTCCGTATTCCCTCCGTCCTCGGTGAGCTTGTTGCCGGTATCTTGATCGGCCCTTTCGTACTCGGTTCCCTGCCGCTTCCACTCCACGGACTTGAACACGGTCTTTTCCGGTTGATCCCGGGCAGTTCTCTGCCGGTTTCAATGGAGCTTTACGGACTTGCAACCCTCGGTTCAATTATTCTTCTCTTCATGTCCGGACTTGAAACTGATCTGCGGATGTTTTTCCGTTACAGCGTGGTCGGTACCGTCGTCGGTCTGGGCGGAGTCATCTTCAGCTTTGCATTCGGCGCATGGCTGGGTATGTTCTTTCTCAAAACCGGATTTATGGATCCCAGATGCCTTTTCCTCGGCATCCTCTGCACTGCGACCAGCGTAGGCATCACCGCCCGTATCCTCTCTGAAAAGCGCAGTATCGACTCTCCGGAAGGAACAACCATTCTCGCCGCCGCCGTTATCGATGATGTCCTCGGCATCATCTGTCTTGCGGTGGTAATGGGCATCGTTGCCGCCGGCGGAAGCGGTGATTCAGGCGCAATCGCCTGGGGAAGTATCGGAATCATTGCAGTCAAGAGCTTCGGCATCTGGCTCGGCGTCACCGCAATCGGCCTTGTCTGCGCCCATAAAATCGCCTCTTTCCTCAAGATTTTCAAGGGAAGCGTCAACTTCTCCGTTCTCGCATTCGGACTTGCCCTGCTGCTCGCAGGTCTCTTTGAGCAGGCGGGACTCGCAATGATCGTCGGAGCCTATGTCATGGGTCTCTGCCTTTCCAAAACCGATATTTCATTTTCCATCCAGAGACCGCTCACTCCGGTCTACAACCTGCTGGTTCCCGTCTTCTTTGTCGTAATGGGTATGCTGGTTGATGTCAGAGTCATGAGCAATCCGACCGTTCTCAAACTTGGACTCATCTACAGCGTTCTCGCCATCGCCGCCAAAGTTCTCGGCTGCGCACTGCCCGCCCTCTTCATGAACTTCAATACCATCGGAGCACTGCGTATCGGTGCCGGAATGATCCCCCGCGGCGAAGTTGCCCTCATCATCGCCGGTATCGGTGCCACTACCATGATGAAACTCAACGGCGAGGTAAAACCGGTCATCGATGCCGAACTCTTCGGTGTTGCGATCATCATGACTCTGGTGACCACACTTGCTGCTCCGCCGATCCTCTCGGCAATGCTTTCCATCAAAAAGAAGGGCGTCAAAGTCGAAAAAGAGGATGCTGCCCTGCAGCACGTCGAATACGACTTCCCCACTGAAACTATCAGAGAATTCATCACCCGTGATGTGATAAACAACTTCAGAAAAGAGGGCTTCCGCCACTCTGAATTTGTGCGCGGCGAAGGAATCATGGCTTTCCGCAAGGAATCCTCAACCTTCTCTCTCACCATCACCGGAAACCACTTCTCTTTTGAATCCGGCGCGAAAGAGATCGCCATCATCAAAGCTGTTATGTACGAAACCATCGTCGGACTCCATCAGAGCCTTACCCAGCTCCGTTCACTCTCCAACCCCGGAAACATGGATCAGGTGCTTGCCAGCATCCGCTCCAATCCGGTCGACAAGAGCATTAAAATGGATAAGATCATCTCTCCGGAATGTGTTATTTTCCTCAACGGCAAAACAAAAACAGAGGTCATCAGTGAACTGGTCGACGTTCTGCACAACGAACACCGCCTCGCCGATGCCGGCAAGTGCCTTGAGGATGTCCTCGCCCGCGAGGAAGTTGTGACAACCTGTATGCCGGGCGGAATTTCACTGCCGCACGGACGCTCCGAGGGAGCAACTGATCTTGTTTCTGCAATCGGTATAAGCAAAGAGGGCGTGATGTGCGACGCTCCTGACGGCAATCCGACTCACGTTTTCGTGTTGAGTGTCTGCCCCAAAGATGCCAATGCCCCGTATCTGCGCTATATGGCACAGGTCGCAAAAGTCCTCGATACCGACAACAATATCCAAACCATCTGCCAGATGAACAACACCGCCAAAATCCGCGACATGTTCGTCAACAAACGCAAAGGAAACTGATGTATGCCGGAATCTGCCAGACTGCGGGAGCGTATACCCTATAAATCTTATCGCAAAAACCAAAGCAAAACTCTGCAGGAGGGCGGATACTCCGCCGTTACCTGCGATGGTGAAAACCTTATCCTGAGCGCAATACTTCAGGATAGCGATATACACTCCGATGCAACGGCAGATTTCCAGCCCAACTGGATGCTGGGGGATGTTCTGGAATTTTTTGTCTGGGTCCCCCCGCGCCGGGATTATTTTGAATTTCAGGTATCCTGCAACGGCAAAGCCCTGCAGATCCATCTGCACGAGTTCTATATCTGCTACAATCTTGAGTTTGAAGAGCTTATAGAAGAGTGCGGCATGACCGCAAAAACAAGACTTTTTCCGGAAAAGAACTGCTGGTATGGTACAATAAAAGTGCCGTTGTCGACCTTGGGAATCACTGTCGATCAGCTTGACGGCATCCGTTTTATGTCCGGCAGATACAACTACAACAGAAACTGGAACGAACCGGAAATATCAGCCTCTCTGAAAATCAAATACTCTACGTTCCACAATCCGCCGGAGTGGACAATTCTCCGCACTAAATGATTTGAGCAAATGCAAATCTCTACGTGCTGTCACGGATAATCAGGTTGTAAGGCAAAACCACCTTTTCTCCATTGTTTTTGCCGTTTATCATCCCGTCGAGCTGACTTACCACACTTTCAGCCAATCTGTTGTAATCAGGTGAAATCGTCGTCTGCGGAGGTATGCAGTAACGCGAAATATGGTGACGTTCTGAACTTACCAGCCTGATGTCCTCCGGAATTTTCCTGCCGAAAAGCGACAAAGAGTAGGCGGCAATACCGCCGAAGTTCGCACCTCCGCAGCAGAATACTCCGTCTATACCGTACTGCAGAAGTTTGCCCATCTCTTCAAGGAAATTTTCTGCAACCGACACCCTCACCAGATTGGCTCCTGACGGAAGTCCGCACTCACGCAGTGCCTCGAATACAGCAGTTTTCCGTATATTGACGTTTCCCTGCCCCGGAATACCGTGAATAATGACTCCGATTTTACGGCAGCCGCATTTTGCCAGATGTTCAACAGCCAGAGTCATTCCCTGTTTCTCATCAGAACAGACAAATGATACCATCGGAACGCTCTTTTCCTGATTTTTGTCAATGATGACCAATGGAAGAGCAAATTTCTCATCCCATTTCTCCGGTACGTCTATACCTATTCCCACCGCTCCGCAGAACGATGTTTCGCTCAAGCGTTCAAGGTTATCCAAAGGCAGAAGTTCGATACGGTAGCCGCATTGAGCAAGTTCGCGTATCAGCTCGCTTGTCACCATATCAACAAACTCCGCCACAGGATAAATCTGCTTGTAGGGTACGATTATAACCACATTTTTCTGTTTTCCTGAAAGACGCGGACGGTATCCATACTGCCGTGCGACCGCCAGAACCCGTTCCCGCACTTCGCTGCGGATATTCGGGTGGCGGCTGAACACTCTGGAAACGGTTGCTGTTGATACGCCTGCCAATGCGGCGATTTCCTGTATCTTCACTGTTGTGACCTCGCTTGTTGATTCATTTACAATATAATTGCAATAATTATGAAAACAAGTATCATTTACAACTATTTTTACAAAATTATTTTCAAAAACAACTGGAAAATATATTTTCGAAGTTTATATTTACGAGTAAACAGAAATAGTACAAGGAGTAATATATGAAACCGAATAAAGTATTGGTACTGGGAGCGGGCGGAGCAATGGGACGCTACGTCGTTCCGTATCTGGCCGAAAAGGGTTGTCTGGTCGACGCAGTGGCACTCAACGATATCCCCTGCGATCACCCCAACGTCAAATGCCATAACGGAAACGCCATGGATTGGGATTTCCGCAATGAACTTCTGGCAAATAATTACGATGCTGTTATAGACTTTCTCATCTACAAGTCTGCAGATGTTCCCTTTTATCTTCCCCACATACTCGACCGCACAGGGCACTATATTTTTACATCATCCGGCAGAGTTTACGACAATCTTGAGTGTCCGGTAAAAGAAACCTCTCCGCGCCTGCTCGACACCTGCAAAGATCCTCTGCTCATCAACTCTGATGACTACTGCATGTACAAAGCGCGCGGAGAAAATGTCATCACTTCAAGCGCAAGAAAAAACTGGACTATCATCCGTCCCGCCACCACCTACAGCTTTATGCGCTACCAGCTGGTCACTCTCGAAGCGCGCGACACCGTCGGACGGGCATTTGCCGGCAAAGAGGTTGTCGTTCCGATACAGGCTAAAGATAAACCTGCCACCTTGAGCTGGGGCAAAGATGCGGCAACGATGATTTCAGAACTGCTCTTCCATGAAGAGGCTCTGGGGGAAACCTTCAACATCAACAGTGCCGAGAGCCGCACCTGGGGAGAGATAGCTGACTACTACAAAGATATCTGCGATCTCAAAGCGGTCTGGGTGGATAAAGAGGACTACATCAACATCATGTGTCCCAATGCCTATCAGCTCAACAGCCGCTGGCAGCTGGAATACGCCCGGTTGTTCAACCGGGAGGTGGATAACAGCAAAGTCCTCGCTGTGACCGGATTGAAGCAGGAGGATATGATGCCGCTCTACGATGGTCTTAAAATGGAAATCAGCCGCACTCCGCGCGACACCGTATGGCGGAACAATCAGCGCATGGATGATTATCTTGCGGCGATGAAGAAGTGATTATCCACTCCAGCAGAAAGTTTTCAGTATGTTGAAAGTTTGCATAAACAGACCTACCGGCGGCGGCCGTCGCGGCGGACACCTCACCCATTTTGCCTTCACCGGACTGCCGGGAGTTGAAATAGCTGCCCTTGCTGATACAAATGAAAAGGCAGTAGAAAATTTTCATCTTACCGGAGCGAAAAAGCTCTACACCTCTTACCACGAGATGATTGAGTGTGAAAATCCGGATATCGTTGTACTCTGCTCGCGTCTGCCTGAAGAACACTATACAGAAATAAAGTACGCACTCGAACACAAGTGTCACGTTCTCTGCGAAAAACCTCTGGCAGATGATCTGTTTCATGCATACGAGCTGGCTGAACTTGCGAAGAAAAACAACTGTCGTGTTCAATTGGCGCATCTGGCGCGATTTGCTCCGACCTTTGCCGAAATGAAAAGGATGATCTCTTCCGGCGAGATCGGCAGAGTCCTCACCTGCTATATGCGCGGCAAAGAGGATACCCGCGGCGGCGGAGAAGACATGCTTGTCCTCGGAACTCACATTTTCGACGCCGCCTGTATGATATTCGGTCTGCCTGAAATGGTATATTCAGATATCCGGCATCAGGATAAACAAATCACTGCAAACGATATCATGGAAACGACTGAACCGCTCGGACCGTGCGGCGGAGATGAGATATTTGCCCATTTCCGCTTCAAGGGTGGTGTAAACGGCATATTTGAGAGCAGACGCGGACTTGTTCCCGGCTGCGCCTCGTCACGTCTGGGCATAAGCGTCTGCGGAACAGAGGGCATTCTTACCATCCGCTATACAGGAAACCGCAGTTTGAGGCTGTGCCGCAACCATCCGGCTCCGGTTGAAGACAACAACCTGTACGAAGAGGTAACTCTGCCGGTTCAGGATGAAATTCCCGGTTCCACGCCGATAGATCCTGAACGCTGGGGATTCAGTCCGGAAGATACCGCTCACTGCTATTATGCAAACAACAACCGCCGCGCGGCATGGGATCTTCTGAATGCCATCAGAGAAAACCGGGAACCGGTTGCCGGTATCGATTCAGCCATCCACTCTCTGGAAATGATTGTGGGAGTGTATCAGTCAGCAATAAACCATACTCCTGTAACACTTCCGCTTGAAAACCGTCACCATCCACTCAGTAAAGAGGCGTAATATGTTGATCAAAACCATACAATTCACCCAACCCGGAAAGGTTGAGTTTGTTACTGAAGAACTTGATATGACTCCGAAAGCAGGTCACGTCATTCTGAAAACGGAGTGTACTCTGATCTCTCCCGGAACAGAGATGGACGTTCTTTTCAACAGAACTGCCGGAGGCAATACAAAATATCCGTCAGTCATCGGATACAGCGCAGTAGCTAAAGTTGTTGCTGTCGGTGAGGGAGTCACTCACGTCGCCGTCGGAGATCGCTGCCTCTGCTACCACAGCAAGCACCGCAACTATCAGAATATGCCCGGCAGGGACGTTGTGAAAATCACCAGCGACTCTCTTGCCTCTGAAGATGCGGTCTACTGCGTTGTCGGCTGTATGGGATTTCAGGGAGTCCGCCGCTGCCGTCCGGAGTTCGGCGAATCGCTGATGGTCATGGGTTTGGGGCTGCTCGGACAATTTGCGGTTCAAACGGCAAGGCTTTCCGGTTGCTATCCTGTGATCGCACTCGACTTCAACCCCAAACGGCGTGAACAGGCTCTTATTTCCGGAGCCGACGCAGCTTTTTCTCCGGATGATCCGGAGCTTGAAAGCAAGGTGAAAGCCCTCACCGGCGGCAAAGGTGTTGATTCCGTTATTGAAGTCACCGGCAATCCGCAGGCTGTCGTTCAGGGACTTAAGCTTACCGCAAGATTCGGACGCTTTGCTCTGGTCGGCTGCTCCAGAACCGCAACTGAAAATATCGACTTTTACAACCTTGTACACGTCCCCGGCATCAACATTATCGGAGCGCATAACATGGCGCGTCCCCTCAACGACCGCCGCCCCGGAGTCTGGACCATGCCTGAAGATATGGCGACACTTCTGCGCTTTATGGCAGCAGGACGTCTGAACGCAAAACATCTCCACACGCTGACCGCAGATCCTGCAGACGCCCCCGGCATCTACGACCGTTTTCTGGCAAAAGATCCGGAGCTGCTCGGCGTAGTGTTTGACTGGAGAAAATATTGAGGTATTTACTATGAAAGCAATGCTTATCGAAAACAATAAACTCTGCCTGAGAGATATTCCTGATCCGGAACTCAAACCCGGATACGTCATAATTGACATCCACGCGGCCGCCCTCAACCGTGCCGACCTGCTTCAAGTCGCCGGAAAATATCCCCCTCCTCCGGGATGGCCGGAGTGGCCCGGGCTCGAGTGTTCCGGAGTCATCTGCGCCGCCTGTCCCGGCAGCCGCTGGAACATCGGCGACAAAGTATGCGCCCTGCTCGGCGGCGGCGGATATGCCGAAAAAGTACTGGTTCCGGAGGGAATGGTGATGCCGGTTCCGGAAAACATCTCTTTCACTGAAGCCGCCGCTCTGCCGGAAGTGTACACCACGGCAATGCTCAATCTTTTCCGGATCGGTGAACTTAAAAAGGGCGAAACGCTCTTCGTTCAGGCAGGCGCAAGCGGACTCGGCATCGCCGCCATCCAGCTTGGAAAACTCGCCGGAGCCAAAGTAGTTGTCACCGTCGGTTCAGATGAAAAGGCGCAAGCGGTAAAAGCTCTCGGTGCCGATGTTGTCATCAACCGCAAAACCGAAGCCGTCGATGAAGTTTTGAAAAATCATCCGGTAGATGTCGCCCTCGATTGTGCCGGAGGTGCTTTGCTCGGCAAATGCCTCGAAGCGGTCAATCCAGGAGCTCGCTGGATACTGGTTTCCACTCTGGGCGGTGAAACCACCGAACTGCCCTTGCGTGTCCTGCTCAAAAAGCATATCAAACTTATGGGAAGCACCCTGAGAAGCCGGAGCGATGCCGAAAAAAGCGATATACTAAAAGAGTTGACCGAAAAGGTCTGGCCGGAGGTCGCCGCCGGAAAAATCCGTCCGGTCATCCACGCGGTTCTGCCTTTTGAACAGGCTGATGCAGCTCACGAGATACTCAAAGCCCAGAAAAACACCGGAAAAGTAGTTTTAAATATCAAATAATGCCGATCATGATCAATACAGTTACCGGAAAAATCCCTCTGCAGAATCTGGGAAAGACCCTTATCCACGAGCATATCATCTGCACCGGAGCGGAATTCAAAAGCTCATTCAGTTCATGGCTGCCGGAAGAAACCGTTATCAATATCGCAGTCGCCAAACTGAAATACGTTGCCGGAAATTTTGGTGTCCGTACAATTATAGACGGTACGCCGCTCGTACTCGGCCGTGACCTTGAACTGCTCAAAGAGATATCACTCCGCTCCGGAGTGCAGATCATCGCTTCGACCGGTTTTTACTTTTACGACTCGTTTTCTCTGCTCAATCTCTCCGGAGAACTGCTTGCAGGGTTTCTGCTTGATGAGATCAACAACGGCAGCATCAAACCTGCGATGTTCAAATGTGCTGCGGACAAATACGGAATAACTCCGGCAGTTGAAAAAGCACTCAAAACCGCCGCCATTGTCCATAAAGAGTCAGGGATTCCGGTCTACTGCCATTCGCATCCGGCGACCCGCTCCGGCATTGCGGCGCAGCAGATACTGGAAGAGAACGGTGTTCCGCCGGAAAAAACAATCATCGGCCACGTCAGCGACGGAAATAATCCATCGTACGCCCTCGAACTGCTGAAAAAAGGCTGCTATGTTTCCATCGACCGCATCCATCATCACAATGCGGCTTTTGCGGTTGAACTTATAAATGCCGGTTTTGGAAACCGTATTTTCCTGAGCCACGACCACATATGCTGTTACGATTCCGTAATGTATGATCCGCCGCTTACGCAAAACGAACCGCATGGATTGGATGTTGTTCACGGAAAAATCATTCCGGAAATTATCGCCTCGGGAGTTGCTCCTGAAACAGCAGAAGAAATCACCAGCACAAATATCATAAGATTATACAAGAGCCAGTAACAATGAAGAAAATAAAAATCGCCCAGATCGGAATCGGACACAACCACGGCGAAGCCAAAATGCGTGCAATCCGGGAGTTATCCGAATATTTTGAAGTTGTCGGAGTCGCTGAAAGCGATCCGTACTGGTATGAAAAGCGCAAAGGTCTCGAAGCCTACAAGGGCTTGCAGTTCCTGCCGGAAGATGAGCTGATCAATACTCCCGGCCTCGAAGCTGTTGCCATTGAAACAGACGGCAAATATCTGATTTCAACCGCTCTGCGCTGTGCGGAAAAAGGTCTGCATCTTCACATGGATAAACCCGGCGGCGAAGACTTCGACTCTTTTGTGAAGCTCTGCGGAATCTGCAAAGAAAAAGATCTTGCCTTCCAGTCTGCATACATCTACCGTTATAATCCTGCAGTGCAATTCTGCGTCAACGCCGTCAAAAACGGCTGGCTGGGAGACATTTTTGAGATACACTCAGTTATGAGCCGCGACGACAGCGACAACGACTCCTACCGCGAATGGCTGTCGCAGTTCAAAGCGGGCGCATTCTATATCTTTGCCGGCTACCTGATCGACATAATACTCCAGATGATCGGTGAGCCGGAAAAAATCAGCTCATTCCTGCAAAAAACGCGCAACGACAAGCTGATTGACAGCGGACTTGCCGTCCTTGAATATCCGCAGGCAACAGCCACGGTCAGAGTATCGGTTGCGGAAATTTCCGGCTACGACTACCGCAGATTCATCGTCTGCGGAACCAAGGGTTCTCTGGAACTCTGCCCCATCGAGTTGAGAGGTCCGCAGATCAACGAACCGCTGAAAGTCCGTCTGACGCTGAAACACGACTGCGGCCCCTACACCGCCGGAACCCACATCATCGACTGCGAACCCTTGGGTCACAGATATGCCAGACAGCTGGTGGATTTTGCCAAAATCGTCCGCAAAGAGATGGTCAATCCGTTTTCGATCGAACACGAGCTGAAACTGCATAAAAATCTGCTGAAAGCCTGCAAGGTGATTTAAAGAAATCACGCCTTCACGATTCATTCACAGCCGTTCACCCTTTTCCGGATGAGCGGCTGTTTTTTGCCGATATTTCAGAGAGGGGTTGTTCTGCTTTTCAAATCCATAACATCTATCCGGCAGGCGGTGATTTTTTTACCTGCGGGATATGTTATCACATAGAAAAACGCCTCTCCCGGTTCAGCAAGATCAGCGGGATATCTGCCGTTACCGAAAGAGTTGAAGTGTTCCAGCGAAGTACCGTCAGAAAAACTGATTATGGTTTTGAATCCGGCATCGACACTCCTCCCGGCTTTGATCCGCACGCCTATCTGCAGCTTGCCGGCACCTGTCGGAACTGCTCTCAACTCGAGATCAGAAACCGGAAGAGGAACCGGATGTCCGGCTCTCTGCCAGACATTTTCCGGTATTTTAAACAGCGGAGACTTTTTGTTCACAATATTTCCGGAACGCTTGAAAAGCTGGAATGAACGCTGATCAACAAACTCCTGATGAATCAACTGCCACATAGGGGACTTCAGAAGATAACGGCTGAGTTGATCTTCAGGAAAATAAAATGATGAAAAATTTTCAATCAGAACGTAGTCCTGCAGAGTCTTCTCATTTTCCTCAAATTTGAAATAAATGTCGTAGTCGGGAATAAGTGCGCTTGCAAACATCGGCCCTGCAGTAACCTTGGAGCCGGCCGGAATATGTGATTTGAAGCGGGCAATCGCTCCCGTTGCATCTTCCAGACGGGTAATATTTCCATTATTGAGGCTTCTTCTCTGGGGATCGCTCGCAGGCAGTCCGGGATACCGGACAAAAAATACGAATGAAAGAGTTGTTGCGGCAATCACAAAGGCGACAGCTCCACGGTAATGACCGGAATTGTTCAACCCGGCAAAAAGATATTTGATTTTGCCGCTGTTCCGCACAGTTTTGGCTCCATACAAAAGGGCGATGATGAGAACCAGAACGATTGAGATCTGGTAGTGGCGCAAAACCGTCTGGGAGTCAAATCTCCTGTCGACGGAAACCATAACCAACTCCGGCAGGGCCGGAATGAGAAGCAGAGGCTTTTTGAATGCAAATACTCCGAATGGCAGGATCAATGTGATCCAGAAAATCAGGGTATGAGTATTGAAAATGGCTCCCCAGAAAGCAGCCGGTTTCAAAATCGGGGAAAGAGCGATTTCAACAACATCATTTCCCAGATGAGAATAAAATCCGACGTGGGCATAAGTTCCTGCCACCGGCGGATCAAAAAGCGGCATCAACAGTTTCATTGCCGCAATCACATACAGTATTCCGGTCAGAAACAGGATACAGCCTGCTTTTTTCTCTTTGCTGAAGAATAAAACTATGCCATATCCAGCGACCAGTATTCCTGCGGTCTCCCGGACACCGGAAATCAGAATTACCAATACTGCAAGTATGGCATATTTCTTACTTAATGCACACCAGATTGCAGCAGGTACAAGGGGAAAAAGCAGAAATACCTCGTGAAATCCCTCACGGAGCGACAGATTCATATTGGCAACTCCGGGGATAAACAGATACCAGATACCCCACAACAGTGCTTCGCCGGATGTCATTTTCCAGAATTTTGCGATCAGATAGACAAAAAATGCACCGGAGCAGACAAGGAGACTTCCGGTAAAGAAAAACAGCGGCAGCGAGTGAACAGCCACTACCGGAAGAAGCAGAATGAGCGACGGAGTAAAACGGGATCCGAGAAAACTTCCATCGCACAAATTGAGGTGGAACGGCTTGCCGTGGAAAAAGTTGTTGAGACACTCATAAAAGTGTCCCCAGTCAAACCATGACATCGCCAGCATATTGAATGACCGGCACTGCTGATATGCGCCGACTGCAGAAAAGAGCAAAACGGCCAGCGTCAGGATCATCACCGCATGGCGATCCGTCATCTGCCGGATATTACAGCAATTTGCGACTGCTGCAGTTCTTCCGACGCTCCACGCAGCAAGAACAATATTAAATATCAAGAGAGGAAAAGATGGAGCCAAAAACCACATAACAGCACAACCGGCAACCGGAAGATTTGCCATTGCCGCAGTACGCAGAGATCCGCCGCTGCGTTTGACGGCTTCAAGCCCTGCAACACCTGCCAGCAAAGAGAGTCCGGCAGCGGCGGCAACAGCTGTCCATCCGGCAGTTTCAGATGGAACCGTTGTCTGAAAACGAAGATCGACAAAAAACAGATTGCCGAATTTGAACACAGCCGGATAAAGCAGCAAAGTATATACAGCAACATACAGTGCTTCCCGGATCCTGTTCATTTTTCCGGACATAAAAAACATAATTTTATTTATACTCCATGTGTTCTTCTGATATTTCCGGAGATAATATACTGTCTTTTACAAACCTTTACAACCGGAAAAATCATCCGGCAGCCTGTTTTGACCGGCTTTCAAATCACAATGTTAAACAACAACTATTCTTTCAATCCGGTTTGAAAACAGAAAAAAACGGTGTATCTTATCTACTCATAACGTTTATAATTGTACCAATAGACTCTTACATCATGAATATTGAATCCGCCTCCTTTGTCCGGAAGTACACGGCAATTGCGATTGCATTTATCTTATTGGGAATCTGCACGATCTCTGCAATCACTCTTCTTGAACGCAGTATCATCTATTCAGGCAAATCATCTGCCGGTATAAATCTTCCCGGCGGAACAGATTTTTTATGCGAATTATCTGCAGACACTGTTAAAGCGGCAGGAATGAAAGCTTTCTCATTGCAAGGGAGCAATGGTAATACGCTGTTGGAATTCACTCCGCAAATTATCAGAAACGGAGAAAAAAAGCAAATTGCCCTGTTGTTCAAAGCCGGAGCTGAAAATATTTCCTGCGGTATCCACACAATCAGTTTTGACAATCCGGATGGAAAATTTGACTTCAAAATATTTTCCGATTCCGGCAAAGTAACCATTCAATGGCGAGAGCGATGCTCCATATATCAAAGCTTGTTCTGCAAAGGTGATGAGAGAAAAATCCAATTCCCTGATTTACGCCGTATAAACGTCGCGCCGGAGTGCGGTGCGGATGTGAAAATAATCAAAATGCCGCATTATCCCAAACTGCTGCAGGTGATGAAACTTTTCACAGTGATATTTTTTGCGGCATCCGGTTTTGTTTTTGCCGGAACTGCAGCTGCGGCATTCAAGAAAAATAAACCTGAAAACACATCTTGCTCAATGGCAAAAAAAATCGTATCGGGATGCATTTTAACAATCATTCCGGTAACGATAGTTTATGCATTGATTCCTGAAATGCCGAATCGGCTCCCGGATATTTCAGGAACGATTCTTTCGCTCAACTCATTAAACCCTGAACCCGGAGAGCAAATTCTCTACCTGACAGCACTTATCAGCATTGTTCTTGCAACAGCTGCAGTGAATTTACTGCTCCGGAAAAACGACAGGACTTCCGGAATATTCTGGTACGGCGGAAGCTGTTTTCTCTTGTGGACAGGAGCTGTATATCTCTTTTGGCACGGAGAGAAAATAACTCAGGCCATGACATTGACACAATACCGCACCACAATTGTCATAATGCTGATCATCAGCCTGATCACGACGGCTTTCATACGCAGCCGCAAACAGCTCAAATATTGCAGCGTCATCCCCATGGCCGTAATCGCTTATTACCTCTGGATGACAATCAAAGCCTATATTTTTACAGAGCTTGACGCCTTTGATGCCCACCATTATTCTGTTGTAAATCATCAGTTGTGGCAAACTTTTTACGGAATTCCTCCCCTTGAAACTTACACCACTTACGGCGGTTATGCATTCTTTGCGCTTCCGTTTTTCAAACTGCCCGGACTTAATTCAGCAACTGTTGACTTTTTCTGGTGCGGTCTGATTTTACTCACATGGTTTTTCCTTTTCCGTGGAATGTCTGCCCTGATAAAACAGCCGTTGTGGCAATATACTGCACTCGCCGCGATTTGCGGATTGAGTATGCTTGATGGCAGTGCTGTCCGCTATGTGCAATATCTTCCGCTGCGCATGATATTTCCGGCGGCACTCTTCTGCCTCGTTTCATGCAATTACAGAAAACAGAGCGATGTGTTAACGGTATCTTCAGGCACAGCGATTGCTTCAGTTGCCGTGCTGTGGAACCCTGACTCCGGCATTGTTTTATTGATCGCGTGGATTCTTTATCTCATCTGCATATCAGCCGGCGCAAAAGGACAACAGAGAACTCAAATTTTGCTGTCATCCGTAATAACATTTGCCGGAATTTTTGCAGCAATCACAGCAGTATATTACGCCTCATACGGAATAATGCCAAACTACCGGAGTATGCTGTTGATGCCTTTTGTATTTGGTAAATTCGGCAACCTGCAGCTTCCAATGCCCCTTTGCAGCTGGTGGTGGATCGCAGCAACAACTTATTCCGCCATCCTTATCCGGACAGGCAGCAAAATCATGCAGGGCAGGCTCACAGAAAAAGAGAGCGTGATTTTATTTGTCGCCCTTCTGGGTTGCGGACTCTTTGGATATTATACCGGAAGAAGCCATTTAAGCAACCTTTGGCACGTTATGTATCCAGTCGTTATACTGATTGCTCTGGCCGCGGACAGACTGCACAGCAAAAACAGTGCTTTAATTAAAACTCTGCTCACATTGATTTTGATCTTCTTTGCCGGAACTGGAATTACCGCCTCTGCCTGCAGAAAATCTGATTCTGCGGCAAAAGAAAAGTTCTCCCTGTTCTTCAACAAATTGTGCAGCGATCTGGAAAAAATCACCACACAGGAAAAACGAATAATATACTGCGGTCCATGGGAAGCTCAAATCGCTATAGCAACAGGCACAGCTCCGGCATTTGCCCATCCTGCCCTCGAGGAAATGCTTTACAAAAGCGACATTGAAAACTATTCCGAAAATATCAGCCGCTGCAGGGGAGTATTCCTTTTTGTGAATTTGAATTATATAAATAAAATGGCACCTGATTATCTGAAAAATAAAATCATCTCTGAATTACAAACAAAAGTAAAACATATCCCGAGTGGCGGAAAACTTATGGTTCTGAAACTGTAATCTTTTGTTGATCATTCAACTGTCACGGGGTGATATTCATCCTCAAATGTTTTTATTGCCGCCGCCAGATCTTTCTGTATAGCAGGAACGCCATCGGCGGCGACAGAACGGCTGATCGACAAAACAACAAACAGCCAGCCGAACCATAAAACCGAAAAAAGCGAAAGCCGCCAGTCAGCACAAAAAACACAAAAATCTCTTTGTAAAACTGCAAAGTCCGGGCTATATTACCCTTGAGCAAAATTTCTTGTTTTTGGAGTATTTATTATGTCAGACACAGCCCTTTCTTCGCTGGAAAAATTCCTTGACTTTACCGATAGAACTCTTCTGCACCGATCAAGTGACGGAATGGTTTATTACGGAACAGGCGAAGCCGCCCACTGGCCGGTTCAGAGCAATCTCAATATGGCGGCGGCTTACGCAATCGCCGGTTTGGCAAAAAACGATCAGGGAAAGATAAATACCGCTCTTGAGCTTTTCCGCTACGCCTTCAGAACCAACCTTACCGGTGACCGCACC
>JAZQTR010000210.1:0-27509 GCA_045630865.1 Victivallaceae bacterium
CAGGGTATGATGTTCGGCTATGCCAGCAACGAGACTCCGGAGCTTATGCCCTCGACCATCTACTACTCCCACAAGATCGTGGAAGAGCTTGCCCGTCTGCGCAAGAGCGATCCGGAAAAATACCGCTATCTGCGTCCCGACTCCAAGAGTCAGGTTTCCATCCGTTACGAGAACGGAAAGCCGGTTGCGGTCGAAACCATCGTCGTTTCCCACCAGCACACGCCGGATATGCCGCAGGAGTGGCTCGAAGATCTGGTTCGTGAAGTGGTGAAGCGGGTGATTCCGGCAGAGCTGCTTTCCGGCGATATCACCTACTTTGTCAACCCCACCGGACGCTTCGAAATCGGCGGTCCCACCGGCGATACCGGACTTACCGGACGCAAGATCATCGTCGATACCTACGGCGGCGTCGGCAGCCATGGCGGCGGTGCGTTTTCCGGCAAGGATCCCAGCAAGGTCGACCGCAGTGCCGCCTACTTCTGCCGCTATGTGGCGAAGAACATCGTTGCGGCGCAGCTTGCAGAGAAGTGTGAGATCCAGGTCTCTTACGCTATCGGTGTGGCGGAGCCGCTCTCGATCAACGTCGATACCTACGGAACCGGAAAAATCGCTGATTCCGAACTTGAAAAGATCATCCGCAAGCTCTTTGATATGCGTCCTGCGGCGATCATCGAAACCCTCGGACTCAAACACCCCGGCAACGGATGGTGCTACGCCGACACTGCAAGCTACGGCCACTTCGGACGTCCCCAATTCCCGTGGGAACGCACTGACAGAGTTGCCGACCTTGCTGCTGAAATCAAGGCGTAAAAATGTCCTTCACTCTGCTCGGAGTAGGTTCACCCCTGCTGGATATCCAAATTACTGCAGATGACGATTTTCTGCAGCAGTTTGTTCCGGGAAAAAAGGGGGGTATGGAGCCGCTTCCGGGCAGTGAAATAGAGAAAATAGTAAAAGAATCCGGTTCCGCTCCGCAGATATTTCCCGGCGGAGCTGCCGGAAACACAGTTATCGCACTCTGCCGGATGGGGGCAAAAGCCGCTCTGCGCGGCAAAATCTCCCGGGATGAAAACGGCGGACGGTATCTGAAATTTGCCGCCGGATACGGAGCGGATATATCCCATCTGCTGATTGCAGATGAGGGCTGTACCGGCTGTTGTCTGGCGGTGGTGACTCCTGACGCTGAACGCACGATGAGAAGTGCGCTCGGCGTTTCTCTTGATATGACTTTGCAGGAAATTTCCCGGAGCGATTTTTCATCATTCGACGCCGTGCTGATCGAAGGATTTATGGTTTACAGCGGAGTGCTCGACAAGATGATCAAATGTGCCAAAGAGTCCGGACGCTGTGTGATATTCGATCTGGCAAGTTTTGAAATCGCCTCAAAATTCCGGGATATGTTTCTCGATCTGATGCCGTACATTGACATTCTGGTCGCCAACAGCAGTGAGGCGGAGGCATTCACCGGAGAGTCAGATCCCGGAAAAAGTCTTGCAGCTTTGCGCAAACTTGTTCCCTGCGCCGCCGTCAAGTGTGGAGAAAACGGCGTGTGGTTTTCCTGCGGAAATGAGACGTTTTCTGTTCCGGCAGTTCCCGTTGATAACGCAGTCGATACCACTGCCGCCGGCGACCACTGGCTTGCAGGTTTTATTTATGGTCGTGATCGCGGAGAGTCGTTCCGCAAATCAGTTGAGTACGGAACACTCTTTGCGTCAAAAATAATCCGCCATCAGGGTTCGGTTCTGACCGATGAGGATGTTGCGGAACTTAAAATGCAGTTGAAAGTATAAGGAGATACTTTTTATGGAATATAAAATCAGAGATATATCCCTGGCCGACTTCGGCCGCAAGGAGCTTGAAATCGCCCGCCACGAGATGCCCGGACTTATGGCAACTCTGGAAAAATACGGGGCTGAAAAACCGCTTGCCGGAGTGAAGATTTCCGGAAGTCTGCATATGACCATCCAGACTGCCGTCCTGATTGAAACCCTTGCCGCTCTCGGCGCAGATGTCCGCTGGGCGAGCTGCAACATCTTTTCGACGCAGGATCACGCCGCTGCCGCCATCGCCGATGCCGGTATTCCGGTCTTCGCCTGGAAAGGCGAAACGCTCGAAGAGTACTGGGACTGCACTTACCGCGCTCTCACTTGGCCGGATGGAACAGGTCCGGATCAGATCGTTGATGACGGCGGAGATGCAACTTTGCTCATCCATCGCGGATGTGCCGCCGAAGATGATCCCTCAATCCTCGAAATCGACAACGGCGTGGAAGAGATGCGTATCATCAATGCGCTCCTCAAGAGAGTGCTTGCTGAAGATCCCCGCCACTGGCACAAGGTCGCGGAGAAAGTGCGCGGAGTTTCCGAAGAAACCACTACCGGAGTCCACCGTCTGGAAAAAATGGCGGCTGACGGTAAACTGCTCTTTCAGGCGGTCAACGTCAATGACTCCGTCACCAAGAGTAAATTCGACAATATTTACGGCTGCCGCCACAGTCTGACTGACGGAATCAAGCGCGCCCTCGATGTGATGATTTCCGGCAAAACCGTCTGCGTCTGCGGTTACGGCGATGTGGGTAAAGGCTGTTCCGAAGCCATGCGCAACGAGCGCGGCAGAGTTCTGGTCACCGAGGTTGATCCCATCTGCGCACTTCAGGCATGTATGGCGGGATTCCAGGTGGTAACGGTCGAAGATGCACTTCCCTATGCTGACATCTACGTCACCACCACCGGAAACTGCCGGATCATCACCCTCGAACACATGAAAAAGATGAAAGATCAGGCGATAGTCTGCAATATCGGCCACTTTGATGATGAGATTGAAGTTGCTGAACTGCAGAAGTGCCCCGGAGTTGTCCGCACCGAGATCAAAGACAGCAGCTGTCCGGTATCCCGTTACACTTTCCCCGACGGCCACAGCATCTATCTGCTGGCAGAAGGACGTCTGGTCAACCTCGGCTGTGCCACCGGACACCCCTCCTTTGTTATGTCCAGCAGCTTCACCAATCAGGTTCTGGCTCAGATCGACATCAAAAACAATCCCGACCGTGCCGTCGGCGTCTACCTCATCGGCAAAAAGCTCGACGAAGAGGTGGCGCGTCTTCACCTCGGCAAACTGGGGGCCAAACTCACCCGTCTGACTCCGGAACAGGCCGAATACATCGGTGTCGAAGTCGACGGCCCCTACAAGAATGAACACTACCGTTACTGATATAAGGAGTTATTTGCTATGAATTATGAAAATATCATCAACAAGGCCGAGGTTTTGGTCGAGGCACTTCCTTTCATCCAGAAGTTCCGCAATTCAGTGATGGTCGTCAAGTTCGGCGGCAGCGCGATGGAAGATCCTGAAGTCGTCCGCCGCACGATGTGCGATATCGTTATGCTCGAAGCAATCGGAATCCGTCCGGTCGTCGTTCACGGCGGCGGCAAGGCTATTTCTGCGGAGTTGAAGCGTCAGGATATTCCGGTCAAATTTGTCAACGGCCTGCGCTACACCTGCGACCGCACCATCAAGATCGTCGATGACGTTCTGCACAACAGCGTAAACAGGAATCTGGTCGAACTCGGCAAAGCGGCGGGCGGAAACGTCTGCGGTATTTCCGGAAAACAGGTGCTGAAAGCGCAGAAGACCCTCTCTGTCGATCCCGCCACCGGAAAAGGTGAAGATGTCGGTTTTGTCGGTGAAGTCACCGGAGTCAACCCCACTCCCATCCTCGAGGCCATCGAGCGCAATCTCATTCCGATCGTGACTCCGCTCGGTTCCGGAAACGACGGCACTGTTTTCAACATCAACGCCGACACTGCCGCCTGCAAAATCGCCTCTGCTCTCCATGCGCGCAAGCTGGTCTTTATGAGCGATGTTCCCGGAATCCTCGCCGACTGCAACGATGAATCCACTCTCATCGGAACCATCCGTACCGACGAGATCGACGGACTGGTCAGGCAGGGAGTCCTTTCCGGCGGAATGCTTCCCAAAATCCAGGGTTGCGTGGCGGCTCTCGATGCCGGTATCAACAAGGTGCATATGATTGACGGCAGACTTACCCACTCTCTGCTGCTTGAGATCTTCACTACCTCCGGTGTCGGAACCCAGATTGTCCGTCCTGATTCGGTGATGTGATGACTGCTGCTCCTCTCCATATCGTCCTTGCCGGAGTTAAGCACTGCGGCAAAAGCACCCTCGGAAAAGCCCTGGCGGAAAAGTGCGGCATACTCTTTATTGACAGTGATGCCGAGCTTGAACGTTTGTACGGCAAAAGTACGAGAGAGCTTTTCAGAAGCGCAGGAGAGGAGAATTTCCGCCGTATGGAGTCAGAGATACTTTGCAGGATCTCAAGTGAGAACTCCGGACGGGGATACGTTCTTTCCCTCGGCGGCGGAGCAGTTTCCAATACGTTTGTCACGGATGAAATCTGGAACGCTCTCGGTGTCAGTGTGATGATAGATATTTCTGACAGAACGGCGGAAGAGCGCGTCTTTGCCGACGGTGTTCCGGCTTATCTTGAAAAAGAGTCTGATCCCCGCTCCGCACTGCACCGGATCAACCGGCAGCGCAAAGAGATAATGATGGCACGCTGCTCCAGAGTATATACTGCACTTGAAAACGCTGATGTGCAGGAGCAGACGGAAAATTTTTATATGTTTCTCAAACAGGAAGGTGTCTTATGAGCGGCAATACATTCGGTACTCTTTTCCGCGTCACCACTTTCGGCGAATCCCACGGGTCGGCACTCGGAGTAGTGCTTGACGGAGTTCCGGCAGGATTGGATTTTGACCTTGATTTTATTCAAAGTGAGCTTGACCGCCGCCGTCCGGGACAGTCGAAGATGACGACTGCCCGCAGTGAGGCTGACCGGGTTCAGGTGCTTTCTGGCGTCTTTGAAAACAAAACCACCGGAACTGCACTTGCGATGGTTATATTCAATCAGGATCAGCACAGCCGTGATTACTCCAATGTCGCAGAAAATTACCGCTGCGGCCACGCTGATTTCACCTATGATATGAAGTACGGTTTCCGCGACTACCGCGGCGGCGGACGCTCTTCCGGCAGGGAAACTGCGGCGAGAGTTGCTGCCGGAGCCGTTGCAAAGATGATCCTGAAAAAGAGCGGCGTCACCATTACTGCCGGAGCCTTGAAGATAGCAGGGGTTGCCGGAGAAAAGATAGATTTTTCTGCTCCGGAAAATAATATAGTCCGGGCCTTTGACCCTGACATGGCTCCTGAAATGATCAGAAAGGTCGAGGCGGCTTCAAGTGCCGGCGACAGCGTCGGCGGAGTTGTCGGCTGTTTTGTGGAAAATCTCCCCGCCGGATTGGGCGAACCAGTATTCGATAAACTCGATGCCCTGATCGCACAGGCGATGTTGAGCCTCGGCGCAGTGAAAGGTATCGAATTCGGTAATGGGTTTGCCTGTGCGGATTTATCCGGCAGTGAAAATAACGATGAGTTTGTTTCCGGCGGAAAACTTGCCACCAACCGCTGCGGCGGTGTGCTGGGCGGGATATCCACCGGTTCGACGCTTGAATTCCGTATTGCAGTAAAGCCCACGCCGTCGGTTTCCATTGAGCAGAAGACGGTCAACAGAAAGCTCGAAGAGACGGTTCTGCAGGTAAAAGGACGTCACGATCCCTGTATCGTGCCGAGGATAGTTCCCGTTGTCGAAGCTATGACAGCGGTGGTGTTATGTGACCTTCTGCTCCGCGCCCGGAGCAGCCGTATGGATTGAAGGAGTCGGTGTATATGAAAAAGTTGGCTGTGTTTTTTATGGCGGCTGTATGCGCATTTCAGGCTTTCGCCCTGCGGAGCGGAGATGAGGCGCAGGAGCCGTTGAAAGTCAAATGGCTCGCCGGTGCGCCGTTCAGATTTGCTTTGCCCAGCGAAAATAAAGAGAATGAAAACAAGCTCTCTATTGCCGTTTTTGTGCTTTGCCGAGCCCGGCAGACTCCGTCAACAGTGATGATGCTTGAGAGCCTTGCCGCCCGTTGCGGAAAACTTGTCAACATTGCATTGATAACACCTGACAACGCCTCCGACCTTGAGGCTCTGCTCAAAATTGTTCCCGCCGGAAGAATCTCCGCCGGAGTCGATGAGGAGCGCAAACTTACAGCCAATTTTATGGCGGGATCTCTGCTCTATCCGATGGCATTTGTTTCCGACAGCCGGGGCCGACTGCTCTGGAACGGAGAGGCGGTCGATCTCGGCGAGATGGTCGAGCGTTTCTTCGCAGGAACATTCAACGCCGCAGCCGCCAGAGAGATCTCTCCTCTGCTCGATGAACTGCATACCTGTCTGCGCGACAATGATGACCGCAAGATGACGAAGATCGTGCGCGATATCCTCGCCCTCGAGCCGGGCAATGCCGCCGCACTCCGGATGAGGCTCTTTTCTCTCGAACAGCGCAACCGCAGATTTGAGGCGTGGCAGCTCATATCCGGTGCTTTGGAAAAAGCTCCCCGGGTGGCAAGACTCTACTTTACTGCGGTCGATCTTATTATGAGAGATGCCGCACTTTCCGGACAGCTTGAAAAGGTGCTGATCAACTTTGAGCGCAATATCAGCGATCCCGAGTCCAGAGCATTGATGGCGTACACCCTCTGTGAGCGCACAAGCTATGATATCGCCGCTCTCAAAGGAGCTGAAAAACTGCTTGCCAACTGCACAAAAGAGCAGTTCAAAACTCACAGCTCACTTGCCCTCTTTTACGCTGCCAAAGCAAGTTGTGCTTACAAACTCTGCCGTCTGAATGAGGCGCAGAAGGCCCAGCAGGTGTGCGTGGATGAGTGGAAAGCAGCCGGCAACAACTCAAATGCCGCCGCTGCCGCCGGACGTCTTGAATATTTCAAAGCTCTCGGTAAATAAGAGAGCTGTAACTCCGGGGATGGATAATTGAATATCAGTAAATACAAGGTGTTTTTGCGTCCGGCGATGATCATTGTGCCGTTTGTTGCAGGAATACTCTTTCAAACGCTGACACATTGCGCATGGCGGACGGCTTCCGGCGTCAATGTTTCGATGTTGTGCATCCGTTTGAGTCTGATGGTGATATTCTATTTTGTCATCCTCAAAATAGATTTCTGCAAGCTCATGCCGCGCCGGGAACACCTCAAGATACTTTTTGCCAATATTCTGCTCGGAGTTGTTCCTTTCGCGCTTCTTTCGCTTGCCGGATACCGTTCTCTTGCCCTTGCAGCGTTTTTTGTCGGAATAACTCCGACTGCCAATGCGGCACCGGTGGTAATGGATTTTCTCGGTGGAAAAGTTGAGTTTGTTCTCACAGGTTTCGCACTGACCAACATTTTTATCACTCTTGCTCTGATTGGACTGATCCCTCTGGTTACCGGCAACTTCAACGCCTCTTTTGCCGGAGCTGTCGCCGCTCAGATAGCACTTCTGCTTCTGGTTCCTGCGCTCTGCGGAGCATTGACCAGATGGATATGCTGCAAACTGAACAGAAAAGCTCCAACTATTCCAAGTCTGGCAAGTTTTTCGATCTGGAGCTTCACGCTCTTTGTCATTTCCGCCCAGAGTACACTCTTTTTTCAAACCCATCCGGAAATGACCATCAAGACAGCTCTGCTCATTGCTCTGATAAGTTTTCTGCTCTGCGCCGTCAACTTTACGCTCGGCAAATATGCCGGAGGCAAAGAGTATCGCCGTGAGTCCAGCCAGACTCTCGGACAGAAGAACACCACCCTGACTATTTTTCTCGCCCTCTCTTTCGGAACTCCTGAATCCGCTCTCGGTCCGGTATTTTATGTACTGTGGCACAACCTGTGGAATGCGTTTCAGATGTTCCGTTATGATAAATCAAAGACCAACACTGAAAGAATTTGACCTATGACTTTTGACGAATTGCCGCTTTCTTCCCAGACGCTCGAGGCACTGGCGCGCAAAAACTTTGTCGAGCCGACGCCTATTCAGAGCCGGATCATCCCCCTGCTGCTCGAGGGAAAAAGCGACCTTATCGGACAGGCACGCACCGGAACCGGTAAAACCGCCGCTTTCGGTATTCCGCTGGCGGAAAAGCTTGCCCCCGGCAGCAAACTCCCCGGAGCACTGGTGCTGACTCCGACCAGAGAACTCGGAATGCAGGTGGCCGATGAGATCGAAGCCATCTCCTCCGGACGCGGACATGCTGTTGTTCCCGTCTACGGCGGACAGCCCATCGAACTGCAGATCAGACTGCTCAAAAAGAAATGCGACATTGTTGTCGGTACTCCGGGACGCGTTCTCGACCATATCCGGCGCGGAAGTCTCAATCTGGAAAAACTGCAGTATCTCATCCTCGATGAAGCTGACGAGATGCTCGATATGGGATTTATCGACGATATCCGCGAAGTGCTTGCCGCCGCCCCGGCAGAGCGTAAAATGCTGATGTTTTCAGCCACAATGCCCGATGAAATCAGAAAGATCGCCGATGACTTCATGCCTGAATGTGAGCTTGTCAAGGTCGATGCCGACAACTCTCCGGCAAGTCAGGTCGAGCACCTCTCTTATATGGTCAAGCGCGAGAACAAAGTTGATGCGCTGATGCGTATACTGGCACTCTATCCCGATTTTTACGGACTGGTTTTCTGCCGCACCCGTACCGATGCCGATGATCTTGCCGAAAAGCTCAACAACGCAAAATATAACGTTGAGGTACTCCACGGCGAAGTCAGTCAGGCGCAGCGCACCAGAGTTATTGAACGCTTCAAACGCAAAGGATTCAACCTTCTGGTGGCGACCGATGTTGCTGCTCGCGGAATAGATATCAGCGATCTTACCCACGTCGTCAACTACTCTATTCCGGGAACTCCGGAAAGCTTTATCCACCGTGCCGGACGTACCGGCCGTGCCGGAAAAAGCGGCTGTGCCATAACCTTTTTCACTCCTGGCGAGAAACGCAGGTACGAGAATCTCATCCGTGACGCCAAGTGTGAGGTCAAACTTTCGGAGCTTCCCGGAGCCGAGATTCTGGCAAGTGTCCGCCGTGAGGCACTGGTAAACCGTCTTGCCGACAGAATGAACAGACGCGATATTCCCGAAAGCTACTACTCATTTGCCAAAGAGCTTGCTGCTGGAGACCCCGTGCCCATTATCGCCGCCATGCTGGCAGAGATAGGCGGAGCCGAGTTCGATCCGGCAAGTTACGGCGAGCCTGAAAAGGCGAACAAGAGCAGAAATTTTGTCAAACTTGTCTACGCCAAAGGCAAAGCTGACGGAGTTACTGCCCGCGACCTGCTCATCGAAATATCTGAAAAGAGCAAACTTCCGTTGCGGAAATTCGGTAAAATAAGCTGTTATGCCCATTGTACGCGTATCGAGGCTCCCGAAGGCAATCTGCGTCAGATACTCCGGGCATTCAACGCCGACGGAGAAGAGCTGCTTGCTCTCGATGACGGAAAGGTTCAGGAAGAGGAAACTTCCCGCCCCAAACGTGAACGCAAAGCTCCCGCCGGAAGAGAAAAGCGTGAGAGTTTCCGCAAAAGCGACGATGCTCCCAAGCCGCCGAAGCGCAAGTTGAGAGATATGTTTTCAGAGTGGGAAAACGAGGCAGAGCAGCCTGCCAAACCGGAAAAGAAATTTTATGAGCGTAAAAGCAAAGCTCCGGCACGTTCCCGTATTGAGCGTGATGGGGAAGCTCCGGCACGCAAAAAGAAGTCTTCGCGCTTCTGACTTCAAAAGATATTATTCAGAATAACAAAAACGGCAGGATCAATATGATAACTGCCGTTTTTTCTTTGATATTGTCCCGATTGTTGTGAAGAAATATAACCGTCGGTGGTGCATTGCGGTCAATCTCTTGCCTTGCGGCTGCGTTGCTTCGTCGTGTACGGAAGCTCCGGCACGCAAGAAGAAGTCTTCGCGCTTCTGACTTAAAAAGATATTATTCAGAATTACTTTTTCTTTGAGCTGCTGAAGAGGCGTTTGAGGAAACTTCTGCGGTGGCTGCGGTGCTTATCTTTCTGGCCATCCTTTTCGGAGTAGCTGTATTTATAAGCGTACTTGTATCCGTAGCCATAGCCGTACTTGTAGCCATAGCCGCCATATCCGTAACCATAACCGTAGCCATATCCGCCGGTGCCGGTGCCGCCGGTACGGTTGAGGATGACTCCGCCGATCTTGAGTCCGAGTGAGTGCAGCTGGTTGTTGGCATGGCGCACGAGGTAGACCGGAGTTTCATTGGCACGGGCGACCAGCAGAACGCGGTCGGCGTTTTTGGCAAACAGCAGGGCGTCCGCCATGTTGAGCGGAGGACAGTCGTAGATCACATAGTCATAATCATTGCAATGGGTATCCCGGAAGTCGGATTCGCAGAACATTTCCAGAATGGCAAGCGGTTCCGGCGGAATCGGGCCGGAGAGCATGATATCCAGCGGCAGATCTGTGACGTTGCGGTGGAGCACCTCTTCAAAAGTGTTTTCTCCCAGCACCATATTGACCAATCCCATTTTGCGGTTGAGGCCGAAATAGTGGTGGAGAGCAGGCTTTCTCAAGTCACATCCGATAAGCAGGACACGCTTGTTCTTTTTGGCGAGCATCTGGGCAAGGTTGGCGGAAATAAAGCTCTTTCCTTCACCGGCAACGGCACTTGTGACCAGAATCGAAACCGGTCCGTTGTGATTTGACGGTATCGAAAAACGCAGGTTGGTCAGAAAGAGCTGGAACTGCTCGTAGATGATGTTGAAGTGATAGCTGTCTTTGGAGATCAAACTGGAAATAAGTCTGGCGTCTTCCTCTTCTCCGAAGGCCTCACTGACATCCGGCAGGGCTCCGAGGGTGGTGAGACCGAGTTCTGCCTTGACCTGTTCACCGTTGCGCAAAACGTTGTTGAAGAGGATCCAGACTACAAATCCTGAAAATGTAATCAATCCGCAGACGATCGCTGCAAAGATGCAGGCACGTTTGGTTCTGGGAGCTACGGGAGCCGGATGGAAGCGGGGTTCATCGAGGTTGCTCGGCTGCTTGAGTTTCATAACTTCTTCGACGCACTTACCGAAGATTTCTGATGTGACCTGCGCGGCATACAAAGCTTTTTCCGGACTGTTTGAGAATATACGGCAGTCGATAAAACGGGATCTGTCTTTTCCTGAAACTTCAAGGTAATAGGGAACCTTTGCCAGTTTCGGGTACAGGGTGTTTAGTCTTTCGGCAACACGGCTGGAAACCTTGTGGCTCTGAAGCAGCTCCTGATAGTCGTTGACGATTTCACGGCTGAACATAAGTTCGCGGGAGGCGGCTGCGATAAGCAGGCTGTGCTTGGTGACATCATTTATATCGAACTGTGAGGTTCCGCCCCAGGCGTAGATCTTGAAGCTTGCCATGTAAGTCGGTTTTACCAGATACTTGCAGTAGGCATAGGTTATACCGGCTCCTGCAACCATCGCACAGATGATGTATATGTAAAAGTGTTTGACCACGCGCCAGAGCAGGTGGAGATTGATGTTTTCAAACGATGATGTCATTTTATTTACTCCCTGAAAGCGTTTTGCTTTTTTGATTTTCTATATGATTTTCTCTTGTCCGGGGAAAGAGTTCAAGATCTTTTTCTGTTGTTTCCTCTGCTGTATCCAGTTCATCAAGAATACAGCGGTAGAGCTTGAGTCCTGTATTGTTCCTGCGGCAGAACTCTTTGATTCTGTTGAGCTGGTGGGATTTGATCGAGGGCAGGGTGATTATCAATTCGTCGAAAGGTTTATTCTGATATATTTTTTCCAGATCCTTTATGCTGCCAAGTACGCGGAAACCGTATACATCGAAACCGTGGAGAGCCCGCACATCATCGACTATACCGATGATTCTGTAATTGATACTGCTGTCCCGCAGATAGATGTTGGCGATAAAATTGCGGCAGGTGAGACCTCCGCCGTATACGAGAACGCGCTTCGCAGTATGCTGAAGATTGTGGACGACCCGGTAGTGTTTGATTCCGAAAGCCTCCAGATAGCTCAAAAAGAATCTCTCTGTACAGACAAGAACAGTAAGCATGAATGCGTAGCAGCAGAAAAGTGCAGCCGGATGTTTGATTCCGAGTTTATCTCCGAGTCCCATCAGGCGGTAGAGCAGCAGAAACAGCACAAAACTGATCACGGAGCTTAAGATCAGATTGCTCAACAGCTTGTAACAGCTTCTCAAACCGGTTCTGAACCAGAAATTTTTGTAGCATTTTGAGAATGTGAACACCAGACAGTGCGGGGCGTATGCGGCAAAAAAGACCTCTGCTCTGAAAGTCCTGTCGAGAGGAATACCTGCCAGCAGACTGGTAAATATCACCGCCAGCAGACAGAGTATCAGATCCATTACCGGTTGAAGCGCGAGCAGGATGCGGCGTTTGGACGGACGTTTTATGCGCTTTTCAAGCAGCTCAAGACTTGCCAGAACTTCGATATCTGCAAGACGCAGCGTATAGATGACAATGCCGAACAGAACGAGATAACAGAGTGTCGGGAAACTGTTTTTGGCAAAACTTATTGCCCAGCTCAATATTGCCAGAGCAGCAGCTATAAGGTAAATGCACAGGACGGTTTTCCGCTGACTTCCTCCGAATCGTTTGAGCAGGCGGTGGTGCAGGTGATCGCTGTCGCCGGACATGACCCCGGAGGCCTTTTCCCCGATGACCATTTTCCGGACAAATCTCCGCCAGATGGCAAGGACGACATCAAAGAGCGGTATGCCGATCGCCAGAAGCGGTACAGTAAGAGAGAGAAAAGTTACCGATTTGGCAGATTCCACTACTGCATTGATGGCGAAGAACGAACCGATGAACATCGAGCCGCAGTTGCCCATGAATATTCTTGCCGGAGGAAAGTTGAAGCAGAGAAATCCGGCGCAGGAAATAATGAAAATGGTATTTACAGCCAGAAAATCAAAATTGGCTCCGGTGAGGAAACCTCCGAAAAGCAGACAGAGGCCGCTTGTAACTGCAAGTCCTGCGGCAAGTCCGTCGATACCGTCGATCAGGTTGAAAGCGTTGACTATACCGGCGAACCACACGGCAGTGATCACATAGCCAAGCCAGACGGGGAATTGGAATGTGCCGAAGTTGGTAATTCCGTTACCGGTATAGCTGAGAACAGCGGCAACCGCGATCTGAACCAGAAGTTTTGGTATGCTGCCAAGTTCAAAGAAATCATCCGCCAGACCGAGCAATCCCATAATCGCCATCGGAATAATCAGTACTACCAGTTCGTTTGTGTGGGTCAAGTGAGACAGAAACAGATACAGGAGCAGCAGACCGACACAAAATCCTGCGGCGATGCCGACGCCTCCGCCAAGCGGAATCGGTCTGGTATGCTGATGTCTTCCCCGGGGATTATCGACCAGTCCAACCAGCGGCGCAAGCCATATGCAGAGCCTGGTGGCGGTATAACTGACCGCCCCGGCAGCGAGAGCAACTGTGCCGAGTTTTGCAAGGGAGTTGGCTGTATAGATGTTAATCACTTTTACCGCCCGGCTCCAAGATATATTTTGCGGCTGGAAATAGCTTCCATAATCCGTTCCCAATCATATATTTTTACCGGTACACCAGATGTTCCGGCTCTGTCTTAAGATAGCACAAAAATGATTGTATGTCAAGTATATAATCTATTGTTTAAGCATAACTGCGAGTTTTGAATAGAGCGTATCCAGAACTTCGCGGAAAACTGCTCTTTTTTCTGCCGGCACATCGGCAAGTGCCTCGTCGAGGAGATCGTTCATAAACTCTTCGATCAGCCGTCTGCGGTTTTTGCCCGACTCCGAGAGAATCACCCAGCTTACCCGGCGGTCTTCGTCGGAGGTCTGCCGGACAACAAGTCCATCTCTGACCAGATTATCCACGATCTGTGAGACACCGCCGCTGGTTATGCCCAGTTTGTCGGCAATATCTTTGATCTTGATCCGGCCATCCGGATTCTGGAGAATACAGCTTACCACTTTGAGCTGCGACACAGTGGCACTTTTTCCGGGACAGAACTCCGGGCGTTTATGCTCAAGGTGAGCGCGCAGATATTCGGTTACTCCGAACATCATTCTCAAAATATCAGCGTAAGACTCCTGACTTGCCATTTTATACCTGTATTGTTGATAAAGGTTAGTGAGCTAAATATATTACGATTCTAATATATCATGTTTGTCAGAATATTCAATCCGTTATGCCGATAAATTTGCGGAATATCTTGAAAAAATGCCAAAAACGTTTATGCTGAATAAAGAGCTGCTTTTACAAAGGAGA
The DNA here is from genome assembly GCA_045630865.1 of Victivallaceae bacterium. GTDB lineage: Bacteria > Verrucomicrobiota > Lentisphaeria > Victivallales > Victivallaceae > UBA1784. Next base: position 14,198 of record JAZQTR010000210.1, read on the forward strand.
CAGAAATGAAAAAATCAGTGCTTGTTTTGTTGATCGCTTTTGCCGTTTCCGGATGTGTGTCACAGAAAACTGTTCCGGAAACACAGACAAACTCTACGCAGATGACAGAGCGTGGAGCTATGATGATCAAGGCGTTCCAGAAAGATGATTATCCGCTTTTTGCCCGTCAGTTCGACGGCAATATACCGGGGGATTTTGGAAAAAATGAGTTCGAGCGGGGAAGACAGCAGGTGACTTTATCTGCCGGAAATATAACGGACTTCCGTTTTCTCGGAACACTTTCAGGACCGGTATTCACCACCTGGCTGTGGGCAGTGACCTTCGATAAAAAAGGCGCAGACGGTAAAAATATATCCCAGGAGCTGCTCTTCAAAGCCGTTGCCGGAAAGCTCGACGATAAAATGCAGATCGTAAGTTTCGGCTTTCTTTTGTGATAAAAGTGCTACTTGAGCGGAGTTGCCCATCCGGAAAAAAGTTTCTCCGCTTCAGCAACCTCATCTTTTGCCGGAACAGGAGTGTTGAGCAGAGTGTTTTTTACTCCGAGAAGTTCCCACTTGTATTCGCCGAGTTTGTGGTACGGCAAGAGTTCCACACGCTTGACGCACCGGTAGTTTCCGAGTTTTGCGGCAAGCTCTTTCAGGCTTTCCATATCAAGTGTCCAGCCGGGAACCAGCACATGGCGTATCCAGACCGGCTTACCTGTCTTTTCGCAGTAGTCCAGCGTCGCAAGCGTTTCGGAGTTGCCGTGCCCGGTGAGTTTGCGGCAGAGTGTGTCATCGAGGGACTTTATATCCAGCAGCAGCATGTCGGCAAGATCTATTACGGGAGCAGATATTTCCAATGGAACCGCTCCCGAGGTGTCTATTGCCGTGTGCAGATTTTCTTTGCGGCAGGCAGAGAGAAGCTCCGAGGCAAACTCCGGCTGGAGCAGCGGCTCGCCGCCGGTTAGGGTTACTCCGCCGGAACGCAGAAAATTGCGGCAGCTCACTATTTTGGGCATAAGCTCTCCGACGCTTGTCAGAGTGCCGCCGTTTTCATCCCAGCTGTCCGGATTATGACAGTAGCGGCAGCGCAGGCGGCAGCCCTGAAAAAACACCAGATATCTGACGCCCGGGCCATCCAGAGTGCCGAAGCTCTCAAGAGAGTGTATCCTGCCGGTCGGATTCTGCACCGGATCAGAATTTTTCATGGAAAGTGCGGTTGATCACATCCAGCTGCTGTTCGCGGGTGAGCTTGATGAAGTTGACGGCGTAGCCGGAAACACGGATGGTCAGCTGCGGATATTTTTCCGGATGATCCATCGCATCCAGCAGGGTCTCGCGGTCGAGAACATTGACGTTGAGGTGGTGTCCGTAATCCATGAAATAGCCGTCGATCAGGCTGATGAGGTTGGAAACCTTTTCCGCACTGCTTCTGCCCAGAGTATCCGGGAAGATACTGAAGGTGTAACTGATTCCGTCTTCGGCGTAATCGTAGGGCAGTTTTGCTACTGATTTCAAGCTGGCGACAGCTCCGTTGACATCACGTCCGTGCATCGGGTTTGCGCCCGGGGCAAACGGCTCACCCGCCTTGCGTCCGTCGGGAGTCGATGCGGTCTTTTTGCCGTACATCACATTGCTGGTGATGGTGAGGATCGAAAGCGTCGGCTTGCTGTTGCGGTAGGCGTAGTGGCTGGCGAGTTTGCGCTCGAAACTGCGGACGATATCCGCAGCGATCTGATCGACCCGGTCATCGTTGTTGCCGTACTTCGGGAAATCTCCCTCGGTGATGAAATCGACTGCCAGTCCCTGCTCGTTCAGCACCGGATGGACTTTGGCGTATTTTATAGCCGAAAGACTGTCGGCAAGCACAGAAAGTCCGGCGATTCCTCCCGCCATGGTGCGGAAGATCTCTTCGTCGTGCAGAGCCATCTCTATACGCTCATAGCAGTATTTGTCGTGCATGTAGTGGATGATGTTCAGAGTGTCGATGTAGAGCTTGCTCAACCAGTCGGTGATAGCCTCGAAGTTCTGCATGACGTCGTCGTAATTAAGAACTTCATCTTTGGCAAGCACCCTGATCGCAGGGCCGATCTGCTCACCGCTGCACCAGATATCCTGACCACCGTTGATGGCGAAGAGCAGGGCTTTGGCGAGGTTGCAGCGGGCTCCGAAGAACTGCATCTGTTTGCCGATGCGCATGGCGGAAACACAGCAGGCGATACCGTAGTCATCGCCGAACTTGACGCGCATGAGATCGTCATTTTCGTACTGGATGGAGCTGGTCGCGATGGATATGGCGGCACAGAACTTCTTGAAGTTTTCCGGAAGTTTATCGCTCCAGAGAACAGTGAGGTTGGGTTCGGGGGCAGGGCCGAGATTGACCAGAGTGTGCAGGAAACGGAAACTCATCTTGGTCACCATCGGACGTCCGTCAAGAGAAAGACCGCCCAGACTCTCTGTGACCCAGGTGGGATCTCCGCTGAACAACTCATCGTATGCCGGAGTACGCAGGAAGCGCACGATACGCAGCTTCATTATGAAGTGATCGACGAACTCCTGGATCTCACTTTCAGTATATTTGCCGCTCTTGAGGTCGGCTTCGGCGTAGATGTCGAGGAAAGTCGAGGTTCTGCCGATGGACATCGCCGCGCCGTTCTGCTCTTTGACCGCAGCAAGATATCCGAAGTAGAGCCACTGGATCGCCTCTTTGGTGTCCTCCGCCGGACGGGAGATGTCGAAACCGTAAGAGGCCGCCATCTCTTTGAGTTCCTGCAGGGATTTGATCTGCTCGGCGATCTCTTCGCGCTTGCGGATCTGCTCGGAATCCATCACGTCGATGATCATATTTTTCTTCGCGGTCTTTTTCTGCGCGATCAGGTAATCGACGCCGTAGAGGGCAACGCGGCGGTAGTCACCGATTATGCGTCCTCTGCCGTAGGAGTCCGGAAGTCCGGTCATGATTCCGGCGTGGCGCGCCTTTTTCATCTCGTCGGTATAGACATCGAATACGCCGTCGTTGTGGGTCTTGCGGTATTTGAAGACGTGCTCGACCACAGGATCCATCTCTCTGCCGTAAGCCTCAAGCTCAGTGTGGATAAGACGGATGCCGCCAAACGGCATGATCGCCCGTTTGAGCGGGGCGTCGGTCTGAAGTCCGACGATCTGCTCGAGGTCGCGGTCGATGTAGCCAGGAGCGTGGCTGGTTATGGTGCTGATGGTTTTTGAGTCGATATCGTACACGCCCTGACGCTCACGCTCGATCTTCATCATTCCGGAAAGTTTATCCCAGAGACTTTTTGTGCGTTCCGTGGGTGCACAGAGAAATGACTCGTCGCCGTAGTACGGAGTGTAGTTCCGCTGGATGAAATCGCGGACGTTAATCTCTTTATCCCATATTCCGGTGTTGAATTCCATATGTACCTCTTTTCTCTGCCGTTTTTATCCGGCAGTTTATGTGCGGCTTTTGAGGTCAGAAAGCGGTTTCCCATCCCCGGGATTCTGTGCCGCCGCACATTGCGTTTCTTGCTTATCTTAACAAAAATATAATATATCTCCATTTTGACTGGTTGTCAATAAAAAATGGTCAATAAAATGCTTAAAATCAGTATTGTTTATCAGTTTTGAAAAATTCTGCGGTTTTTGGAGGTCGATCTGCCGAAAAATAATTGAATCAAAGTTTGCAAAAAGTAGTAGTTGTTATTGATTTTTGTAGTTGATATTTAACTTGAAAAAGATGTTCACCAGGTGTAAATTAGAGACGTATTGCAAAAGGAGTACCGGCATGAAAATTTTCTCAATCATCTCATTGATGCTGCTGTTGGCAACTGGGGCGTATTGTGATCTGCCGCTCTCTCTATCCGGAGCTTTCTGCAGGGCTGTCAATTCCGGAAGGCTCGGGGAGCTGATTTCCCGCCACCGTACATTCAATATCGACTCCGGCACTTTGGGCGGCAAAGTTTTCTGGAGTACCGTAAGGTGCGGAGAGTGGAAACTTCAGGTGAATGACATTTCCGGCTTCTGGCGCATACTGGATGAAAACGATGTCCGGCGCGCCCGCGGAACCTCTTTTGAAGAGCTCGAAGCTCTGCTGAACGGACTGCCGACCTCGTGGTTCGCCAACTATCTGGATGAGGGATTCTGTTTTTCAGAGATCCCGGCGGCAGGAAAGGAGAAGCGCAAAGTTATTCTCATACACGGCTGTTCCGTCCGGGCAAGTTCGATGGCTGCGCTCGGACACGCTCTGGCGGAAAAGGGATGCGCGGTCTATCTTTATGACTATCCTTCGAGCCGTCTGGATATTCCGGCGCAGAGCAAAATTCTGCTCGAGCGTCTGCGAAAGTTGTTCCGGCGTTATCCGCAGGAAAAGTTTTCATTCGTCACTCACAGTATGGGCGGATTGCTTCTGCGCCGGGCGATGGCTGATATGAGTTTGCAGGAGTGTATGCAACTTGATGCTGTAGTGATGCTCGGGCCTCCAAATCTCGGCTCGGCGTGGGCGTATGCCGGAGATAATCCCGTGGTGAGAAGTCTGCACGCAAGCCTCGGAGATATGACTCCTGAAAAGGATTCCGTGACCCTCACTATAGCTCCTGCGGCACGTTTTCCTGATATCGGAGTCATTGCCGGAAAATATGACGGCAAAGTATCCGTGCCGAACACCCGTCTGCCGCAGGGAATACCTCACAGCCACACCGTGGTTTCAGCCACTCATCCGGGATTGCGGAATCCGGAAAAAGTCCTCGACAAGGTGATGTTGTTTTTTGAAAAGCGGAAATTTTGAGAAATCCGCTGCTTTATGCTTGCAAAAAAAGCCAAGTTGAAATACAGTATGCGCAGTCAAATACTGTTTTCAAGCTGAAAGGTGATTTATGCTTCTGGGTGTAGTCTGCGGATTGATTGCCGCAACGATGCAGTCCGTCAGTTACGTTTTTTCGCGGATGTTCATTTCGCGCCATAAAAGTGCTTTCCATTTGAGCGTCTGTTCACAGGTGCTTATGGGAGTTATGGGGTTGATCCTTGCCGGAATATCCCTCGGTTTTGTCACTTATCCGCACTCGTGGAAATATTATCTGCTCGCCTTTGCATGGCTCATTACCTATATAATGGCACAGTCGAGCTTTTTTATCGCTCTGAAGAGCGTTGAGGCGTCCCGGCTTTCGTCGCTGCTCGGAGTGAAGATCATCGCCCTTGCCGCCATCGCGCTTCTTTTTGGCGGAACGCTTACACCGGTCAAATATTTTGCCGTTGCCCTGTGCAGCATTTCCGCAGTCGGAATGAATTTTACCGGCGGAAAACTCTCTCTCAAAAGCTGTTTCTGGGTGGGGATGGCGGTGATAAGCTACGCTCTCTGCGACTTGAGCTGTACGGAGATGATGAGAATGATGCCGGGAGAAAATATGATGTACAACTCCTTTGCCGTGGTCGGAGTAAGTTATGCTCTGCTCGGAGTGGTTTCGCTCCCCGTGCTCTTCTTTGTTCCGCGCAAAAAAGAGCTGGTGCGCGCCGCCCTGCCGTTCAGTCTGGCGTGGTTCGTGTCAATGATTTTTCTGCTGACCGCATTCGGCAGTCTCGGGGTGATCTACGGAACCATCCTGCAGTCCGGCCGGGGTATCGCCTCGGTGCTGATCGGAATACTTCTGCTCAAGCTCGGATTCGAAAATCTCGAGCCGCGGGTCGGCAGAAGAGCGTGGATACGCCGGATGATAATGGCGGTACTGATGCTCTGTGCAATGGTGATGTATTCCAAAGGATGAGCGTTTAAGGCGGAATACAGAGCGGTAAACGGAATTTTTTGAATATAATCTGAACAGGAGGATGATATGTTTTTTGAAGATTTTGCGGTGTATCCGCGGATAGTGCGGGTCAACAGTGTCAACCGGATCAAAGGTAAAATTTTTGATATGCCGCGCGATTTCCGGCTGGGACTCGGTTCCGTGATAAAGATCGATATGGTTGTAAACCAGGGGGATTACTCCGAGGATGAGCTTCCCTCTTTCGGTGCCTTCAGCGACTTCGGAGCTGTGGTTGAGCCGGATGGTACTTTCGAGCTTGAATTTCAGAGCAGAAACGAGGGAGAATACTCCTTCCGGATCCGTATGGAGCAGGTTGACGGCACGATCATTCAGCTGGGCAACTTCAGCTGTTATGCTTTGGAAGATGATCTCTTTGAGCTGCGTCCTTTCAAAGGCGACACCCATGTCCACTCCTGCTTCAGCCAGTGCGGAAAAATTACCGATGAACCGGAGTTTGTCGCCGCAATGGCGCGCAGCCGCGGTCTGGATTTTATCTTTATGACAGACCATTTTCAGCGTGATCCATCTGTGATGGCGGCTGAAAAACTCAGCAGATTCGACAGCGATTTCAAGGTTTTTCCGGGAGAGGAGTGCCATCCTCCGCGTGAGCGTATTCCAGAGCCGATGTTCTACAACAGATATATCTTCCCGCCGATCCACCATTTGTGCCTCGGAGCCGACCGCGGAGTTGTAAAATACACCTGCGACCACTATGAGGAGTACACTGCGTTCCTCGAAAAGCGTATGGCGGAGCTGGATCAGAGTGTTGCTGAAGACAAACGCCGGATGATGGCGGCAGTTGACTGGATCGTGGATAAAACCCATGAATTCGGCGGTGTGGCGGTATATGCCCATCCGTTCTGGCGTCCGGCAACGCGCCTCAATCAGCCGAAAGCTGTGCGTGAGTATATCATGGATAATGCAAAATTCGACGCCGTCGAAGTTATCGGACTCGGCAGCGGAGCGGTCAGACCGGACTTCGATGAGGGCAACAGCAACTGCATGAACTGGCTGTGCGACCAGAGCATCAAACTGGGCAGACGTATCAACGTTACCGGTTCGACAGATACTCACGATGCACATTCCCTTATCGGATACCAGTACACGGTGGCGTTTGCCGGAAGCTGTGAACTTGAGGATATCAAAGATGCGATCAGATCCGGCAATACCGTTGCGGTCAGTGCCCATCCCAATGAGCGGCTTCATGTGTGGGGAAGTATGCGTTTTGCGCAATACGTCAACTTTCTCATCAGAGAGTATTTCCCGGAACACGATGAAGCGTGTTCCATCGACGGCAAACTGATGCTTCAGGTACAGAGAGGAGATATTCCGCTGGAAACCGCCAATGCGTATGGCAAAGAGCGGCTGGAAGCTCTCCGTAAACGTTACTGGGCGGCAGAATAAGCAGAAAATTGAATAAAAAGTCAAAAAAGAGCTTGACAAATCATAAACAACGCATTATTTTATGAATCAAGCTCTCTATGAGGCGTGGTAGCCAAACGGTCAGGCAGCGGTCTGCAAAATCGCTTAAATCGGTTCGACTCCGATCCACGCCTCCATTTTTTTGCCTTGAAAAAGGGGGATTTCCGGCATTATCAAGGAAATTCCTCTATTTTTTGCCTTGAAACGGGGGATTTAAACCTCAGAAGACAAAGCCGCAGCAGTCAAGTCCGTTTGCGGCGAGGTGGTTGACATCGTTCCAGAAGACCAGCTGCCAGGTTTCTCCGGCGTCGCTTGTGCTGAAACAGCAGATACTGGTGTTGTCCACCAGAGCTTTGGGATAGTGTTCCATACGCATGGCGTACATCAGAAAGGTCCGCATAACGCCGCCGTGGGTGACGCAGAGGATCTCTTTGCCGGGGTGTTTTTTGACGATCCCGGTCACAAATCCTGCTGTGCGGTCGCGCAGCTCGATGACGCTCTCACCGCCCTCCGGACCGGTTCCGGTGACGTCTTTCAGGATTCTGCACTCTTCCGGATAAAGCACCCGGATATCGGACATGAGTTTTCCCTGCCAGTGTCCGAGATGCCATTCGCGCAGACGCTCATCGAGTATGATCTTTCTGCCGTCTGCAATATGTTCGGCAGTTATCCGCGCCCGGTCGAGGTCGCTGGAATATATGACGTCAAAGTGCTTGTTTTTCAGGCGGTTGCCGACACATTCAGCCTGACGCATTCCGGTTTCATTGAGCGCGATATTGGTCTGCCCCTGAACCCGGTTGACGGCGTTGTAATCAGTTTCTCCGTGACGGACAAAATATACGACAGTTTTTTGGTTATCCATAGGTGGTGTTTGCTCCAGAATTAAGGTATATTCCACATAATATATATCCCTGCCGACTCAAATGCAAGAAGCTTGAATTACCGGAACTCCGGGATTATATTTAGATAAAACAGAAAAGCACGAGGTGAATTATGGCGAAAATATTTGCAGTCAACGGAAGTCCGCGCAAGGATGGCAATACAGCGAAACTTTTGAAACGCGCTCTCGAGGGAGCGGCAGATTCCGGAGCGGAAACCGAACTCATACAACTTGCTGAACTCAAGTTTTCCGGCTGTTTGAGTTGTTTTGAGTGCAAACGCCTCGGTTCGCCCTGCGCCGGAAGGTGCGCCGTCAGAGATGATCTTGCTCCGGTGCTGGATAAACTTATTGATTCCGACGGAATAATCATGGGCAGCCCCATCTACTTCGGAGCCGAATCCGGACTTTACCGCAGTTTTCTTGAACGGCTGTTTTTTCCGCTGCTGCGCTATACGGCTCCGGCGGGTTCTGCTGCGCCCAAAAAGTTCGATTTCGGCTTCATTTATACCATGAATGTTCCGGAAAGCGTTATGAAAGAAAACGGCTACTGCAGCCATCTGGAGAAAAGCCGCAATTTTCCGCAGCTGATTTTCGGAAGCCGCAACGTCTATACGCTCTATGCCAACGACACATACCAGTTTGATGATTACTCCCGTTACGAGTCCTCGATGTTCGATGCGGAACATAAAAAAGAGATGAGGAAAACTCTCTTTGTTTCCGACCTCGAAAAAGCCTTTGACATGGGCAGAAAACTTGCCGGAAAATGATTTCCGGCCACCGGCTGCTCTTCAATCCTCTTTCTTTTTGGACATTTTGCAACCGCAGAAATTCTGGCGGTAAAATCCGAGCTCACGGGCGATTTGTGTGCTTTTGAGGTAGCCGTTCTCTTTTTTGAAGTTGTATTCGGCGAAATTGCCAAGCTCTCTGCCGATATCAAAGATGGTTTGGCTCGATTTGTACGGACTTACGGTCAGGCTGGTCGTATACGGAATATTGAATTGTCCGGCAAATTTTGACGTTTTGCCCAGACTGTGCAGAAAACACTTTGAACAGCGTCTGCCGCGTTCCGGTTCATCTTCGAGGCCGCAGATGTCGCAGAGCCATGCTGTGTTGTCGTATGGATCGACTTCAAGATCGACATCATAATGATTTGCCAGTACTTTGACTGACTCGAGTCGGCGGTTGAACTCCTCGAGGTCGGAAAGATTGTCGTTGGAGTAAAAGAGTATGACTCTCCTGTTTTCCGCAAGCAGTTTTTCGACGCAGCCTCCGGCGCAGGGGGCGCAGCAGGTGTGCAGGACTATATCGTGCTTCATCTGTCAGGCTCCTCCTTTGCCGACATCGCCTCTTCTTTGGAAAGATAACGCCACTTGCCGGAGCCGAGATTGCCGAGTTTGAGATTTCCCTGTTGTATTCTTACCAGCCGCACTACGCGTTTGCCGACAGCTTTGACCAGACGGCGTATCTCACGTTTTTTTCCTTCATTGAGCAGAAATGTATAGATGTTTTTACCTGCTGGCTTTACTTCGAGGGCACGGATGCTGCCGTCGTCATCGGTGATGCCGGAACACATCTCTGTCATTTCTTTGTCGCTCAACGGCAGATTGACTGTGACGCGGTAGAATTTTTTTACTCCGTAACGGGGATGGGCAAGCTCCTGAACATAGTTGCCGTCGTTGGAAAATATCAGCAGACCTTCGCTGTCGCGGTCGAGGCGTCCGGCGTAAAATATGCGCTGCGGGACGTCGATGAGTTCAACAGCGAGATGTTCGGCGTGGGGATCTCCGGCGGAGCAGGTGTAGCCTGCCGGTTTGTTGAGCAGGATATAGATGAACTCCTGCTCCTGTGCTGAAATGGCTCTGCCTTCCAGACTGACTCTGTTTGTTTCGTCTACTCTGAACTCCGGACGCTCTATGCACACTCCGTCGACGGAAACCTTTCCGGCGCGCACAGCGGCTTCGGCGGCACGGCGGGAGATTCCGGAAAAACGGGCGAGAAATTTTACCAGTGTCAGAGCTTCCATAACGGGAGATAAAATACACGTCAAAACGGCTCTTGTCAAGCTCAAATGTTGACAAACTTACCTTTGTATGCAGACACTTTCAACACCAACAGACCAACAAAGGAGAAGCTATGACACTCAACGAAACAGAACAGCTGTTGAAAACAGCGGCGGCTCAAGCAGCAGGAGAGGAACTTGTGTTTTTTTCCGGCATAATGCCGCTCGGAGCAAGACGCGGCGTATTGATAACCGTCAAAAGTGCCAGTTGCGGCAATGGTGACAGTGATGAATTCCTCTTTACGCTGACGCTTCGCGCTCCGGATAGACAAACCCTGCTGGCTGATGCGGAAAAAATACGCAGAAGTCTGGCGGAAATCGTTCCGGAACACCTCGCGCTTGAGATTCCGGAGCAGGATCTGGTGACCGAGGGAGTCAAGGGGGAGTTCCTCTGGGTATGGCAGACCGGTTTCGATGTCAGAGTTTTTGAAAACATTTGATTCAGGAGAACGAAAATATGAATTATGAAGCAGTAAATGTTCCGGCATACACCGGAAATATTTATTCAGCCGCACCCGTCAGAGATATTCTCAAGGCATCTGTGTACGCCATATCGCATCTGACCGGGCTTGAAGTTGACAAAGAGCTTTTCTCCGACCGTCTGCCGCTCAAAATATGCGATGCAGTCTGCTGCTCGATGGCGGGGGAACTGGCTTCGGAGCAGCCCGGTGTCCGCTGTTTTCTGCTCAAAATCTTCGCCCGCGGCAGCTTTGATGCCAGCACTGTTTTGGACAGGATAAAATCGCTCACAACCTTTTTCGGACAGCCGCTTTTTCTCAATGTATCCGGAGAGACGCTCTCTTCGCAGGTGACGATCCAGACGATAGTTCCGGCAGGTGACTGGAAGAATACCCGCAGTTTCTACTCCGGTGTTGCCGTACCGCATCTTGCCTTTGATCTTCTGATCTATATCGCCCCGGCGAGCTGAATATCTTATCCTTAGAACAGCGGAAGGCATCTCCCTGATGAGGTGTCTTCCGCTTTATCTGTTATCTGCCGGAAGACTTCAGATTTTTTGCCAATATGGAGATAAACGGGAAAAAAGTTCTGCACATCTCGTCATCTTCCTCTGAACCGACGGAGAATTTACTTTTGGCAGTAAGGGTTTTTGCCTCAAAAGCCTTGTGTACAGCGGTAAGATATTTATCAGACAACTCGTCCAGCTGTTCCGGAGAATAACTGCTTGCTCTGTCCATTACTTTTGTATAATCAAGTGCTTTTGCCAGAGTTTTGTATTCAGCAGGATTTTCTTTGTATTCGGCTACGAAATTGAGCAGAGTTTTTCTTTCGTCTGTAAAGGCCCGTTTGAGGAGATCCGCGTATTCTTTGTGTCCGGGCAGCATTTTCAGGCATTTTTCTCTGTTTTCCCGGGAAAGTTCGGGGTTCTCCAACTCTTTTGCCAGATCATTGAAAAGTTTGAATACGTGCATGTAGTGCTGCACACCGCAAGAACCTGTCATCAGGGTGTTGCCGATTTTTATGCCGTATTGATAGTATTTTACTGCGATGTCCTCTTCTTTCTCGTCTATATTCAGCTGTATGTAAGCGGTGAGCCAACTGCGTACCATGCTTATTTCTGACGCATAGCTGAGATTCTGATGAAAAGTATTAAGACTCTGTATTCCACATGTATTGCTGGCTGCCAAATACTTTATTGTCCGCGGAATATACGGGTTGTTATTAAAAAAATTTCGAAGGGAATTCAAAGTCTCTCGCTTGCCGGATTTTGTAAAAAAGTAATATTTACCGGAATTATGACGATAAATTTTTGCATAAGAATGGTTGTTGTGCATTTTGTTGAGTTTTCCGCAAAGCGAATGTTTCGGACTGGGATAGATAACGGTTTTGTCAGCTTTTTTTGTTTTTCCGGCAGATACCGCAGGTTTGGATTTGGCAGGCTTGATGCTTCCGTCAGCGTTGGTTTTCTGCTTGGGATTGCTTTTTTCTGTGGCGTTGGTTTTCTGCTTGGGATTGCTTTTTTCTGTGGCGTTATCTTTCATATAGAAGTATCCGGAAATACCGATGCAAAGAATGAGAACAACCAACGTTTTCATAAAACAAATCTCCTGATTTTTGAATGGTTTACAGCATAAGTTATATGCAGACAGCAGTTTTGTCAAACAGAAAATTTGAAAAAACAATATTTTTCAATGTCAGTTCAGCAGAATGAGTTTTTTTATAGCTGCATGCGTGATTTTTTTATGAATAAATCCGTATGGCGCGTCTCTGTTTGATTCCGGATTTCCACTGGACGGTTTTTTTCTGCAAAAGCAGTACCTTCAGCTTGAAATTTTCCGCTTCAGGTGGCATATTAAATCCTGAATAGGTTTTCACATACAAAGAATATATTTACAGGGGACTTCAATTATGAAAAAACTGACTTTGCTGATGGTTGCCGCACTCTTTACCGCTTTTTCTCTTTATGCTGACGATGATGAAGAAAAAAAGAAGCCGAAAAGACCGAAAACCAATGCCAACTACCGCAAAAGCCAGGCCCGCAAGGCGACAACTGTTAAAAATCCGTACGCCATAACTTCCAAAGGTGCTGCTGCCAACAAAGAGGCAACTGACGCATTCAATGCTTTCTCAAAAAAGTGCAGCTCGATGAACAGAAGCAAGGATTATGGAAGCATTCCCGGTGCAGTTGATGAGTTTCTTTCAGAGCAGTCAAAGCTAACCACTGAACAGAAATCAAGGGCGATCAGCTTCAAAGTGAAAGCCTATATGGCAGAAAAAGAGTACCAGCAGGCTATCGATGCCGCCAAAGAGGCGATGAGAATGAAGTGCTACAATGCCGCCACCCATGCCGGTGACGCCATCAAGGCTGCGCGCCTCCTCAAAGATCAGGATCAGGCAAAGCAGATCCTGATGGATTTTGAGAAGAGCGGAAATTATGCCAACGCTCCCTTTTATGCCGCTGCCGCTGACCTCAGTTTCGACCTGAAAAATGACTCCGCCGCTTTCGAATACCTCAAAAACTACGGCAAACAGCCGAACCTCGGTGATTGGGACAAAATTGCTATATTAAGCGGTTTCGGACGCTATTACAAAAATCGCAAAAGATATGATGTAGCCATCGCCCAGTACAAAGCGATTCTCGAACTGCCCAAAGTCAATGCCCAGACCAAAGATAACTATGAGCTTCAGATCGCCTTCTGCTATCAGCTCTGGGGAAAGA
>JAZQTR010000211.1:0-3574 GCA_045630865.1 Victivallaceae bacterium
TGGCGGCGCGCAAGACTGACCGTCCGGTCTACACTGCGCTCACTTTCGTTCCGGGATTCGCCGGCTGCTCATTCTACTGCCCGGCGGAAACAGATACTCCTGTAACTGTCACTTTCCGTGAGGCCGGAAAAGGTGAGTTCAAGCCTGCACTTACCCCCAGCTACAACAGAAGAGAGAAACTCTGGCGCGGCAGTATCGTCAACCTGAAAGAGAACACCTCATACGAGGTGAAAATTTCTGCGGACGGCAAAACTGTCGCCGGAGGAAAATTCCTGACGCTCGGCAAAGCTCCAAAAGTGGGTAAGACCATTATCCTCAACGAAAAAAACTTCAACGGCACTCTCAAAATCACCAGGGGCGGAAAACCTGATGCCTGGATCCGCTACACCTGTGCTCCCAGTTTCGTTCTGAAAAACGACCGCACCCAGCCGCTGATAGTTCTCCACAAGGCAAAATACGTCATTCTTGACGGCCTTACCATGCAGGGCGGAAACCACTGCGCCGTTCTGGTCAACTATTGCAGCAACATCCGGATCACCAACTGCGATCTTTCCGGCTGGGGCGAGCTGAAAACCAAACAGGATTTTGACCGTGACGGAAAATTCTACTACACCAGAAGCGACGGCAAATACACCTCGACCAACTACTCCGCCGGTATCACGCTCAACTACGGAAGCAACATCGTCGTTGAGAAAAACTATATCCACGATCCCGCCGGACACGCCAACAGCTGGCGTTACAGCCACCCTGCCGGTCCCTGCGCCATCTACGCCGTCTGCCCGACATCCACGACCATCCGCTACAACGACCTCGTTGCCAGCGATATCGGTCGCTGGAACGACGCCGTAGAGGGTCTCTACAACTTCAATGAAGACGGCGGATTCAACCGCGATGCCGAGATCTACGGAAACTTCATGATCTTCTGTCAGGACGACAATATCGAGCTTGACGGCGGACAGCAGAACATCCGCTGTTTCGGCAACCGTTTCGAGGCAAGCTATTGCGGCGTTTCCGTTCAGGGCTGCATGTCCGGCCCCTGCTACGTCTACAACAATATGTTCATCAACAACGGTGACGAGTTCGGCAAGTCCGGACAGAATATCAAGACCAGCACCGGCGGCAACGGAGTTGACTCAATCGCTTATATCCTCAACAACTCCTTTACTGGCGGCGGTGTCGGCTTCGGCATGAACCGTTATCTGCGCGCTGTGGTCAAAAACAACGTGTTTGACACAAGTTATATTTCCGGCACAGACAACATGAAGAAGACCGGCTCTGTCAGCGATTACAATCTGCTGCCCCCGGATAAAGAGGACGCAATTCCCGGCAAAAACGGTATCGTCGGCAAGGCCGGATATGTCGACGCGGAACGCGGAAACCTCGCTCTTGCTCCCGACTCTCCCGCAGTCGGCAAGGGTTGCGTCATCCCCAACTTCACTCCTGAAAGCGACGTCAACATGGGTGCGTTCCAGAAGGGAACCATTCTTCCGCTCCGTCCCATGCCGGTATCTCTCGATGCCGGAAAGCTCAATTTCAAAGTCAAAGACGGCAAGTGCAGTACCCAGACCGTAACTGCCAAAGTCTGCGGCAAAAACTACTCATCAAAATTCAGTGTCGCAATACCGCGCGCCAATGAGTGGCTGGAAGTAACTCCTGCCAACGGCATTTTCGAATCCGGCAAATCCATCACTTTCACCGTTAAAGTCAAGCCGGAAAAGATGAAAGAGCGTACCATCTACCGCGGAGCATTCCTGCTCCGCCAGGATGACGGTGTTTCCCGTCCGGTTTCTGTCTACGCTGAAACTGATTTCATTCAGCCCGCAAGACTTCACAAAGATGGAGACTTCGCGCTCTACATCAACTCCGAAGACTGGAAAGTTTCAGGCGGAAAAACCGAAGTCATCACTGATAAAAACGCCGACGGCGGCAAGGCTCTGCGTATGTACCAGAGCAAAGAGAACAAACCGTTTGAGTATGAGTTCTCCGTTCCGCGCGACGGCAAATATCACCTGATGCTCCGCTGCCGCAACGGACACCGCCCGCGCGTCCAGACCGCCATCGATGATCAGAAACTGGCGGATTCCGCCCTGCACATCATGGATTTCTGGAGCTGGTCAACCGCCGGACACAACTGTCAGTGGAGCAAAAAGGTCAAAGTGATGAACCTCAAAGCGGGCAAACACACTTTGAAACTGCTTCCGCTCGGCTGGAAAGACATTGATCTCATCGCCATCACCGATAATCCTGCAGCTTACGAGCCGCGCTGATCCGGGAATCCGGCTGACACCAATAACATTACAATGAGAGAATTCAATTTCTGTTGGATTCTCTCTGCATATTAAAATCACACCTGTTTACCATCGGAAGCGGAGTTGTATTTATGGCACAGATCCATCTGCCCTACGGCAAAAGCGGCATGACCGCCAATATTCCTGATGAAAACCTCATCGGCGTCTTTGAGAGTTCCACCCCTGCCCCTGCAGAAGATCAGGAAAAGGAAGTTATCCGCGCTCTCGACAATCCCATCGGCTCACCTGCTCTCGAAGAGCTGGCAAAGGGCATAAAAAACTGCGTCATCATCGCAAGTGACCACACCCGTCCTGTACCGAGCCGTTACATAATTCCGGAAATGCTCCGCAGACTGCGCGCCGGCTCTCCTGACATCGACATCACCATTCTTATCGCAACAGGTTTCCACCGTGAGACCACCCGTGATGAGCTTATTGCAAAATTCGGAGCCGACATCGTCGAAAACGAAAAGATCATCGTTCACGATTCGCGCGACAGCAGTATGCAGTGCAAACTCGGAACACTTCCCTCCAGCGGAGAGCTTGTGATCAACAAACTTGCAGCCGAAACCGAACTTCTCGCATCGGAAGGCTTTATTGAGCCGCACTTCTTCGCCGGATTTTCCGGCGGCAGAAAGAGTATTCTGCCGGGTGTTGCCGCAAAGGAAACCGTCCTTGCAAACCACTGTTCAAAGTTCATCAACAGTCCCTTTGCCCGCACCGGAATTCTTGAAAACAACCCCATCCACTGCGATATGCTCTTTGCGGCAAAAGCGGCCAAGCTCGCTTTTATCGTCAACGTGGTCATCGATAAGGAAAAGAAGGTTGTCAAAGCCTTTGCCGGTAATCCGGAAACCGCCCACGCCGCCGGATGCAGTTTTCTCGATCAGTACTGCCGTCTTTCCATTCCTGAATCCGACATCGTCATCACCACCAACGGCGGTTATCCACTCGATCAGAACATCTATCAGAGCGTCAAAGGAATGACTGCCGCTGAAGCCGTCTGCAAAGAAAACGGTGTCATCATCATCGCCACCAGCTGCTGCGACGGTCACGGCGGAGAGTCATTCTACCGGATGCTCTCAAACGCGGCAAGTCCTGAAGAACTTCTTGAAGAGATCGCCGGAGTTCCAAGTAACAAAACAGTTCCCGACCAATGGCAGTATCAGATTCTCTGCCGTATACTCTCACGCTTCAAAGTGATCGTCGTCACCCGCGACTGCGACCACAAAATGATCGAAGATATGAAGATGATGTGAAGACGTTTACACCGCGGATGATGAGCA
>JAZQTR010000212.1:0-16548 GCA_045630865.1 Victivallaceae bacterium
GCATATTGCGTGCTCCGGTGACCATGGCTGCGACGCGGTTGATGCTGGCATCGAAGTAGTCGAGGCAGAAGAAGATCTTATCCAGATAGCCGTAGACGGCGGCTTCGCGGGCGATGGAGAGCAGCTCATCGTTGAGCAGGATGACGTGATCGCTATCCCAGCGGACGCCGCGGCTGACGTGGAGCAGGATGCGTCCCTGCTGGGCGACGATGGAGCTGAGTTTGTCTGCGACGGACTCGGTGGGATGGAAATGGCCGGAATCCAGACAGATAAGTTTATTTCTTCTTGCCGCGTACATCAGGAAGAAGTCGTGTGAACCGATGGTGCATGACTCCACGCCGATACCGAAGAGTTTTGATTCCACGGCGTCGAGTTCATACTTCTCGTCGATTTTTTCAGCGAAGATGGTGTCAAGTGACTCCGCCATTCTCATACGGGGAGCGTAGCGGTCGGCGGGGATGTCTTTGAAGCCGTCGGGCATCCAGAAGTTGCAGACGGCGGGAGTGCCGAGGTTTTTTCCGAATTCAGCACCGATACGGCGGATGGCCTGACCGTGGTCGATCCAGAATTTACGGATTCCGGCATCCGGGTGAGAAAGTGAGAGACCGTGGTCAAGTTTGGGGTGTGAGTAGTAGCAGGGGGCGATATCCATGCCGATTTTGCGCTCTTTCGCCCAATCCAGCCATCCGGAAAAGTGTTCGATGGTGAATCCGTCACGGTCCACGCCCGGGATCATTTTGTCGACCTGATGTCCCTGCAGACAGACTCTGCTGGTTCCGGGAACAAGTTTAAGCACCTGATCGAGGTCGCTGCGCAGTTCATCTGCGGTGCGGGCGCGTCCGGGATAGTTTCCGGTGACCTGACAGCCGCCGGTGAGGGCAGTTTCAAAGTTTTCAAATCCGACCACATCATCTCCCTGCCAGGCGTGGAGAGATACCGGAATCTTCTTGAGGGTTTCGATTGCCTTTACCGGATCGACACCGTGTTCGCGGTAGATCTCGCAGGCGATTTCAAAGGCTCGTTCTGTTCTTGACATTTCAGGCTCCTTTATGTTGTTTCTGTAAATATGCAGTATATATCTTGAACAGGGAATACTATACTGTCGGGCGGCTGATTTTTCCACCGTAAAATCAAATAATCGGTTGATTTTTGTGCCGTTTGCTCTTTTGTATGAAAAGTATTGCAGTTTACTGCTCCCTGACCTTTGCTTTTAGGAGTTTTCAGGTGTATATTATAGACAGTGGGAAAAAGGGGATTTTGTATTCAGCACGTGCTCTCCCTGTTTTTCTGCTTAACCCGGAACACAACAAGGATAAAATTATGAAGAAATTTGCTGTTTGCCGGTTTATGATACCGGTGATCCTTTCCGTTGCCGCATTACTCTTTTCGGGATGCGATGAGAGCGAGCGTCCGAAGCTTGCCAAACTTGCCATAACCTCCGGTGCCGATCAGTGTGTTCTGCCCGGTACCGCCTGTACCAAACCGGTCATTATCCGTGCCGATGATACCAACGGTTATCCGATGGGCGGAGTTGAGATCGCAGTTTCCTGTCCCGAGGGTGACGAACTCTATTTTGATAAAAGCAAACTGGTCACTGACCCGGGCGGCATGGCGATTCTCAAAGTCACTTCGGGCAAGATCACAGGTGACAACTACATCGTTCTCACTCCGAAAGCCGACCCCTCCAAGGCAATCCGCGCCCGTGTGGTGAACGGAATCTCCATTTCCGGCGGAAATCAGGAGGGACTTGCCGGTGAAAATCTCGAGAACCCCCTTGCAATCAAGGTTGTTGACGGCAAAGGACAGCCGAAAAAAGATGTTGTGATTTATGTCAAAGGCAATTCAGACTCCAGGGGGGCAAAACCCGCCTTTGAGAGCATAAAAACCAACGCAGACGGTATCGCTGAAACTGCGGTGAAACTTCCCCAGACCACCGGAACCAGTATCCTGCGTATCGAAGTTGCCCCCGGCAATACAGACAATATGCTGCGTACCATCGAGACCCGCGCTCTCACTCTCAACGTGATGGCACTGCTCATCAATGTCTTCGGCGGACTTGCCATCTTCATCCTCGGTATGAAGATGCTCGACAAGGGACTTACCAAAATCGCCGGTGAAAAACTCAAAACAGTTCTGCGTTTCTGCGTCAAAAACAAATTTATTGCAGTTATTGCAGGTGCTTTTGTGACAGCTGCCATTCAGAGTTCCAGTGCGACCACGGTTATGATCATCGGTTTCGTCAACGCCGGACTCATGAACCTCGCCCAGGCGATCGGAGTTATCTTCGGTGCCAATATCGGTACAACTATCACCGCCCAGATGGTGTCGTTCAAGCTGGACAGTCTGGCGATGCCCGCGGTGATCTTCGGTGTTGTAATGCTCTTTATTCCGTGGAAAAGACTTACCGGCTGGGCGGATGCCGTTCTCGGTTTCGGTTTCCTCTTCTACGGTATGGGAATGATGAGCAGCGACCTCAAGTCGATCGGAACGTTCCCGACTTTCATCAACTTTTTCCAGACTTTTGACTGCGCTCCGGTTCACGGAATCGTCCCTTTCCTGCCGCTTATCGGAACCGTCATCATCGGTATTATCGTCACCGTGATCGTCCAGAGTTCCAGCGCGGTGACCGGTATCGTCATCGCCCTCGGTGCCGGCGGACTCGTCAACCTTTACACTGCGGTCGCCCTCATCTTCGGCAGCAATATAGGAACAACCATTACCGCCCAGCTTGCCGCTATCCCCGGCAACAAAATCGCCAAGCAGACGGCACTTGCCCATACGCTCTTCAACGTTATCGGTGTGGTTATCGTGACGATGACTTTCTGGATACCGTGGGGAGATACCGGAATCCCGATATTCTTCTATGCGGTCAACTCTCTTACTGACGGAAACGCTTTTGCCGAGATTCCGCAGAATATGCCGCGACACATTGCCAACGCCCACACGCTTTTCAATATTGTTACTGCGGTGGTGCTTTTCCCGTTCATCAATATGCTTGCGGCGTTCTGTGCCAAAGTTATTCCGGTCGGTGAGGATAAAGTTAAGTTCAGTTTCCTTGAGCCGCTGCTGCTGGAAACCCCCGGACTTGCTCTTGATCAGACCGTTCAGGCTCTCGGCAAGATGATGAAGAAATCCTGGAAGATGATCGACAGCGCGGTCAACGACTGTTTTATTCCGCTTGACGTGAACTC
Source organism: Victivallaceae bacterium (assembly GCA_045630865.1). Classification (GTDB taxonomy): domain Bacteria; phylum Verrucomicrobiota; class Lentisphaeria; order Victivallales; family Victivallaceae; genus UBA1784. Next base: position 3,192 of record JAZQTR010000212.1, read on the forward strand.
CAGGACTACCGAAAAAATCCGCAAGCGCGAGCAGAACATCGACCGCTATCAGTATGAGATCATGCAGTATCTCTCGGACATCATGCGCCGCCGTATCTCTCCGCGTCAGAGCGATCGTATTCCGCCCCTGATGCACTGCACCAACGATGCCGAGCGTATCGGTGACCGTGCAGAGAACATCATCCGTATCGCCGAGCGTATGAAAGAGTCCGACCGCAAGCTCAGCGAAGAGGGAATCAAGGAACTCAACCAGATCTTCAATATCCTTAAAGATCAGGCAAGACACACTCTCGGTGCGCTGGAAATTCCCAGAGCCGTTACTGTTGAGATGGTCAACGAAGCGGAAAAATCCGTGGTCAGAATGGCGGCAAACTTTGAGGATGCCCATATCGCCCGCGTCCGCGAGGGCCTCTGTGATGCTGAAACCGGAATTCTCTACGTCGAGCTTTTGAGCGAGCTCGTGGCTATTTCACGCCACTTGAGCAACGTTGCTGAACGCAGCATCCTTATAAGAGAGCATAAATAAAATGAAATATTTGACCTTTACCGCTCTTTTTCTGGCAGTGCTTTCATTGTTTGCCGCAGAAGAAAAAGACGTTTCCGGAAAACTCATTGGAGTTTTTCCTGAAAACATCAAGTGTATAGCCGTTCTTTCACCTGCAAGCAAACCCAACGGGAAGCATATACGCAAAGGTATAGCGATGTTGGAAAAAGCGGGAATAAAGGTCAAACTTATGCCTCACGCTTTTGAGGGCAGTTCCAAAAAGTCCGCTCCGCTCGAAAACCGCCTCGCCGACTGGAATCAGGCGGTCAACGACCCCGAAGTTGACATGATCCTGCCCACACGCGGCGGTTCCGGAGCCCAGCACCTTGTCGAAAAGGTGGATTGGAAGAAATTCAAAGAGCGCAATCTCACTCTTATGGGGTTCAGCAATATCACCTGCATCACCAGTGCAATGGATTACAACAAAGCCGGACGTCCGATCGCAGGTCCCAATCTGGGCAGGCTGGTGACAGCCACGCCCGGAGCACTCAAACACCTCAAGGCGGTGCTGGCGAATGGTGATATTCCGGAAATCAAACTGGTTCCTCTCCGTAGAGGCGACGCCAAAGGCCGGGTCTATGCCGGACACATCTCTTTGCTCGCCAACAACATCCACAGCAGTTTCCCGACCAACGCCTCCGGCAGGGTTCTTTTCATGGAGTGCGTCGGACGCAACACCAAAGAGATCAGAGGCACATTCGATGCTCTGTTGAAGAAGGGTTTTTTCAATGACGTCCGGGCGGTAGTCCTCTGTCACTTCAGCAAACTCGCTGATCCGGAAAACCGTGATAAAATGTTTGAAGAGTGGACCGGCAAACTCAAGTGCCCGGTATACAAAGGTTATCCCTACGGACACGAAAACGCAAACTACGCTCTTGACTTCGCCCGTACCGCCGTCATCAGGGATGATGTGCTGTATTTTGAGTAAGGAACGGTAATTATGTCTGCCCGGAAACACAGTATGGATATGTGCAGCGGACCACTGTTCCGTAAAATCATCATCTATGCTCTCCCGCTCATCGCCACCAGTATGCTTCAGCAGCTCTTCAGTGCCGCTGATCTCATCGTTGTCGGACGCTATGCTCCCTATCAGGATATGGCGGCGGTCGGCTCCTGTCTGCCCATCTGCAGCCTTATCATCAACATCTTTTTCGGTATCTCCGTCGGTGCAGGCGTCCTGACCGCCAACGGCATCGGTGCCCGCGACCGGATGCTTACCAGCCGTTCGATACACACCGCAATAACTGTCGCCGGTGTCGGAGGATTGATATTGACGTTTATCGGTCTGCTTGTCACGCCGTGGCTGCTCGAACTTATGGATACTCCGCCTGATGTCATGCCCAAGGCGGCAAGCTATATGCGGATATACTGCATCGGACTGCCGGCGTGGTCGCTTTACGCTTACGGCGGCTCACTTCTGCGGGCGATGGGCGATACCAAACGTCCGCTTTACTACCTGATATTTGCCGGAATCATCAACGTCATATTCAACTATATTCTGGTGGTCTTTTTCTCGATGGGCGTCAACGGCGTTGCGATTGCCACGATGATATCGTTCATCATCTCCGCCGTGCTTGTCCTGAAGGCACTGATGAATATGCCGGGATCTCTCAAGCTGAAGAAAAATCTGCTGAAAGTTGACTTCAAAATCTTCCGCCAAATGCTGTGGATCGGCGTTCCTGCCGGAGTTCAGGGCAGCTTCTTTTCCATAGCCAACTTCGTGCTTCAGGGAGCTATAAACTCCTTCGGAAGCGCCGCAATGGCAGGAAACGCCGCCGCTGTGAACATCGAGTGCATCCTCTATGCCGCCTGCTTCAGCTTCAATCAGGCGGCAACCAGCTTCGCCGGACAGAATTACGGAGCCAAAAAGTATGACCGGGTGATAAAGAGCAACAAATACTGTGTGCTGACTTCCGGCATTTCCGTCGGACTTTTCGGTCTGCTCTGCACCTGTTTCGGCAGGGAACTTGTCAGTATCTACAACTCTGATCCTGTAGTTATAGATTGGGGAATCCAGCGGGTCAATGTGGTCTATACCTGCTATGCGTTCTGTGCTGTGATGGACTGCATCTGCGGAACATTGAGAGGTATCGGACGCTCTGTCGTTCCGATGCTGATCACGCTCTTCGGTGTCTGTGCTCTGCGTATCGCCTGGGTGTGGTGGGTGTTTCCGCTGCATCCGACTCTCGGTATGCTTATGGGTTCATATCCGGTGTCGTGGTCATTCAACGCCCTGCTGACCGGCGGCTACCTCTATTTTATCTTCAAAAGATTCAGCCGTCCGGAAAAAAGTTCCGGATACAGCACCGTGCCGAGGTGATCCGGATGAAAAACAAACTTCTGCTGCTCATTTTAACTGCGGTTGCCCTTGCCGGTGCGGCACTCTGGGTAACATTTGCTCTTCAAAGCGAAGAGGCAAAAGTCAAAGCAGTGCTTGAGGAGCTGATCCGGCTCGGTGAGCGTCCGGAAAATCCCGGAGCTGCGGAACTGGCAGTAAAAATCGCTTCAATAGATGATATTTTTGCCGACCGGGTGGTGATAGAGTTCGGCAGACGCGGCAGGATATCCGGAACCTACTCGCCGCGCAGCATAGAGCCGCTGCTCGTTCAGTACCGCAAAGTGTTTGCCCGGGCGGAGCTTGCAATGGATGACTTTACTGTAACTGTTTCTCCGGAAGATACAGCAAATGCTGTTTTTTCCTGCCGTCTGACTGGAAAACTGCACCGGGGAGACTATATTGAAGAAGTGCGCGATGTCGATTGCCGCCTGAAAAAAGCCGATGGCGTCTGGCGCATAGAAAAACTGGATATAAACGAAGTTCTCGAAAGGTGAAAATTCATGCCGCGTCAGAAAATTGCGGGGGGCAGAAGAATATTTTTTTCCGGTGAGTGTGCAGTTTTTGAGTTTTCCGGAATACCGGTCACTCCCGGACGTGCTTTCCTGCGTACCAATATCGGCAGTGCGAAGATAACCCGTGCCGATATATGTGAGAGTGCTGCTTCCGGAAGAGCTGCTTCCGGACGCGACTGGCAGGATTTCGAGATGACTCCCGCTTCCCCCGGGTGTTACACGCTCACCATGCCCCTGCTGGAAGTCGGAGTTTTCGAGGCGAAATGCTGTTTTATCCCCTCTGACGGCAGTCCGATCATCTGGGCGCAGGGGGCGAACTTTGAGATAAAAGTGCAGAGCAGTGCGTCTGCCGCCGGCAACTCGATATACTGCGCTTTTGTCCGACAGTTCGGCAGAACGCTCTATCTTCAGCACTCGAATGAACTGCCGGAGTCGGTCGCGCAGCTGGATAATGAAAACTATACAGTTATTCCTCCATCAGGAACTTTCCGTGATGTGATCAAGCAGCTCGATCATATCTTCGGCACTCTGCGCTGCCGCATACTTCAGCTGCTTCCGGTGCATCCGGTTCCGGCGCAGTACGGACGCATGGGCAGATACGGCAGTCCCTTTGCCGCGCTGGACTATTTCAATGTCGATCCGGCACTTGCGGAATTCGATACCAAAGCCACTCCACTTGAGCAGTTCGGCGAACTTATCGACGCCGTTCATGCCCGCAACGGCAGGATCTTTATGGATATGCCGGTCAACCATACCGGCTGGGCATCGCGTACCCAGATAGAGCATCCGGAGTACTTTGTCCGCAAGCCGGATGGCGAATTTGAAAGTCCCGGAGCCTGGGGCGTGGTCTGGGCGGATCTCTGCCGTCTGGATTATAGCAGAAAAGAGGTCGCCGAACTTATGGCGGATGTTTTTCTCTTCTGGTGCCGCCGCGGTATCGACGGTTTCCGATGTGATGCAGGATATATGGTTCCGGCGTATGCATGGAGTGTCATAACTGCCAAAGTGAGAAGCCAGTATCCCGATACGGTGTTTCTGCTCGAGGGACTCGGAGGCCCCATTGCGGTACAGGAGGATCTGCTGCGTCGCCGCAATCTTGACTGGGCGTACAGTGAACTCTTCCAGAACTACGACCGCGACAGTATCTCTCACTACATCCCCGGAATGCTTGCCACTGCAAGAGAGTCCGGCTGTATGATCTCCTTTGCCGAAACCCACGACAACAACCGTCTTGCCGCCACGTCACGCACCTTTTCAAGACTGCGCTTTATGGTCAACGCCCTGCTTTCAGGCGGCGGCTTCGGCTTCGCCAACGGAGCGGAGTTTTTCGCTACAGAAAAGATCGATGTCCACGGTTGCGGAGCACTCAATTTTCAGGAAAGCGACAACCTCTGCGAACTGGTCAGAAAGCTGAATCTGCTGCTTAAAGATCATCCGGCGTTCTTCCCTGACTCCCACTTCAAACTCATCCAGCAGGGACCGGGCAACGTCATCGCCGCGCGGCGCAGCACGCTTGCCGGTACTGATACAGTGATCATTCTGCTCAACCTCGATACCGGAAACGCCCAGACAGTGCGTTTCGACGGAACCGGTATACCGCTTTCAGGAGATGATATTTTAAGCGGCAGAAGAGTCAATTTTTCCGTGAGCGGCAACGAATACGCCTGCGATCTTGCTCCGGGCGACGGTGTATGCGTGGTGTTTGACAATTACCGCCTCGACCGCAGTGATGATCTTGAGCCGTCACGTGTCCGCAGCCTGCGGGCGGAGGCTATGGCAAAGAGAGCTGCGCTCAAATATATGCCGCTGGTCAGGACGGTGGATGTGAGTTCCCTGGATATGCTGAACGACCCGCAGGAGTTTGTGAGGAGCATTTCCGGCAGAGAGATCTCACCTGTGGCGGAGTTTTCCGTCGATCTTTACGATCATGCGCGTGAAGTCGTCTGCACCAATGATGATCTGCTGATGGTTTCCGACACCGTTCCTTTCGGCTGTACGCTTTTTGACGGCTGCAGTACCAGCTGCGGCAGTGCTTCGAGCGTTATGGCGGCGGATGGCAGACACTTTGTGCTGCTCGATCCCGGAGTGAACAATGGAAGCGAATTGCAGTATCTCAAACTTGAAATAACCCGTTTCCCCGGCGGCAGGATGCCCGAGAGAGTGACAGGTAAGATCTGCCGCACCCCGGATCCGGAAAAAGTCAAAATGCGCTTCGGATTTTCCGGAGCGGCCCGGGTTGACGGACTTTACGCTTTCGGAACCGGTTCCAACGGTTCATATTCCCTTGTTCCTGCCAACTTCGGAACTGTTTTCAGCAAATACGACGCCATTCTTGCCGCCAATTTCGATGAGGTGTATCCGGTAGACCGTCAGGTGATGTTCACCCACTGCAAGGCGTGGCTGGTCGCCAATGATTTCTCGCAGGAAATCAACCTCAACAAGATACTCACCTTTACCGCCAATTCATCCAACGGAGCGCAGTGGCGTTTTATACTTCCTGTCGGTCAGGGCAAACAGACAAAAGTCACCCTCACTCTGGAACACGCCGCCAACGGAAATGCGGCGCGGCTCATCTTTGAGCGCGATGATGACTCCACTCCCGAAGCGCGGCTCATCGTGCGCTGTTTTGTATCCGACCGTGTGAACCACCACCTGACCCGCGCCTGCAACGGACCGGAGGATACATTCAGAAACAGCTGTTACAACTTTGACCGCGGATTCGCTTTTGAGCCCTACGGCAGAAAGCTGGAAATAAACTGCGATTGCGGAAAATACTCTCCGGAACCCGAGTGGCAGTATATGCACCACCTTGCGTTTGAAGCGTATTACGGTCAGGATTGCTGTACCGATCACTTCAGTCCGGGGTACTTCGAGATACCCTTCTCATCCGGAGAGAGTGCCGAGATAACAGCGGTCGCCGGAAACACTGTTCCGGTCTGGCAGAGCGCGCCGTTCAAAGAGTTGTGCGATGTCCGGGAGTTCATCAATGACAGTGTTGCCCACTATGTGGTCAGACGTGATGATCTCAACACGGTGATTGCAGGATATCCCTGGTTCCTCGATTGGGGCAGAGATACCCTTATCGTTCTGCGCGGACTGGTCAAATCGCCGCGTTTCAGCAAAGACGCCCGCAAGATACTGCAGGCTTTCGCCAGATTTGAGCGCAACGGAACGATTCCCAATGTCATATCAGGAGCCTCCGAAGCCAACCGTGACACCTCCGATGCTCCGCTCTATCTCATTGTTGCAGTGCGCGATTATATTGCCGCCACCAAAGACAAAAGCATACTTGCGCTCGACTGCGGCGGCAGAAAGATGAAAGCTGTGCTGGAGTCCATCGTTGCCGGATATATGGCGGGAACTCCCAATGGAATAAAGATGGATGACACCTCAAAGCTGATATTCAGCCCGTCGCACTTCACCTGGATGGATACCAATTATCCGGCGGGAACTCCGCGCAAGGGTTATCCGGTGGAGATTCAGTGCCTCTGGTACGCTTCGCTCAAGTTCCTCGGATACGATGAGCTTGCCTCGGAGGTGCAGAAGAGCATATCCGGACTTTTCTTCAAGACCGGACACTGTTCCGACTGTCTGCACTGTGACAGTGCCATTCCGGCGGCTGATGCCGTGGCTGACGACCATATCCGCTGCAATCAGCTGCTTGCCGTAACGCTCGGAGCCGTGACCGACAAGGAAAAATGCCGCACGATCATCTGCGATACATCCCGTCTGGTGATTCCGGGAGCCATCCGCACTCTCGACAACCGGATCGTCAACTACCAACTGCCGGTTTGCAGGGATAATGTATTGCTCAACGACCCCGCACGTCCCTACCGCGGCAGTTACTCCGGACCGGAGGATACCTCGCGCAAAGTTGCCTACCACAACGGAACCGCCTGGGGCTGGCCGTTCCCCGCGTACTGTGAGGCACTGCTTGCTTTTGGTGGAGAAGCGGAGCGCAAGCGGGCTCTGGCGATACTGCTCACGGTGAAAAAGTATTTTGAGTCCGGTATTCCCGGACAGCTTCCCGAAGTTATGGATGGTGATTTGCCCCATGCGCCCGGCGGATGTGCCGCACAGGCGTGGAGCGTATCGGAGTTTTTCCGGGTTTATGAGTTATTGGCATCTGAAAAATCTCTGGCTTGCTGACGGAGAGGGAAATCCGCTCAAAAAGAGCGAGCTTCTGATCTCGGATCAGGGGCAGGTCTGCGCTGTCGGCAAAGAGCATATCGGCAGTTCCGCCGGCAGAGTGATCGACCTTGAAAACTGCGTCGCGGCTCCGGGATTCATCGATGTTCACGGACACTCCGATCTTTCGATTGCCGCATATCCGCAGGCTGCCGCCCGGGTTTCACAGGGAGTCACCTGCGAGATTGCCGGAAATTGCGGGCTCTCGGCATTTCCCGTGACCGGAAAGAACCGGGATCATCTGCAGAAACTCTACGCCAGATACCATATTACTCCGGACTGGGGCAACTATCCGGAATACGCCGCTTTCATCAAGTCGCGCTCTCCATTTTGCGATGTCGAAGCCCTGACAGGACACAACACTCTGCGCGCGGCGGTCGCAGGTTACGGTCAGGAAGAGCTGACGGATGAGCAGTTATCCCTTGCCTGCACTCTTCTGGATGAGGCTCTGGTTTCAGGCTCATGCGGTCTGTCGCTCGGCTTGCTCTATGTTCCGGGAAAATTCGCCTCTGAACGGGAACTTCTTGCGCTCTTTTCCACCGTCGCCCGGCGCGGAAAAACCGTTGCCTGCCATCTCAAGAGCGAAGGGAAAATGCTCTGCGAGTCGATAAGCGAAATGCTCCGGCTGTCCCGGATGAGCGGCCTGAAAAAGTTTCATATCAGCCACTTCAAAACGGCGGGCAGAGATAATTTTTCAAAACTCGATGAGGCCATGCAGCTGATAGATGAGGCGCAAAGTTATGGAGTGTCTGTAACCTTCGACCGTTATCCCTATAAGCAGAGCATGACCCAGCTCTCGCTTGTCCTGCCGGATGAGTGGAGTGACGTCGACGATGTCACCATAACCCGGCGTCTTCAGGATAACGCAACGGCGCAGAGACTGCTCGACGAGCTGCACGCCTTGCGCGATGAAAAATACTGGCAGAGTGTTCTGCTGGTCAATACCCCCCATCCCCGTTTCGCGGGCAGGAGCGGAGTTCCGCTTGCGGCACTCGGAAACGATCCGGCGCGGGAGGTATTGGAGATTTTAAGGCATGATTCACCGTCTGCTTCGGCTGCGTTTTCCGGAATGAGTGAAAAAAATATGCTCAGGATCATCTGTGACTCCCGCTGTATGCCGGGGAGCGATGGAACCGCCCTGGCTCCTGACGGCTCTCTGGGAGCTGACCATCCGCGCAGTTACGGCGCATCGGCAAAGTTCATGCGTCTGCTGTTGGATAACAATATTCCGGTCGGGGAGTGCGTTTACCGCTCTTCCGGACTTGCCGCCTCAAGATTCGATCTCGCCGGACGCGGAAAAATAGCTCCCGGAGCCTACGCCGATATTACAGTATTCGATCCCGACACGATAGACGGAAACGCCTCGTTTTCTGATCCGTTTGCACCGGCATCCGGAATAAAACTTGTGATAAAAAGCGGCAGGCTGCTGAACTTGTAATCGATAGATATTGCTTTTCCGGTTATTTTTTCAAGATTGCTTCTGCCTCAAGCCAGATGGAGTATGCGGTATCATTGATCAATTTTACCGCTTCGGCACGTTTGCCGTTGTCGAGCAGTTTCCGTGCTTGCTGTTTGGCATTGTTGTACTTTTCCATAAAGTTTTTTTCGTACTTCAGCCACGCTTCCGGCAGTTGTGCGGCATAGCCCTGATTATCGAGACGTTCGAATGCCGCTTTGCCCCAGCTGTAATCTGCCATACCCGGCAGAACTTTTTCTGCGCAAACCGGAATCGGCACATATACCGTGTTCCTGATATGACCGATGGTGAAATATCCGGTCGACAGCACATCGGGGTACTGGCGGTCGATCTCCAGCGTGTTGCCGGAATTGGTGTTTTTGAAGCAGAGAGAACGCTGCAGGGGAGAGTCTTCGGGCAGCTGGCAGTGACGGGAAAGCTCAAAAATCTGCAGGGGGGTAATCCTGCCGTGTTTTTCAAGGATTTTATTCAGACCGTCGTAGGCACTGTGCGCTCTGATACTGCTGTCCAGATAGCGTTTGAGGGAGTCGCGTGAGTGCATAGCCATTCCCGGATTATGCCAGATGTTGGCACGGACAGCGTAGCCCTGCCCGTACTTTTGAACCGTGAAAACTTTGGGGGTGAATTCGCAGATATATCCCTCTCTGGTATCTATAAAGAAAAAGATTGAACCGCTTTTACCGTGGCAGTAGTCACCGGCTTCGACCATTTTTTTCAGCATTTCTACGGCCTGAAGAGCAGTATCGCAGTGAGTCAGGATCTCCTGCAGCTGAGCCGTAGTTGTTTTTTTGGTTTTGTCGTTGGAGTGATCCGGACAGAATGCGCCGCTGTTCATCGCACCGGCGAGTCCGGAAGCATTGAGACCGGTATTGGTATACTGCTTGCCCAGAGCTATCCATTTGCGCGGAGAGTCTGCCGGACTCAGTATCACGGCAACATTGCGTGACAAAGAGTCACGGTTTTTATGGAGTATATTGGTATTATTTTTGGTCAAATCACTTAAAACCATCCAGCTGGTACATTCGTGCTGCAGCTCCGGATCATCAAAAGCAGCAAGTTTGTAACCGGCACAGAAAAGCATACAAAAAAGCGTACAGAGAGAAAAATGGCGTTTCACAGTCTATCCTTTGGTTATCGTTTTTATAGAGTTGGATATGTTATTTTTTTTCTTACGAATCATAACATACACCGTGCAAGAGGCATTTGCAAGAAAAATCAGAAGTGCCGCTTGATAAAGGCTCTGCCGCAATGGGTTTTGAGATTCTGTTTCATTGAGGATGTTTTAACTTAAAGCGAATACAAGTATTCCGCAAGCAGCGCCCTGCCGCCCCCCGGAAACTCTCCCTCACTTATCAAACAGCAAGCATGCCGATAACGGAAAAATAACAAAGGAAAAAGCAGAAATATATAAATAAAAAATCTATTGTCACCCCCTTGTTTATTCCTGATATACTGTCTCCCGCAGGCGTTTACAACCGCGAAAGGCAAACTTGCGTTTTAAGGGGTATGGATTATGAAAATTCTTTGCAGAAATCTGTTTTGTTTGAAATTTCTTTCTTGAAGTTTCTGGAATTAATTTCTGACTTCCTGAAAAATGACTGACTTACCTTCTTTGTCTGTAAATCGGGTCGATTTTCCCTGAATAGAGTAGACATCTTTTATGGCAACAAATTTTTCAGAAAAAATATCCTGTTCATACGGAAAGTTTTTCCACGAAATCTGCATCAGAGAAAATAAGGATGGAAATAAACGATCTGTCTGAACCAGTTTGTGGAGATTTTTTTTACCATTTTCGACCGTTTCAGGAAAACTCTTCCGATACTGTTCGTTTGTCCAGACGATAAATGGAATTTCATAAGCCTCACGCCTTGTACATTTATAAGAACGTTTATTGCGGCCCTGAGCATTCAAGACTTCTCCGTGATCTGAAAAATAAAGGAGAAATGACGGCTGATCTTTTTGGGATTTCAGACTCAATACAATCTGTTTCAATATTTTATCGGTATAGGCGATGGAACTGTCGTAATAGTTTAGCTCGTGATTTGCACCAGATTCCTTTTTCCCGTAGCTCAAATGATCTCGGTAATCTGGTTGAAAAAGCACCTCATTCTTAGGAACACGGGCATCAAATTTACGATGCGAACCAATCAAATGGAGAAAAATGAAACGCGGTCGCTTCTTGGGTTGAAGGTTAAGAAATCTGGAAAAATCCTTCAGTATCACCTCGTCATATTGAAAGACCTTTTGACCAAGAACTGATGCACTTAAAATACTTTTTCCGGTAGCTTGATTGAACATCAGAGTGCATGGCATATTGTAACTGCCCCAACGCCCTTGATTGCTGACATAGTATGTCTCTGCCCCCAAATGAGCAAGCACTTGCAACAAAGTAGCCCTCGGAGCGAACTCCTTGTCACGCAAGCAGGCGTTTGTAAACAGATATTTCAAGGCATCAGGCGTAACTGGTGAGGAAGACAAAACATTGTCGAAGAGCAAAAGTTCTTTTTTTATTTCTGAAAAATAGGGTGTCGTGTTCCTGGCATATCCATAACACCCTAAATGGTTCCTTGAAGCCGATTCGCCGATTACGATCACTCCAAGCAGGTTGGAAGACGCATCGTTGAATTTCACATCTTCGTAAGGAACTGGTAGATTTTTAATTTCAGCAAGTGTTCCAATCCGTTTTTGAAATACCGTAAATTCGTAATAATAGCGGAACAATAAACTTTTCTTGAAAATCCTTTCGTGATTGGAAGATGCAATGTAAAATATAATAATGCAGGTAAAAGGTAAAACGCAAAGAAGAAAAGGAATACGCACTATCCGGCGAAGAAAAGGACGCTGCTGCTGGTGTGTTAAAAGCTTGCCGGATATGATAATCACAAGGACAAAGCAGCTCAATGGACCAACCAAAAGAGCGCCGCCTGCAAGAAATAAGGCCAATGGCGATAGTTCCAGCAAAAACTCTTTTATCTCTGGAAGAGAGGATGCTGCCAAAACCTCCCAAAAAGTTTCAGCCGCACATACATGATATAACAATGCAGTACCTGCTGATATGATATTTGCCATTGTGGTTATTGCCATACAAAACGCAGTAAACAGGCGGACAACTATATTGTCCCACAACAGTAGCGGAGAAAGCAGCCAAAGGGAAATCAACACTTCGTAAAATATTTTTTCAAATAAATGATGATAAACTTCGCAACAACCACAAATAATATAACAAACGGTAGTAAAAGCAAAAAAGCATAGAGGAAGAATAAAAAATTTGCGGCTTTCATCAAATTGATGTGTTATTTTCCGGATATAATTTTTCATTTTTCTCCCTAATTATAAAAGTGTTATGCGCTTAGTTACTTGGGCTGGAAACTTTTTCTAAAAGATTGTCATAAACAGTCTTGATATAATGTAACCTTTATTTTCTGAATTGCAAGTGCTGAAATAAAGGTTCTTAGGAAGTTTGTGGCAGAAATACGCAGAAAATGTAAAAAACAAAAAACGGAATTGAAAAAGACTGAAATAGCACCTATTGTTTTATAGCATCAAAACCTGAAGGTTGTTTTTATTCTCCAGAATAGTTATCACAAGCTCAAAACGGTTGTTGACAATGCAATTTTTCTGAACTATTGCACATCTTCGGAAAATGTCTCCGAAAGCACAAAAATAAAAACAGAGAACGACTTTCACCTCAAACGAAATGTCTGTAATTTCCGATGGAATAAAAACCGCCCCGAAAAATAGTCGCACCGCAGACATTTATTTATCAGCACTATTAGAAAAATAAAATCGCAAATTGAAATTCATCTTGCCGATGCTATATTACACTGACGATGTCTGATTTTGAACTTTATTGTAGTTTTGCGTTGTGCTGAAAAAATGAAAAACGAAGATACTTCAGAACATTTGATTTCTCCGCACGGCGGATACGGTAAACTTGTTACCTACAAACTCGGGCTTCTGATCTATGATGCGACTGTCGCTTTTTGTGAACATTATCTTGATCGTAAAGACCGGACTTTTGACCAAATGGTTCAGGCGGCACGTTCCGGGGTGGCAAATATTGTGGAAGGCTCCCAAGCCAGTGCTACCAGTAAAAAAACTGAACTCAAATTGACCAATGTTGCAAAAGCATCGCAGGAAGAATTGCTCGAAGATTCCCGCTCCTTTTTACGCCAGCGCAACTTGCCCATGTGGGATGCTCAATCAGCGCAAGCACACACAGTAAGACAAGCCCGTCCGGAAAACTTGGTACAGCTCCGGCAGCTTATGGCTCTTCTGGTGTCCGACAAGTCTGACAA
>JAZQTR010000213.1:0-14138 GCA_045630865.1 Victivallaceae bacterium
CACATCGCCCTCGCCGACGCCGAGCCGGAAAATATCGGACGTTTCCGTGACGTTATCGAGTTTTCACATCAGGATGTGGAAAATCTCAAAAAACAACAGAGTAAATAAGACAACAATTCACAACAATTTTTGGGGATGGAATCCATGAAAAAAGTATTGTTCGCCTCTCTTGCCGCCTTTATCGTACTTGCAATCACCGGCTGTACCACTCCGTCGATCACCAACACCGGCAGAAACGCGGTGCAGGAAATGCTGCTCGCAACCGCTGTCGAGCGCGGACTTGACCAGATGGATTTCCGTCCGCTGGCGGGCAAAAAGGTCACCGTTGACTACGTCTACCTTGCTCCGCAGATCTACAAGGAGTACTTCCAGGCCTGCGCCGAAACCAACCTCTACACCAGCGGTGCGGTCATCACCGCCAAACCGGAAGAGGCTGACTATATCGTAAGACTCTACGTCGGAACCCTCGCCACCGAGGATACCAGCTGGAACATCGGAACTCCGGAGCTGCCCATTCCGCTTCCGGATACCTCCCTTACCATCGCCATTCCGCAGTTGAGTCTGGTCAAGCGCATCACCCGCAACGGCGTGGCGCGTTTCAGCGCACTGGTGCTTGACGCCAAGACAAAGAAGCCTTTCCTGGTCTACCGCGAAGTGAACGCAATGAGCCAGTACAACAACTGGATCGTATTCTTCTTCATTCCGTTCCACAGCTGCGACATGACCACTGCAACTCCCGGAGAGTTGAACTATCACATGTTCTGACATAAACAAAGTATATTTTTGAGGTGCCGCTATGAAAATGATCCCTTACGGATACATAAAGTTGATCGCAGCAGGAGCTGTTGTATTTTCGCTCACCGGCTGTGTTTCGACTCCGGTGACACCCCAGCGTGAGGCGGCCGCTCCGGTGATGCGGGTCGATGAATCCGTTGCCTCCGGACGCAAAGCCGCCCTCAACGAAGCGATCATCGACGAGCCGGTGCGCGGTGTGACCGTCTATCCGGCTTCGTGGAAAAATCACACAGCCGATGACGTAATATCCAGAGTGAAGTCATACAACTTCAACCGGGTGTACTTCGTTATCACCAGTGAGCGTGAACTGGATGACCGGCTCGCCGAACTGATTCAGTGCGCAGACAGAGAGGGAGTTGCTCCGTACATATTTTTGCGTCAGCGCGACTACTATCCGCGCCACAGAGGAAATCTCATCGTCCGCCATCTCCGTCCTGAATATCCGCAGATTGCAGATATGACCAGGATCATCGGAGAGTTTGCCGGAAAACTTGAAGAAAATGTAAAAATCAACGGTTTCACGATCCTGCTCGAACCCCACCGCTTCAATCTCCTCGAACAGCGCAAACGCGGTATCCATCCCTGCTTTGTCTGGAAAGATGATGCTTTCGGAATCGGAAAAGACAACGACATGCTCGTTGAAAAGACCTTTGCCGACGCAGGTGTATTGAGCAAGTCTTCCATCCCATTCACTCCGGCAATCGCCGATTTCTATCACGAGTGGGCGGAAGACGGCAAACTTGCCAAAGGCCGGATCAATGATGTTTCCGCACTGGCCGCCAATGCTCCTGAAGTCATACTGCTGATGACAGGCAACAAGCCGACTGTCTCTATTGCCGGAGTTAAAAACGAACTCAAGGCGGCACAGGCAAATAGCGTCATACTGCTTTTCGCCGTCGCCGACCATCTTTCAGTCAGCCGTGAGCGTTTCCGGCGGCGCACCTTTACGGATTTTGTCCGTGCGGTGAAGTACGGCAGAGAGAAGCTCTCCGGCTATCCCGCCAAGGCAGGCATCATCACCGGCCCCCTGCGCGCGCTGGAATACATGTGCTACGAAAAGGAGTAAGCTATGCGCTGTCCAAAATGCGGTTGTGACAATGATAAAGTGATCGACTCGAGAAGTTTCGGCGACGGCAGCAAAGTCCGCCGCCGCCGGGAGTGCGCCGGATGCGCCTACCGTTTCACCACCCTTGAAGAGATCATTCCGGAGGAGCTTAAAGTCGTCAAACGCAACGGAGTACGCGAAGATTACAAAAGTGAGAAACTGCGTGCCGGTATCAGCAACGCCTGCTACAAGCGTCCGGTGTCAGACGATGAGATCGACCGCATTGTGGAAGAGATAAACCACTCACTCCTGCGTGATTTTGAAAAAGAGGTTCCCAGTCTGGAAATCGGCGAGCGGGTGATGGCGGCACTCAAAGTGCTGGATCAGGTCGCATACGTCCGTTTTGCCTCGGTCTACCGCCAATTCAAGGCGGCGCAGGACTTTGTTTCTGAAGTCAAACATCTGAAAAAGTGATTTTCCATGACAGAAAAAAGAATAATCATCAAACGCGGCAGGGAAAAATCTCTTCTGCGCCGCCATCCGTGGGTATTTTCCGGAGCTGTTGAAAAAATCTGCGGTTCTCCGGAGCCGGGAGATTGTGTCGAAGTGGTTTCCTGCAAAGGAGAATTTCTGGCACGCGCCGCCTACTCTGAAAAATCCCAGCTCACCGCCCGCTGCTGGACTTTCGATCAAAATGAAGCCGTAGACCGGGAGTTCTTCCGCCGCCGTCTCGAGCGTGCCAAAGCCCTGCGCGATGCGGCAAAACTCAATGACGCAGAATCAGGATGCCGTCTGGTCTACTCCGAAAGCGATGGGCTCCCCGGAGTCATCATCGACCGTTTCGGCGAATGGGCAGTTGCCCAGTTTCTCTCTTGCGGAGCGGAAAAATACCGTGAAGTGATAGGCGAGCTTGCTCTTGAAGTGTTCCAACTCAAGGGAATATACGAGCGTTCCGATACATCAGTCCGCCTGAAAGAGGGTCTTGCCGAACGCAAGTGCCATCTTGCCGGAACTGAACTGCCGCAGGAAATAACCGTCGAAGAGAACGGACTGCGCTTCAGCGTCGATCCGCGCCACGGTCAGAAAACCGGATTCTACTTCGATCTGCGCAATGTCAGAAGCACCGTCGCCCGTTACGCTCCGGGCAAAAGAATACTCAACGCTTTCTCGTTTACGGGCGGTTTCGCCTGCGCCGCACTGAAAGCCGGAGCCCGGGAGGTGATAAATCTCGACAGCTCAAAACCGGCACTGCTTCAGGCGGAAAAAAATCTTCATCTCAACGGCATTGATTCCAACTTTGAAAACCGGGCTGTCGACTGCTTTGAAGAGCTGAAAAGACTGGTTGCCGCCGGAGAGAAATTCGACGTGGTTATCCTTGATCCGCCCAAACTGGTGGAGTCCAGAAATTCGCTTGAAAGAGGCTGCCGCGCCTATCAGTTTCTGGCGCGTATGGGCTTCAAACTGCTCAATCCGGGCGGAGTACTGTTCAACCTCTCCTGCTCCGGACTTATGGAAATGCCGCTCTTCCAGAAAATCACCTGTGACGCCGCACTCGAAGCGGAGTGCGACGCCGTCATCGTGGCTGCTCTGCGTCAGGGAGCCGACCATCCTGTAATCCTGACCGTTCCTGAAACCAGCTACCTCAAAGGACTGGTATCGGTGGTCACGGCGGCGAAGTAACTTATTCCGGAGTTGCCGATGGATCAGCAGCACGTCACCAGACAGGAAAGCCTCTTCCGCAAGATCGCAGGTTCGCTGTTCTGTCTGCTCATGTTTATCATGCCGCTCAAGTACGGCACTATCGCCGTCATGCCTGAAGCGAGCTGTTTCTATCCCGACCGCGCTCTGGACTACATCTTTGTCAGCTGGCCGTCAGCAAGTTTCGGAGTGTTTTCAGGAACAGTTCTGCTTCTTGTGCTTGCGGCGTTCCGTCCGAAAACAAAATTCGACGCGCTGACACTCTGCGCCCTGCTTTCCGGAGTTGCGCCCATGATCGCCGCACTCTGGGGCAAACAGATTTCGTCAAGTTCATTTTACAGCAATGCCGCAGTCTGCCATATTTCCGGCATCTGCGCCGCTGTCATCAGTTCAGCCATTCTTGTTATGAACAGCAGCGTCTGGCGCAACAGGATACTTTACAGCCTCGGAGCAGGAACTTTTCTGCTCACCTTGAGTGCATTCCACCAGTATTTCATCGGCTTCGAGGATATGAAAGAGTTCGCCCGCATGCAGGAAAAAAACGGCATAGTATTTTCCGAAGCCATCCGGCTCAAACTTATTGACGGCAGAGTTTACGCCGCAATGAGTTCAGCCAACCTGCTCGCAGGCTTCATGCTGCTTGCGGCTCCGCTTCTTGTGAGCTGTGCCGCGATTTTGAGCAGAAAATTTGAACCGCAGAAGCTCTCACTTAAAATATTCTGCGCCGCAAGTACCGTACTCGGTGCAGGAACTCTCCTGATGACCAAAACCCGCGGAGCATTTCTGGCAGCTGCGGTCACGGCGGTTATCTGGCTGTTTTCCTGCCAAAAGATAAAAAGAAGCGTCAAACTCATCCTCTGCGGAGCCATTGCCGCAATCGTGATCCTCGGCGCATTCTATATCCACACAAAAGGACGCGGCTTCGGCTCGATGGGTGAGCGTGTAAGTTACATCAACACCTCTCTTATCATGCTCTGCGAAAAACCGCTCTCAGGACACGGCTGGGGAGAATTCTTCTACCGCCACATGGAACTCAAAAACACCAGTTCCAACGAATCCGCCCACAATCCGCACAACACCATAGCCGATTTTGCCATCCACACCGGATTTGCCGCAGGAGTAATTGCACTCTTCACATTCCTCTATCCCCTCTTCAAACTCTGGAAGCGCAGAGAGGAACTCGATGAACTTGAGTATGCCATCCTCTGGGGAGGAACAGCGGCTTTTCTCCACTCGCTCACGGATATAAACACCCAGAGTCCGGCGGTCATATCATCTCTGCTCATCGCCCTGCTGGTCTGCCAGAGGAGTTCAGAAGAAAACAGAGAAACTGCCCGGGTCCGGAATATCCTCTTTGCAGTGACAGCCGCCGCCATCGCCATAACTTCACTTACTGCCAACTGGATATACCTCAAGGGAGATGCCGCACTCAACCATCTTGAGGAGTGCTGTTCACCTCCTGTCAGAGAGAAATTCCACCTCTCAACTCCCGGAAACGTCCGCCGTGCCATAGAGCAGGTGCAGAAACTGCGTCCCGACCATCCGTTTGCCTTCAGCAACGGCGGCAACTACTTTATGGCGCACCGGGATTATGAAACAGCAGAGATGTACTTCAACAACTCCCTGAAACTCGACCCCAGGCGTCCCGGAGTTCTCCGCAAACTTGCCGACATCGCAGAACTCAAGGGCGATGCCGCCAAAGCACAGGAGCTGCGCCTGAAAGCTCATAAACTCTTTCCATCCAATCCGGAGTACAAACTCAAATGAGTGAACCATCATCTTTCAGCGGTCAGCGCGACCTCACCCGCGGCAATATGCTCACGACGCTGATTTCGTTCAGTCTTCCCTTCCTTGCCGCCAATTTACTGCAGGCCCTCTACGGAGCCGTCGACCTCTGGGTGGTCGGTAAATTCGGCGGAGGCAAAGCAGGTGTCGCCGCCGTCGCCAACGGCGGAGAGGTCATGCACCTTGTAATGTCATTCATCATGGGTCTCACGACAGGAGCCACCGTACTTATCGGACAATTCTACGGTGCAGAAGACAAGCGCAACACCCGCAAAAGCGTCGGTATGACTTTGAGCTTTTCACTCTTTACCGGAATCGCCGGAACAGTGATAATGGTTCTGCTCACCCCATTGATGATCAAGGCTCTCAATACTCCGGCCGGAGCGTTTGCCCCGGCACTTGAATACCTCAAAATATGCAGTTACGGCGTCATATTTGTCGTGATATTCAACGCCTTTGCCGCCATATTCCGCGGTTTTGGAAACTCCACCATTCCGCTCATCTGCATCGGAATCGCCTGTCTGGTCAATACAGCTGCCGACATACTGCTTGTTGCGGTACTCGATATGGGTGTCCGGGGAGCCGCCATCGCAACTGTTGCCTCACAGGCCCTGAGTGTTACAGTTTCAGTCATCTTCTTCATCAGAGGGGATTTCGGTTTCCGCTTCACCAAAGCAAACTTCATCATCGTCTGGCGTCTGGTCGGCAAATACGTCAGAGTCGGAGTTCCCATCGGCGTGCAGAGTATTCTCATCAACATCTCGTTTCTCTTTATCGTTTCAATAGTAAATAAAATGGGCGGCGACAATCCGGCAATGTCCGCCGGATACGGAATAGTCAACCGTATCAACGGTTTCACCATGCTGCCGGCGATCTCATTTGCTATGGCGATGTCGGCCCTGACCGCCCAGAATATCGGAGCAGGAAAATATGACCGGGCAATCAGCACCCTGAAAACAGCCGTCTGTTTCACACTTGCCCTCGGAGCGGTATTCCTGATTCTGATGCAGGTTGCTCCGGAGTTTTTCATCTCGCTCTTTATCGACCGCGCCGGTGACGGAGCAGATGAAGTGATACGTCAGGGAGCAGTCTACGCCAGAAGTTTCAGCTGGGAATACATCCTCGTACCGATTGTATTCTGCACCAACGGATTTTTCATCGGTTCCGGACACTCATTTTTCTCCATGGCAAACAATGTTGCCTGTACATTTCTGGTCAGGGTTCCGGTATCCTACTTTGCAAGTCTTATGACCGGCGCAACGCTCTTTCACATCGGACTTGCCGCCCCGCTGGCAAGTTTCACCTCAAATATCGCCGCGCTGATCTTTCTCTTTTCCGGACGCTGGAAAAAGAAAATCTCCCACAAGTGAGCTTTCTTAAGGCATATTGCACAGGGATATTTTTATTTTCTCAATTGCCGGTCTTGACAAATCAATTTGAGGGTGTTATATTAGCTCCAAATAGATAATATCAAATAATATCAATATTGATTTTCAAAGAGATACACAAATGGTCATCCAGCGTAAGAAAGACTTGATATTCAAGAGATTACGCGAAGACATCGCCTCCGGCCACTACCAGTTGGGAGAAAAACTCCTGCCTGAACTTGAGCTTGCCAGACAGCTTGATACAAGTTTTATAACGCTGCGTTCCGCATTGAAAAGGCTCGAGGAAGAAAAAATCATCCAGCGCATTCGCGGGCGCGGAACTTTTGTTGTGGCACGTCCGGTACCGGAGGTGACGGAACACAAAATTCTGCTGATATTCCCCAGTCCGGAAAAGTCGACCATTTCCAACAACCTCTTCAACCGGCAGCTCTTTTCAGGTATCGCCGAACTCTGCGCCGGAATAGGCGACAGCGTCGTCCCTGAACACTTTGCAAATCCGGAAGAGCTTGTCATCCGTTACCGCGGCGGAGAGTTTTCCGGAATCATCTGGGATCGTCCGGATATCGACGAGCCGGTACTGAAAGAGCTTGCCGACGCCGGTGTTCCGCAGGTTACAGTCAACCGTATCCACCCTGAACTGCCGTCAGTCTGCGCCGATTACATCACAGCCGTATCGATCGCCGTACGCAGCCTGAAAAGGTTCGGACACAGAAAAATAGGCATGTGCGATTTCGGCTGCAGCCACAAAAACCTCAAAGGACGCGCCATGCATTTTATCGATCTGCTGAAAAAAGACGGTATTTCAGATGCAGACAGATACCTTATGGAAATGGCCCGGGGCAACGATGAATCCAGAATGGCGGAAATCCGCCGCTGTATGCTCGGCAGCGAACCGCCGACCGCTGTTCTGGTGTCGCACACATATTTTTATCTGTTTGAAAAATTCCTGATCGAAAACCGCATACGCGTTCCCGATGATCTCTCGGTGGTACTGTGGGGCGAAGAAGACGGCTACGACCGCTACACCTGCCATCCTTACAGCATACTTTCAGATGCCCGCATAGAGGTCGGAAGGCGCGCCGCAGATATGATCTACCGCCAGCTTCACGGAGAAGCATTGAAAGATAAAGATGTCAAAATAGGTACGGAATTTATTTTGCGCGACGGTTGCGCAATTCCGTCAGAAAAACAATAAGGATCCAATACCATGTTCAACTCAACACTTGATTTTGAAACCATCCGCCGGCGTCTTGCTCTGCCGCAGGGAAAAATAAGAGCGGTCATCGACTCCGATGCCGCAACTGAAATCGACGATCACTTCGCCATCAGCTACGCCATCGCCGCTCCTGATAAAATCGATCTTCAGGCGGTCATAGCGGCTCCATTTTTCAAGGCGACTGTTTCGAGTCCTGAAGAGGGAATGACCAACAGCTACGAAGCCATAAAAATGCTCTTTGCCCTGATGGATAAAGAGAGCGACGGAATGGTTTTCAAAGGTGCGCCGCGCTTTATGCCCGACCGCAACACTCCTGTCGACACCGAGGGCGCGCGCCGGATCATCGAACTTGCCCGGCAGGCGAAAAAAGATGGCGAAGTGCTGTATATCATCGCCATCGCCGCCCTGACCAATGTTGCGTCAGCGATCCTTATGGCTCCGGATATAATCGACTGCTGCACCGTGGTCTGGCTGGGAGGAAACGCCATTGAGTGGTACGGCGGCAATAACGAATACAATCTGCGCGGCGACCTCTGTGCTTCGCAGACGCTCTTTGACTCCGGGATGCCGCTGGTGCAGTTCCCATGCCAGATGGTCACCGACCACCTGATAACCACCGAGCCTGAACTCAAAGCACGCTGTCTTGAGTGCGGAAAAATCGGAGAACATCTCTACAACCACTCCGCAAGCGAGATGAAACGCTGGGGCAATGAGAGCCGGGTCATCTGGGACATCATCACCGTGGCATACTTCTGCGTTCCGGAGGCATTTGACTCCATCATCCGTCCTACTCCGGTGCTGAACGACGACAAGAGCTGGGATACCAGCTGCCAAAGCCGGCAGGAAATGCGCTACGTCTATGCCGTGCGCCGCGATCCGGTTTTCAGAGATATGTATGAACGTCTGAAAAAATACTCATCAGAACGGAGTTTGCAACGATGAAAAAAGCCTGGTTGCTCCTTCCCGTTCTCTTTGTCCTCACTGCAGCGGCGGGAACTCCGGAAAACGTCACATTTTTCCGCAAAAACAGCAGTGTAAACGGAAAACTTTCTCTGCCGTACACTTTTGACGGCAAAAGTTTCTTCGCAATTCCCTGCCGGAACACTGGTACACAATCAGTGACCGCCGTGATGAGTTTTCCGGAAAAGGTTTACGGAGAGGTTTTCAGCCGCCATGTATCAAGAGACGGCAAACGGGGGATAGAACTCGGGTTTTCCGGCAGGCACTTTTTTGAACTTGACGGAGCAAGACCGGCAACAGTTGCCTCATCCGGCACCCGAAAGCACATCGTAACATCAGTTGCAGGCGTTGACTTTGTTCCGGAAAAAGGCGAAAAGTATCTGCTGACGCTATCGTTTGTTTCCGGCAGAGAGCTGCAAGCGTACATCATCCGTTTGAACGGCAGGCTCTGCGTCTACCATGCCAAACTCAACACATCCGGAATCAAGGCTCTTACAGCAAAGGCGGGCGATGGCTTTCTGTCTGTCGGCGGACGCCTTATCGACAGCTCAAAAAAAGAGTTTGAGTATCTGCTTCCGGCAGGAACTGTAATTCATGAGCTCAATATTTCAGACCGGGAATGCAGCAGCAGAGATATCGAAAAACTTGCCGGGGGAAAGCTTGACTATCCTCCGGTTCCGGGAGATGATAATTGTCTGCACAAAGTTGGCGACTCCTGGTGCGAAGCCGTAAGATACACCGACAAAGTCAGCGGTCTGCCGGTGATGCAGCTCACCACAAAGGGCATTTACAATCAGGGGCCGACAGTACATTACGGCACGGCATTTCCCGGCGGCAAAGATGAAATATCTTTCGCCTCGATCCGTAACGGAGTGTCGTATATTATGACCGGAAATCTCAAAACCGGGAAACTCAAAGTCCATCTTGCAGGCCCCCGAATCCCTGACCACAGAATGTACCGCACAGCTGCGGAGCTTTTCAACAACTCCGGAGTAATAAAAAAACTTGCCGGAATCAACACCGCAAGCTCACTGCACCACCGCAAGACGGCATTTTACATTCCGCAGGAACCTGATTTCAGAATGGTGAATCTCGATACCAATGAGGTGGAAGTGCTGATACCCAAAGCGAAATATCCGGATTACTATTTTTCCACTCCGGTCTTTTCCGGCGATGGAAAACACGCCGCGGTCTGTATGAAAAAAATCGGCACTCCACGGGAAGATACGATGTACTATATGACTGTTGATATCAAAAACAAAGAGATAAAAACAGCTTATAAAGTAAATTACGGTCAGACTCACTTCTTTTCCAATCCTGTTCATCCGGATATCTGGATAGTCAAGCAGTTCAAGCCCGCCTTCCGGGCAGCAACCAAAGATGAGCGCGACCGCATCCGCCGCACGGCAGACTGCTACTTTGTCGACACAAAAACCGGAAAAACGACTCCGCTCCTGCCCCGCAACGCCGTAAAAAACATCACCCACCTGGAGTGGACAGGTGACGGAAAATATATCGTCTACCACGGCACCGCCAGCACCGGAGGAACGTTCATTGGGGCAATGGACATCAACGGCAAAGTTGTCTGGGAGTACATCGAACCCTCATGGAACAACAAACGCAACGGCTTGAATCACGTCTGCGCCGACTCGATCGGCCATTACATTATAGACGACGGATTGATGGTTCAGGATCAGATTTCCCTCATCGACTGGGAAAACTCCGGAACCAGCGGCAGACCGCTGGTGATTCCGCTTGCCCACTGGAAAAATCAGTGGATCACCGGTCAGTTCGGGCATCCGCACCCGGCGGTAAGTCCGGACGGCAACTATGTGATATTTTACGGCTGCCGCAACGGGAATACCCATATATATGTTATTGATATTTCAAGCGTAAGAAACCGTTTGAACAGCAAAGGAGTGCAGAAATGAAAAAATTTAATGAAACAGCGAAAATCACGACGCTTTTTCCGGAAAGTACCGGCAGTACCGTTACCCGCCCCAACCGCTTCACGCTGATCGAACTGCTGGTGGTAATTGCCATAATAGCCATCCTTGCTGCGATACTGATGCCGGCGTTATCCAGCGCCCGCGAGCGGGCAAAAAGCTCAAGCTGCACCAACAATCTCAAGATGCTGGCACACGCCACACTTCAGTACGGAGATGACAATAACGGACATGCTCCCTGCGGTTACTCCATCGTCAATGGTTCTGTCAAAGAAGTGACCAATGCGGTAGCCAAGTACGGTTTCGGTCCGGTTCACAAACCGCGCGCAAAAAACACTATCGTACCCTATATCAACGGTACGATCGTGGAAACTGAAGCAGAATGTGTCAATTACGATGTTGCCAAAGTCGCGCTGTGTCCTTCCGGCAGACGTGATACGACCAACAACATCACCGTATCCAGCGACTACAACGCTCCCAACGGCAGTTATTCATGGAATTTGTACCTCACCCAGCTCGACAGCAAAATACTTCAGAACGGCTGGAGCGGAAAACGCTGGCACAATTTGAAGACCATAAAAGTTCCCTCTGCCCGCCTTCTGCTGGCTGATGTCGGCGTCAATACTGATTACGGTGCAACTGTTGCCATCGGCGACACCCGTTGTACCAAACTGTACAACTACAAAATGCTCAGTCCGCGTCACAACGGCTACGGAAACATCGGTTATGCCGACGGCCATGTCGGCAGAATGAGCATCGGAGAGCTTTCTCACGGCAACGACAGCTACAATGACTCTTTCGGAAACAACGCTGTCAACAAACGTCTGTGGCACGATCAGTAACAATTTCCGCAAAAACTCACTTAACAAGCCGGTTGATAGTGTCAACCGGCTTGATTTTTTGTTTTTGAGTGCTAAAGTATGGCGGTAAACAACAATCCGCAAAAAAGAATATTGTACTGATTGTTGTGAAGAAATATAACCGTCGGTGGCTCATTGCGTTCAATCTCGTGCCCTGCGGCTGCGTTGCTTCGGTCGTGTACAGTCGTACACTCCCTTGCGTACTCGCCGCAAAACACGACCTTGATTCGCACTGCATCCACCGATTGCAAACAAAGCGTTTTGCGTATTTGATAAAACATCAGCTGTATGGTATATTCTGATGCACTGTGTCAAGTATGACAATGACGATTTGTATGTCTTTTACACAAAATTCAGGACATTAACAAAAAAAGGATAAATCCATGCCCATATTCAGATACTATTGCAAAAATTGCGATTTTGATTTTGAACTGCTCCTGCCCCGTTATGACTCGGAAGCGTTCTGCCCCAAGTGCGGAACGCAGGAGCTGGAAAAAGCTCTGAACAAAGTTGCCGCTCTGACCGGTAAATCTTCCGGCTGCGCCTTTGCCGACAGCTGCGGTTCCGCTTCCGGCGGCTGCTGCGCCGGAGGCTGCTGCGGACATAAACATTGAGGCGGACAAAATGAATAAAAAAGAGCTGCTCAAAGAACTTGAAAAACTCGGCATGCGTCCCGGACGCGGACTCGGCCAGAACTTTCTCATCGACAACAATCTGCTCGACTGGATCGTGCGGCGCAACGCCCCCGTCGCAGGTGAGGATGTGCTTGAAGTCGGCCCGGGATTCGGCGCACTCACCAGAAAACTGCTTGAAAGCGGCATGAACGTCACCGCCATCGAATTCGACCACAGAATCGCAGAGTATTTGCGGAGCGAAGTGAAAGCTCCCAATTTCCACCTGATTGAAGCAGATGCCTGCCATGTCGACTACGCGGAACTCTTTCCGCAGGGGAAAAGTTTCCGTGCCATCGCCAATCTGCCCTACTCCATCAGCACCATCTTCATTGCGATGATGCTCGAACTGGAAAATCCGCCGCTTGAGATGTTCTTCATGCTCCAGAAAGAGATGGGCGAGCGGCTCGCTGCGGTTCCCGGAAGCAAAGCATACGGCGCACTCTCGGTGAGATGTGCCTTCAGATACGAAGTGAAGATCGAAAAGATCGTGCCGCCGACAGTGTTCCATCCGGCTCCGGAGGTGGAGTCTGCTCTCGTATCGTTCAAACTCAAGCCGGATGCCACCGGCAATATCGCGCTTTTGAAGCGCGCAACCGGCATCGTAAAGAGCCTCTTTCTCCAGCGCAGAAAACAGATGGGCAAGATACTCGCCTCATCATACGGCAGAGAGAATGTCGAGAAAGCTCTCGAGCAGACAGGACTCACCTGGGAAACCCGTCCGGATAAAGTTCCCTACACCAAATTCATCGAGCTTGCACAGATCCTCGGCGATATGGTAAAATAAGCCGCAGACACAAAAAATCTCACTTGACCTCTTTTCTCTGAAAAGAGGTTTTTTCTTGCTCAAAAAAGCCTTTTTTTCATTGAAAAGCTCAAAGGCGCAGAGTATAGTATAGCAAAATAGATTTTATTATGACAACATTGTATCCGGAGAGATAAAGTTATGAAAAAAATGCTGTTTTTTCTGCTGTGTTCTGTTTTTGTTTTCTCATTGAATTCCGCTGACATCAAAGGCATTTTCACCCGCAGTTCAAACCCTGCCGGAAGTGTTGCGCCGCAGGGCAGAAACAACTGCGCTGTCACGATCAAAAAAGGTGCTGTCACAGCGGTACTTCCAGTTAAATTCACTGCGCACGCCCAGCATATTCTGCTCTTTGTTCTGCGCGGAAACTCGGTAAACTGCGATGCCGGTGTCGTTCCTGAAATAGTGGTCAAACAGCGTGCCGGAGTCAACACCTGCCGCGCCCGGGCAATAAGCGTAAAGGGAACCGGCACCCAGACCGTCAAACTGGAAATATCCACCGGATTCGGACTCGGCGATGCCTTCTACGATATTCAGGAAATACGCTTTCATGTCAGCGGCAAAAACGGTTCCAAAGTGTTTATTTCCGGCATCCGCTGCGGCAGCCGTGATGATCTCTCGGGCAGCGGCAGCGGTATCAGAGTGTACTCTGCTTACAAGGCTCCGGCAAAACGTACCATCCCCGGACTCACCCCCGTCAAGGTCTACTTCGAACTTGACAACAACGACCTCGACCAGCATATCCGCGACTGGAAAGCCAATGAATTTGCTCCCGACCCCAACTTTTCCGGCGGCTTCCGCCAGCTGCTTCTGGAAAACGCCGACGGTATCGTCGAGCTTGCCGCCACTCCTGAAGAGGCTGACGCGGTCGTTATCTCAACCGCCCGCAAGCAGGATTTGAGCCGCCTGATCAAACTTGCCAAAGCAGGTAAGCCCACACTCATCTACGGTAAGTCGGATCGTAGCCAT
>JAZQTR010000214.1:0-3908 GCA_045630865.1 Victivallaceae bacterium
TGGCTACGATCCGACTTCCTTGCGTGCGCGACTGCAAAACGCGACCTTGCTCCGCACTGCATTCACCGGAAGTAAATATACCGTTTTGTGTATTTGACAAAACTCCTGCTCTATGATATATTCTGATGTGCTCCGCCAATATAGTAACAGTATTTTGCGTCCGGTGGACATAATTCATGATATTAACGGATTTATATTTTTGTATATGGAAAAAAACAGGGAAAATTTCCGGTTGCGGGTTAAAAACCTCAATATCGGCTTCAAGACTCCGGACGGAGTTTACAACGTCGTCAAAAATGTGAGTTTTCACGTTTCTCCCGGCGAGATACTCAGTCTGGTCGGTGAGTCCGGCTGCGGCAAGAGCATAAGCTGTCTGTCGCTCGGCAGACTGCTGGGAAAAAACGCTGTGGTC
Organism: Victivallaceae bacterium; assembly: GCA_045630865.1. Classification (GTDB taxonomy): domain Bacteria; phylum Verrucomicrobiota; class Lentisphaeria; order Victivallales; family Victivallaceae; genus UBA1784. The sequence goes on from JAZQTR010000214.1 coordinate 413, forward strand.
GAAGCTGATGCCATCGAGTTCTGTGACCGCAGCGGAAAGATTTCCGACCTCTCAAAAATATCGACGCGCGCCCTGCGTAAAATCCGGGGGCGGGGCATCGCTTATATCTTTCAGGAGCCTTCCGCCAGCCTGAATCCGGTATTCCGGATCGGCGACCAGATCGCCGAAGTCATCATGCTCCACCGTCCGGAAATCTCTGATGTGAGAAACGAAGTCATTGATCTCTTGCGTCAGGTGGGTATTCCGGCTCCGGAAAAACGGATAGACGCCTTTCCGCATGAGCTTTCAGGAGGTATGCAGCAGCGCGTTATGATCGCCATGGCTCTCGCCGGAAATCCCGATGTGCTTATCGCCGACGAGCCCACCACCGCACTCGATGTCACCATTCAGGCGCAGATACTCGAATTGATCGATCGCTTGAGAAAAGAGCGCGATATGGCTGTCATTCTGGTCACCCATAACCTTGGAATAGTTTCCGGTATCGCCGACCGTGTCGAAGTGATGTACGCCGGACTTGCCGTTGAATCAGGACCGGCACGGAGAGTGCTGGATGATCCGCGCCACCCCTATACCGCGCGTCTGCTCAAGGCGGTTCCGGTGCTGGGGAAAGAGTCCGGCAGACTTGAGACTATCCCCGGGAGCGTCGTTTCTCCTGAAGATTTCCCCTCCGGCTGCCGCTTTTGTGACCGGTGCAGCAGGTATGCGGAGCTTTCCGCCGGAGAGCAGAAAATATGCCGGGATATCCTGCCTGACGTGTCAGAGCCGGAACCCGGAAGACGGCTGTTCTGCCACTATCCGGAGAAGATATGACCAGAGAGTTCTACATTCTGCTTGCCCTGCTGCTCTTTACCGGATTCGGCACTGCAGCAGTCATATTTTCTCACGATGACAGTAAGAACAGCGATCCGATGTTCGAAGTCCAGAAGGAAGTCTGTCTCAAATTGCGGAAAAACGCCATCAGATTTTTCCAGCGGAGCGAGCTGTTTGAAGCCGAAGCCGAAGTCCGCCGTCTGCTCAAACTTGATCCGGAAAACCGCGAAATGGCTCTCTTTTTCGGCAGAATACTCTTTGAAACCGGACGCCGTGACGAGGCTGAAAAGGTCTTCCGCAACCTGATTGCCTCTTCTCCCATCGATAAGGGCGCACGCAGCAACCTTGCCGTATTGATGGCGGTGAATCACAACTACGAAGCCGCACGGCGTGAATTTGCCAGACTTGCCGCCGAAAGCTCTTTCACTCAGATAGCTGCAGGCAATCTTGCCGTCGTTGAAAAGGCAGCGGAATTGACCGGACTCAAACGCAATTTTGCCATCGTGCCGGAGTCCGGCAAGGTAAATTTCCGCAACGTCGGAGTCATCATCCTCAAAATAATCGAGCTTCCCCCGGAGAATAAAGCAAATGAGTCAAATTAAAGTTATGAGCCGCGAGCTTGCCAACCGTATCGCGGCGGGTGAAGTTATTGAACGTCCGAGCTCGGTGGTGAAAGAGCTGGTCGAAAATGCCATTGATTCCGGAGCTTCGCGTATCAGCGTGACCATCGAGAAGTCCGGCTCAAAGCTGATTTCCGTCAGCGACAACGGCTGCGGCATGGATAACGAAGATGCCCTGCTTTCACTCGAGACCCACGGAACCAGCAAGATCAAAGACGACACCGATCTGCTGACCATCGGTACGCTCGGTTTCCGGGGTGAAGCGATTCCATCTATCGCCTCGGTCAGCCGCTTTTCCCTCAAAACAAGGCGCAAAGAGGATCGTGAGGGAACTATGGTCGAAGTCGAAGCCGGAATACTGAAAAACACAGCTCCCTACGGCGGAGCAGCCGGAACCACGGTCGAAGTAAGAGATCTCTTTTTCAATGTTCCCGCCCGGAAAAAATTCCTGAAATCCCCGGCGACCGAAGAACACCACATCGAAGAAGCTATGGTCAATCTCGCTCTCGGACATTGGGAACAGGGATTTGAGCTGCGTATAGATCGCAGAGTGTCGTTTTCCTCCGCAGGCTCCAAAGATCAGAAACTGCGGATAATGGAGCTTTTCGGACGCAGTTTCATCAAAAATCTCCTGCCGGTGGACTACCGGGAGAACAATCTGGTCATCACCGGGTTTATCGCAGTTCCCGGATTCACCCGTCCCGCCAGAAGAGAGCAGCGGGTGTTCGTCAACCGCCGGGCGGTCGAAAGTATGGCGGTTTGGCGCGGTATCCGTGACGGTTACGGAACTCTTGACAGAGAGTCGGGACGCTTTCCGCCGGTCATACTCAACATCTCAATCCCCGGCGAAGAGCTTGATGTCAACGTTCACCCCGCCAAGCGTGAGGTGCGCTTCAAGTCAGAGTATTTTGTGACGCGCTGTGTCAGTGCCGCAGTATCCGCCGCGCTCCGGCGCAATATGCAGGAGGGATTCGATTCAGATGATGACGAGCCGGTCAAAAACGCTCCGCAGATACCGGATATGCCGCTGGAACACATCCTTGACGCCGCCATGATAAGCTACGGAGTCAAAGACCGGGTGCAGCAGGAGTTTTTTGCCGCAGAAGATGATGAAAACCCCGCAGAGCAGGTTTCTGATATTCCGGAAACAGTTCCATCTCCGCAGCCTGAAACGGAAAAATATACCGTCAAAGCCCGTCAAACCGAGCCTTACGTTCCGGAAAAAGACCCGCTGGATGATATCCTGCCGCCGCCGGAAAAGGGTTCCCTCTCTGAAACGCTGAAAATGCCGCTGCCTGCGGATGGTTCAGTGGCGGTCAGACAGCCGGATGAACCGCGGCTCTGCGGCGGACGTATGCCCCATCCGTATCTCGATTTTCCGGAGCACCCGGACTTCACCGGCAACTGGCCGACCGAAGTGCTGGGTATCTGGATGGATTCATATATACTCTGCAACTCCAACTCCGGAATGGTCATCGTCGATCAGCACGCCGCGCACGAGAGGATTCTGTTTGAAAAGATCACCCGGGCGGCAAAAGATAATGCCGGAACGTCCCAACTGCTTCTGATTCCGCGCAGTCTTGAACTGCGCAGCAGTGAACACCGTCTGATGTTCAGGTGCAAAGAGGTGTTTGAAAAGCTCGGCTTTGAATACGAGGATGCCGGAGGAGCCACGATTCTGATAAGTGCGGTCCCGGCGGATCTTGCTCCTGTCTGCCGTCCGGTCGAAGAGATGATCCCTGACATGCTCGAGGAACTGCTGACCAGCCAGAATTCTTCCTCGATTCCGGTCGATCTCGATGCAGTCGCCCGGGCGGCGTGTCACAACGCCATCCGCGCCAACGACCGTCTGACGCTTCAGGAGGCGGCAAGGCTCATCGAAGAAATGAGAAATTGCGTGCAGGGAACAATGTGTCCCCACGGACGTCCGACAATGATCACAATTACCAGATTTGAACTGGAAAAAAGGTTCAAGCGTCGCTAGCGTATCGTATCCAATCGTTGGGAAGGAATCAGACCGGCGGTGGCGCACTGTGGGCAATCTCATGCCTTATGGCTGCGCCGCT
>JAZQTR010000215.1:0-13002 GCA_045630865.1 Victivallaceae bacterium
CCCTGCTGAGGGGCACACCAGCCTACACCGTGAGTAAGACCGGAAATATCGGTGATTTCCTTGGCCTTGGTCCAGGCACCTTCCTGCGGGATCGGGGCGGGACCGTGGTTCGGTCCTTTGGCGACGCAGACCATCTGCTCGACTTCTTTTGTGAAGTTCATCGCAAATCTCCTTGATTATTGTTTAATTAATTATTGCGTTACAGCAATACCAAATACCATTTCTATAAAATAATACCGGAGAATATTTTTTTCAAGCTGTCAAACAAGATTTGCCGGGCAATTTGGATAAACTGCATCTTATTGTTGTGCCGGAGATGTCCGGCAAAGAACAGGCTCCTGCAGCCTGATTCAGGGAATACGCAAGTTGAATGTGGAAGTTGTTATCAAAACAACGGCTATAATCGCCAGCACCGCAGCGCAGATTATCGGAGCATACTCTTTGTACTCGACATAACGGGGTTGTTCAACGGTTGTTTTTTCCAGCTTGTTGATTTCATCCATCACCTTTTTCATGCCTTCCGCATCGGCGGCATGAAAATAACTTCCACCGGTTTTTTCTGCGAGAGAACGCAGCAGTTTTTCATCAAAACTGTCGCCGACTGGAACGAACCGGGATCCGAAAGTTTCATCGAGAACATATGCATTGGTGCTTCCGATACCGACAGTGTGGATAATAACATTGAAATCTTTTGCCAGCAATGCAGCCTGTTCCGGAGAAACCCGGTTTTCAGCGGTGTTTGCTCCATCGGTAAACAGAACCAGTACCCGGCGTGGAGCCTTAGATTCTTTGAGCCTTGAAACGGCTGAAGCTATCGGAGAAGCAATTCCAGTGGCATCGCCGATCATTCCTGGTTCAAGCTGATCAAGGCGGGCAATCAGCCACTTGTGATCGAGCGTCGGAGCAGAAAAACTGTATGCAAGATCAGCAAATCCCAACAGTCCGATACGGTCGTTGGGACGTGATTCGATAAAGCGTGCTATTTCCCGTTTGGCAACATCCAGACGGTGCATTACTTCACCTTTTTTGACCGCATCGAAAAGTGCTGTTGAAGTCGTGATGTTGCGCGGAACATCCATCGCCTGCATACTGCCTGACATGTCTATCGCAATAATGATATCTATTCCGTTTGCCCGGACGATAACCCTCTCATCTCCTTTGCGCGGACGTGCAAGGGCGATGACAAGAAGAGTTCCTGCCAGCAGAAGAAGATAATCCGTGACTGGAAGCTTGCGGAATTTCCTGCGCCGTACTGCTCCGAAAACCTTGATTGAAGACACCGTGATCGACGGATATTTTTTGAATCCGGCAAGATAGAGCCAGAGCAGTGGAATCAGCACCAGAAGAAAAAGCATTGATGGGTAAGCAAATTCAAACATTTTGTATTTCCTCCTCTGCAGGGCAGGTGGAATCTATCAACCGGGAAGCATCTGTGACAGCCTTTGCAAGCAGTGACGTGTCAGCTGAAGCGCGGGCGAATTTAACCTGATCCGCCGCAGACAGAAAGTTTTTCAGAAACGGCTTGCTTTCTGCCGGGATTTTTTGAGCGGCAGAGTCAGAGATGTTATCGAGAAACTCTTGGGTTGTCCTTCTGGTGACAGGAAGACCGAAACGCTTTTCCAGATATCTCCTGACCAGATCGGTCAGACGGATGAAGCCGTTTTCAGGAGAGATCCGTTTTTCCTCAATATCTCCGCGGAGCATTTCAAGGTCACGTCTGGCTTTTTCCCATTCACTCATTTGCCGTGATTTGCGGCGGAGTTTGAAATACCAAACCGCTCCGAGAATAAGCGCGGCTGCGGCGAGAACCGCAAGGATGGCGGCGGCATATTTCCAGAACGCATTGTGTTTCGGAGGAGTTTCCTTTTCTGCAAGCTGTAAATCAGTAATGTTTTTCTCTGTCGGTTCGGAAATTTGGAACTCAGGTATCCGGCATATTTGCTCCACGACAGCCTTTCCGGGAGTTTTTACTTGCAGTGTGAAATTCGCATCTTTTACAGTTCCGGGTTCAACTGCGCGAAGTTTTATGGAAACAACACTTTTGCGCAAAAAAGCTCCTCTTTTTGAGTTTTTGATTTCAGGAGTTCCGGAAACCACAGCATAATTGTCGGAGTTTACATTAGTGACTTCAACTTGAGAAAACCACGGCAGATCGACTCCATAACTGCACAGAACAACCTCTCCCGTCGGAACCGGAGAGCTGATGTGCACTTCAGTCTCTGCCGGAAATACTGCCTGAAAACTGCGGCATTTGAACGAAAAAACTGTTCCCCACACTGCAGCACAGAACAAAACAATAAGGATGGAGATAACAAAAAACTGTTTTTTCATTTTCAACTCCTTATTCTGCGTTTGCGGCGGTCAAAAAATGAGATCACCGGTTCAAGTACATCTTTGCCGCTCTCAACTTCGATCAGATCGACATTGGCACTGCGGCACATATCGCGGCTCTGCTGCATCATTTTTTCCATGTTGAGATTGACCATTCTGCCGGCGGCGGCTCTGCCGCTGAACTCTATCAACTCTCCGGTTTCAGCATCTTCCAGAAGAGCCGGAACATCAAGGCTCCACTCTTTTTCCACCGGATCACTTACTTTGATGGCTATGACATCGTGGCGGCGGTTGAGCAGTTTCAGCTCCTGAAGCGGAGGGTTTTCTGCAATAAGGTCACTCAACAGAAAGATGATTCCCCGTTTTTTCATCAGGTTGCCCGCCTCTTTCAGGGCAAGATCAAGCCGGGTTCCTCTGGATGACGGCTCAAAGGCAAGCATCTCGCGGATCAGCCGCAAGGTGTGGATTCTGCCTGAACGCGGAGGAACAAAGAGTTCTATTTTATCACTGAACATCAGCAGTCCGACTTTGTCTCCGTTCTTTCCGGCACTGAACGCAAGCAGGGCGGCAAGTTCGGCAGCGGTCTGCCGCTTGCTTTTCTCTGCTGCGCCAAAGGCTCCTGATGCAGACACATCGACTGCAAGAAGTACCGATAATTCCCGCTCTTCGATATACTTTTTGACGTACGGCGCATTCATCCTTGCCGACACCAGCCAGTCGATGTCGCGCACGTCATCATCGGGAGTGTACTCCCGCACTTCGTCAAACTCGATTCCCCGCCCCTTGAACACACTGCGGTACGCGCCCTGGGCGATCTCCTGTACGATGCGGTTGGTTCTGATTTCAAGCAGACGGAGCTGTTTGGTTAGTTCCGCTGGTAACATAGAAGAGTCTCCGTATCAGGGGGTGCGCAGTTCGGCAAGCAGACGGTTGATAACGGTATCAGCGTCGATATTTTCTGCTTCAGCTTCGTACGAAAGCACGATTCTGTGGCGCAGAACATCGGGAGCGACCGTCTTGATATCCTGCGGAAGGACATAGGCCCGGGACTGCATCATTGCATATCCCTTTGCAGCAAGTGCCAGAGCGATGGATGCGCGCGGACTTGCTCCGAAACTGATAAGATTGTCTACACCGGTCAAATCCGCTCCGGTCTGACGGCTCGAAAGCTGTTCACGTCTTCCCGGGCGGGTGGCGATTACAATGTCGAGAATGTATTCCACAATCTTCTCGTCAATGTAGATTTTGTCAACCAGAGAGCGTGCTTTGAAAATATCATCAAGTGACGCGACGGCAACCGCACTTATATTCTTGGCTGAATCCGGATGCGCCATGCGTTCAATGATACTGCGCTCTTCGCTGCGCTCGGGATAATCCACTTTCAGTTTGAACATAAAGCGGTCGAGCTGTGCTTCGGGCAGGGGATAAGTACCCTCCTGCTCGATAGGATTCTGGGTGGCAAGCACGAGAAACGGCTGCGGAAGAGCGAAGCGTTCCCCGCCGATGGTCAGCTGTTTCTCCTGCATCGCTTCAAGAAGCGCACTCTGGACTTTCGCCGGAGCACGGTTGATCTCATCAGCAAGCACTATATTTGCACACACAGGACCGATTTTTGTTGAAAATTCGCCTGTCTGGGCATTGTATATTTTGGTTCCGACTACATCGGCAGGCAGCAGATCCGGAGTGAACTGCAGACGGGAAAATGTTCCGTTGAGTGTCTGGGCAAGTGTTTTGACCGCAAGGGTTTTTGCCAATCCGGGGACACCTTCGAGCAGAACGTGTCCGTCTGATATCAGGGCAAGCAGCAGTCTTTCGACAAGTTTATCCTGACCTGAAATAATCCTCCCCATTTCCGCCTTGATGAGCTGCAGCGGATTTGCTGCGGCCTGCACCTGCTGCTGCAGTTGCTGAATATCCTGTTGTTCCATAAGCTCGGACTCCTCCTCTTGAGTTTCAGTTGATGGAAACTTACTTTCTGATACCCACCGAATGAGTGAGTATAACCACCTGATCTTTGTTCAGCTTGAGAGCATCGCGCAATTTGCCTCCCTTGTCTGATCCGGAAATGAGACTGAAGCTGCCGATGGCACAGGTTCCGAGACCGCTTGCGGCACAATGGAGATAGATGTTCTGACTGACATATCCTGTATCGATTTTTGCATAGTGGGTGCTTGCAGCTTTTTTGAGGTCGGCAACAAGCGCGACATATACCGGAGCAGCAAATTTTCCAGCCCACTTGCGGAAATCACCGTCTTTTACTTTCTGCAGAGCATTGGCGGCTGGATCATATTTGAACACGGCCTTTGATGTCATCAGATAGAGGTCGATTTCCTGTCGGTTGATTGCGCTCGGAGCGGTACGTTTTCCATTACTGCGGTTGACGCCGTTTGCACTCCAGAGCAGGTCGGAAATCTGCTGATTGCTGAGATCATCTGCTTTGTAAGTGCGTACAGTGCGGCGTTCCTTGAGGGCCTGCACAAGAGTCATTCCGCCGTTTATCTGCGGAGCGGGAAGGGTGATGGTTCCGGCAGAGAGTGCAAGTGTGCAAAAAACTGCGGAACAGAAAAGACTGGATTTGAATTTCATAATGTGTTTTCTCTTTTTAATTTTTGGTTAAATTTCACCTGAATACTGTCTCTTTTATCAATCTAATCCATATTTTGCGGATTGCAAGAGCTAAAAAGAACATTTTTTGCTCAAATATACACTGGAATAAACGGCAGTGATGTATTATATTACTATAAGAGGCTACTTCAGTATCATAGACAGAGAAAGGATTTATGTATGCCGGAAAAAGGTAAACAGACGGATTCTGTTATATCAACACTTCCGACAGAGCTTGCCGGAGTTATATCCGGTACCGGAAGGGTCAGCTCCCGGATGGTTGATGACTTTCTCTCCAGGTACTCCCTTTCGCCGGAACAACGCTCTGTTATGGCTGATGCGCTGTATGACCGGGTGATTTGTGACGGAAAAGAAAAAGCTGTACGCCGGGCCATTTTCAGAATGAGAGTAAAAAACGGTTTTACTCTCGATGCATTGGCTTTGCGTTCCCCATTTTCCGGCGGGAGATTGGCGGATATTGAATCCGGTGAGTTTCAGAGTCTGCGAGAGTCAGAACTCAGCTATTTCAGCGACGTATACGGTGTTGTATGTGTTCCGGATGCTCCGATGACGTTCTCGGAGCCTGACGACGGCGGAGTTTTGCTGATGCTCAAAGACCTTGACGGATACGAAGGAGCTGGAGATCTTGCTCAATTTGCAGAGTCTGTGTGTGTGCGCAACTTCAGCAGAAGCGACATTCCGGGGATGTCCGGAACTGTTGTTTCCTGCAAGTGCCGCGACATCGGCTTTCCCGGAAAAGGGGATTTGATGATCAAGGTGTCTGAATTACGGGAAGATGACGACGGCGATACACTTGTTCTCTGCTGTATGGAAAACAAGTCGTACCGGATAGCCACACTGAATGAGGCAGAGGCCGCAGAGTTCGATGAGGATATTCCGGAAACCGTCGTCTGGATGATTCGTGTTGATAAACTCATCTATGACGGTGAGAAATTGCTGTTCTGGGAGGAATGAAAATGGGATTGCCCGGTGCCGGTTGCTGTTGCGGCATCATTGTCGGAATGATGCTTGCTGTGGTGCTCTCCTGCGCTGCTGCGTTTGGAATATACTGTTATTTCAATCCTGAAGCTCGGGAAACAACTATTGTCGTAGTGGAAAAAAAGTGGGATAAAGTCAAAAGCAGCGGCGATGAAATGATCGACAAAGCAAAGTCTCTTCCTGCTGAACCTGAATTGCCGGAGATTTTTGACTGATGATCATCCAATATATCATCCTTGCCGTCATACAGGGGCTCACTGAGTTCCTGCCGGTCAGCTCGTCCGGACACCTCGTGCTGTTCGGTTCGCTTTTCGGCTTTACCGGAAGTGAAAACCTGACTCTCGGTATTCTGCTTCATGCCGGAAGCCTTGCCGCTATCGTCGCCTTTTATTTCAAGACTCTTATCGGATTCTTCAAAAAAGATCAGCTTCATCTGATGGCAATGGTCATTCTCGGATCGGTTCCTGCCGGAGTTGCCGGAGTTACCCTTGAGTTGAGCGGCGTCAACACAGCTCTTTTCAGCAATCCGGCCGCAGTCGGACTCTGTCTGTGGATAACTGCAACTGTTTTGAGACTTACCTCCAAGCCGTCGCTTTGCGCCAAAGGCGAACCGACTGAACTAAAAAAAATCACCGTAAAGCAGACGCTGTTTATCGGATTTGCCCAGATGTTTGCCATATTGCCCGGAATCTCCCGTTCCGGAAGTACTATAGCAACCGGTGTTATTTGCGGAGTCAAGCGTGAAGATGCCGCAACCTTTTCGTTTCTTCTTGCCACCCCCGCTATTTGCGGAGCTATCCTGCTTGAAATACTCAAAGCTGTAAAATCCGGCTTCGCGGTTCAGGGAAATGCAGCAGCACTGGTTATCGCAGTTATTGTTTCCGCAGTGACAAGTTACGGAGCGTTGAAACTGTTGGTAAATATCGTCAAACGGGGCAAACTTGTCTGGTTTTCATGGTATCTCTATGCGGCGGGTGCAGTTACTCTGCTGCTGTCGCTCAAAGGAATAATACGCTAATTACACAGAGGATAAATCTGATATGAAAAAACTTTTCTTTCTCGGTGCCGGAAAAATGGCTTCAGCCATCGCTTCCGGCGTAACTGCCTCAAAACTTCTGGCAGCCGGTGAACTTCTGGCTTATGACGTCTCAGAGGCGGCATGTGGTAATTTCAAAAAAGTTTCCGGAGTTGACTGCTGCAATGATGTCGTTTCCGGCGTTGCGGAATCAGAGTGTGTTCTTATTGCAGTAAAACCGCAAATGATTTCTGAAGCTCTGGCTCCGCTTGCCGGAAAACTTGACGGAAAGCTGATCATTTCCATTGCGGCCGGAGTGACTATAGATGCTTTGAGTACTCTCACCGGCTCCGGACGTATTATCCGTGTCATGCCCAACACTCCGGCTATGGTCGGGGCAGGGGCATCAGCCTATGCCTGCGGCAAGGATGTTTCCGGAGATGATGAAAAATTTGTCTGTGACCTGCTCGGTGCAGTCGGAACCGTCACCAAAGTAAGTGAAAATCTTATGGACGGCGTCACAGGTTTATCCGGAAGCGGCCCTGCGTATGTGTTCACCTTCATTCAGGCACTCGCAGACGGAGGCGTTGCCGAGGGGTTGAGCAGAGCGGCAGCCGTCGAGCTTGCAGTGCAGACTGTTCTCGGTGCCGCTGAAATGGTAAAGCAAACCGGAATACATCCGCTGGAACTCTGCGACCAGGTTACAAGTCCTGCCGGAACCACCAGCCGTGCGCTTGAACTTCTCGCCCAGAGAGGATTTTCCGGAACAGTTATGCAGGCAGTTCGTGCGGCAGCTGCCCGTTCACGCGAACTCGGGAGTAAAAAATGAACGATTACGAAATCAAATCCGCGGGCGTTCTCACTGTTGTAATGCCCGTCTACAATGAAGAAAACAGTATTGTGCAGATCGTCGGAACAGTACTTGCCCGCAAGGAAGTGGGTGAACTGGTCATAGTCAATGATGCCTCTACTGACTCGTCTTGGGAAAAACTTCAGTGTTTCAGGGAAGATGAGAGAGTCAAACTCATCAATGTTGAAAAAAATCAGGGAAAGGGCGCAGCACTTATCCGCGGTTTTGCTGAAGCAACCAAAAAGTATGTATTGATTCAGGATGCAGACTTTGAGTATTCTCCGGAAGATTACCCCACTGTCCTCACCCCGCTGCTTGCCGGAAAGGCTGACGTTGTATACGGCTCACGTTTCATGTGTGCCCCGGGGCAGGTGCGTTATTTCGGACACGAGATGGGCAACAAACTGCTGACCTTCGTCTCGAATGTTTTCTCCGACATTCACCTCTCGGATATGGAAACCTGCTATAAATGCTTCCGCCGTGAAGTTATACAGAATCTGAAACTCTGCTCCAACCGGTTCGGTATTGAAGTTGAAATGACTGCAAAACTGGCAAAGTCCCGCCGCTTGAGAATCTGGGATGTTCCCATCACCTATGCTCCGCGCCGTTACGATGAGGGCAAAAAGATCGGTTGGAAAGACGGGGTGGCAGCATTTTTCCACATCGTTCGCTTCAACATGTTCACATCAGCCGAAGACTCCTTTGTGAAAAGCTGGGATGAAGTTCTCTGACAGGAGCGTTAAAAGATGTATAATTGCGTAATTTGCCGCTACCATGAGATTGCGACCAAGGGCAACAACCGTAATATGTTCGAGCGTTGCCTCTGCGACAATATCAGGCATCTGCTCAAAGGCATCGAAGGTATTCAGGTAAGAAGAATACGCGGCAGGGTATGGATTGAAAAGATCGATAAGAGTGAATTTTCTGAAGAGATGCTCGGAAATATCTGCCGCAATCTCCGGAAGGCTTTCGGATTGGAGTCATTTTCGCCTGCGATCCTGCTCCCACCCGACATGGATGTTATCCGGGATACAGTAAAGCAGTATGCCCCCGGGATTTTTGCCGGTCAGCCCAAAGGCGTGACTTTCCGCATCAGGGCAAGACGGAGCAACAAACGTTTTCCATTGACCAGTAAGGATATTGAGATAGATCTGGTATCCGCCATTGCCGGAGTTGTCGGAAATGATGTATTTGACATCGATCTTGACAATGCCGAAATCACTCTCGGCTGTGAGGTCAGAGATGAGTTCTCGCTGCTTTATTTTGATACATACGCGGCTCCCGGCGGTCTGCCTGTCGGCAGTAACCCGAGGGTGCTCACCCTGCTTTCCGGCGGAATCGACTCTCCGGTGGCAGCATATATGATCATGAAACGCGGCTCGGCAACCGACTATATAACTTTCCACAGTGCGCCCTACACGCCTCCGGAAACAGTTGAAAAAGTCGAGGGAATCACTGAACTGCTCAATACCTTTCAGACCAAAGGAACGCTTTACGTCATAAATCTGCTGCCATTGCAGAAACTTATCCGCGACTGCTGCAGTGAGCGTATGCGTACTGTTCTTTACCGCAGAGCCATGTTCAGGATCGCGGAAAAGATTGCCTGCAAGTACAACTGCAAGGCTCTGGTTACAGGAGAGGCTCTCGGGCAGGTCGCAAGTCAGACCGTTGTCAATCTTGACACAATCAACCGTTCAACCAACATGTTGGTTCTCCGTCCTCTGATCGGTGAGGATAAACTCGACACCATCGCTATAGCGGAGAAAATCGGTTCGATGGAACTGTCCAGCGTACAGGTTCCTGACAGCTGCACTGTATTTCTGCCCTCAAGTCCGGCGACATCAGTTCCGGCTGCACTGGCAGAAAAAGAAGAAGAGAAAATTGCAAACTACTCATCTGTTATTGATGAAATAGTTGCCTCTGTTGAGATAAAAACTCCCGGCTCAACTGCCGTGGAAACAAATAATCATAAGTAAATTTAAGGAGTATGAAAATGTCCGATAAACTTGTAAAGATCATGCCCTGCCTCGATATGCAGAACGGCAGAGTTGTTAAGGGTGTCCACTTCGTTGATATTGCCGATGCCGGTGATCCTGTGGAGTGCGCAAAAGCCTATTGTGCTGCCGGTGCCGATGAGCTCGCCATGCTTGACATCACCGCAACCGTGGAAAACCGCGGAACCCTTATTGAAGTTGTCAAACGGGTTTCTGAAGTTTGTACTGTTCCCTTTACCGTAGGCGGTGGAATCAGCGATGCCCAATCAGCCGGAGCAGTTCTTTCTGCCGGTGCAAACAAAGTTTCCGTCAGCAGCGCAGCGTTCCGCAAGCCGGAAATCATCACCGATATCATCAAAGAGTTCGGTGTCGATGCGCTCACTGTCGCCATTGATGTTGACGTGAATCCTGCAATGCCCTCCGGCTACGAAGTCTATATCGATGGCGGACGTACCGCAACCGGCTTCGATGCCGTTGAATGGGCTAAGCGGGTCGATGGTTTCGGCGTCAAAGTGATCCTCCCGACCAGCAAAGCCGGCGACGGAGCTAAAACCGGATACGATCTGCCTGTTATCACTGCGATGCACAATGCCTGCGCCGCAGAGATCGTCGCTTCCGGCGGTGCCGGAAAGATGGAGCATTTTCTTGAAGCTGCCAATGCCGGAGCCTCCGTTCTTCTGGCGGCATCTGTGTTTCACTTTCACATGATCGATATTCCTGATCTCAAAAAATATCTTGCTGCCAACGGCGTCAAGGTCAAGGCGTAAACAACAATGGAACCGTTGAAGTTTCTTCATGATGCTGATGCTGATTTGTCTGTATTGAACAATAAAACAGTTGCTGTCCTCGGATATGGCAATCAGGGCAGGGCGCAGGCGCAGAACCTGCGCGATTCCGGAGTCTGCACCATCATCGGCGGCAGACCCGGCAAATCAGCAGAGCTTGCCGCACAGGAAGGTTTTGAAGTTCTTTCAATCACCGATGCGGTAAAAAAAGCTGACATCATCCATATCCTTCTGCCCGACGAGCGTCAGGGAGCAATTTTCCGTGCTGAAATAGCCCCTGTCCTTACTCCGGGAAAAACGCTCTGCGTATCTCACGGTTTCGCATTCGTTTTTGGCGAGATAATAACTCCGGCAGGAGTCAACGCCATTATGGTTTCCCCGAAAGGACCGGGAGCTGATGTCCGGAGCCACTATCTGCGCGGCTCCGGTCTTGCCGGACTTATCGCCGTCAAACATGATGCCACCGGCGATGCCCGGGATATCGCGCTCGCACTTGCTGCCGCCAACGGTTTTACCAGAACCGGTGTGCTTGAAGTGACGATGGAGCAGGAAACCCACGGAGATCTCTTCGGCGAGCAGAACGTCCTCTGCGGCGGACTGGTCGATCTTGTCCGTTGCGCCTACGAGGTGCTGACAGAAGACGGATATCCGCCGGAAATAGCCTACTTCGAGTGTTATCACGAAGTTAAACTTCTGGCTGACCTCATGCACTACCGCGGAATAGCTGAAACCAACAAAGCTATATCCAACACCGCCGAGTGGGGAGAATATGTCAACGGTCCGCGCATTATCACACCTGATGTAAAGGAGCGTATGCGTCAATCTCTTCGCGATATAAAAGACGGTTCTTTTGCCGGAAAATGGATTGCGGAAGCTGAAAAAGGTACTCCTAATTTACTGGCGAAACGGGCTGCCTGCGCAGAGCATCCGATCGAAGAGGTCGGCAGAAGAATACGGAAATTGTTTGAAAAATAAATTTGAATTAACAACAGGAGTCGCTTATGACACGGAAATTTTCTTTGTTCGCAGTGATCGCAACCGCAGCAGCCATGCTCACCGGATGTGCTGATCCAGTGGTTTTTTCTGAAGTTTTCCAGCTCGGAGAAGGGCAGAAACTCTACACGGCATACAACATCTGGTACACCAATCCTGAAGAAATCAGCTGCCTGAATGTTCAGCAGGGCACTTTCATTCCCATCGGAACCGAAATCGAGCCGATCGGAACCTCTGCTGTCATGAATAATTTCGGTTGGTCGGGCTTCAACGAAAAAATAACTTTCCGCGACAAAGAGGGTAAGGTTTACACCATCAAGTTTTCCGATGGTTACAGGCTCTGCTCGATGCGAGATTACATTGCCTATACATTTACCACAAAAAATAGAGACGAGCAGTTGAAAGGTGTTTCTGAAGAAGTCTGCAAAAGAATTCTGCGCGGCGAGGTTGTTCCGGGCATGACCGAAGAGCAGGTCAAGCTCTGCTATGGACCGCCGCCAGCCATAAGAACTCCCGATTTGAGAAACGACACCTGGTTTTACTGGCTTACCCCTTCGGAAACGCTCCGTGTTATCTTCCGCGGCGGCAAGGTCCGCAACCTGCTCAATGTAAATCCGAGGTAACAGGTAAATGTCATTGACGTTTTTTCCGGAAGAGCTTGCCGGATTTTGTAATGGAATTTGGAACCGTATGCCGGACAACAGTTTTTCCGGCATAGAAACAGATTCCAGAAAAGAGCTTGCCGGAAAACTTTTCGTCGCTCTGACCGGCGGGAATTTTGATGGTCACAACTTTTTTGATGACGCTTTTGCCAAAGGAGCAGCTCTTTGCGTCAGACGTGACAAGGCTCATCTTGTACCAGATGGAGCTTATGCTCTTCTGGTGGATGATACCCTTGGGGCCTATCAGAATATGGCTATGGGCCACCGCCGGAAAATGAAGCAGCTCACTCTTGCCGCAGTTACAGGAAGTGTCGGCAAAACCAGCGTCAAAGAGATGCTGCGCTCCATTTTTGTTGCTGCCGCGGGAGAAAATTCCGTTCTGGCGACCGTGGGAAATACCAATAACCACATCGGTGTTCCACAGAATCTGCTCCGGCTGACATCTGAAATCCGTTATGCGGTTATTGAAATGGGAACAAGCTCTCCCGGAGAAATCGCCGTTTTAAGCCGACTGGCTGAACCTGATGCCGCAGTTGTAAACTCAATTGCGCCCTGTCATCTTGAAAAATTGATAGATCTTAACGGAGTGGCAAAAGAAAAGGGAGATATTTTTCTTCATTTATCTTCCAGCGGAACAGCAGTTATTCCGGGCGATATTGAGCAAACGCCGATTCTGAAACACTCTGCCGCCGGACACACGATTTTCACATTCGGTGATAATACTGATTGCAAAGTACAGTCAAATTATCTATCCGGCGACCTCTTCGGA
>JAZQTR010000216.1:0-2928 GCA_045630865.1 Victivallaceae bacterium
GCTACCGGCACGATGTGGTCGATGGTCAACTCATCTTTGGGAAACTTTTTGCCGCAGTAACGGCAGATGCCTCGCCGGAGCTGTTCCTGAAAATAGGGTGACTGGCGCAGTTCGCGCGCCTTGGCACGTTCACGCTTTATATGCCGCTCATCGCGGATGATTTCCACATAGTCGTCGAACATCAGGCGGATACACTCTCTCCATCCAGAGCGTTCCGGATGGCTTTTACCACCACCGGCAGGCGGTGGGGTTTGGAAAGGAAACCGCAGGCTCCCTGCTTGAGCAGGTGCTGGATATCCTCTTCGTTGACAAATCCGCTGGAAAGCAGTATCTTCGCTTCGGGATCAGCCTCTCTGATCAGGGTAAATGCCTGACTGCCGCCGAGTTTGGGCATGATCATATCCATCAGGACAAGATCTATGCTGCCCGGATTGGCTTTGTATATCTCTACAGCATCCATGCCGTTTTCAGCCAGAAGTACAGAGTAACCGAGCATCTGGAGTGCCTCAATGAGGAAATCCCAGATCGTTTCCTGATCATCTACTATCAATATCGTTTCATTGCCGCCGGGCAAATCGTTGAAACTGGCCATCTATGGTCAAACCCTTTCACTGTCAATCAAATGCAACACAGTATAATTATACGGTATTCCTTTGTATTTCACAAGTGCAAAATTAAAATTTTGTTAAAAAAAGATGAAAAACAGTCCGGTAAGACAGATGATGACACCGAAAATGATGAACACTGCCCGCCGGATATCCCGCAGGCGGCTCACCGGAGTTCCTGCCGGAGTCAGTCTGCCTGCCAGATATCCGTATGGATCGTGCTTCACCATTTTGCCCACCCGCAGACGGCTGTCGCGGGCGGGATAGATGTTGCGCGAAGCTCTCTTCACAGGATGAAGCTCTCTTTGCCGGTCAGTCCGGAGATCATTCCAACGATGATTTCAATCGCGCTCTCTGCGTCACGCAGGTCGCACATCTCAACCTGGGAGTGCATATAGCGGTTTGGAATACTGATCAGCGCAGTGGCAACACCGGAACGGGTGAGCTGGATGGTTGCGGTATCGGTTCCGCCGGTGGCGCGGTGGGCCGCACCCTCCTGATAGGGAACGGCGTTCTCTTTCGCACTCTTTCTCAGAAGTTCGCCGAGAATACGGTTGTTGTCGCAGCTTTTGGTCAGGATCGCGCCCTTGCCGAGCGTGATGTCGCCGTACTGCTTCTTGGGGATATCCGGAAGATCGGTGGCAAAGCCGACGTCGAGGGCGACTGCGACATCCGGATCGATTCCGAATGCGCTGGTGTGGGCTCCTCTTGTTCCGACCTCTTCCTGAACGGTCCCGACGCCGTAGACGCCGACGTTGAGTTTTTTGCCAGCAAGACGGCGCAGAACTTCAGCGACGATGAACGCACCGATTTTGTCGTCAGTACCTTTGGAGATGAAGCGGTTCTCATTGAGCATACGGAAATTGCAGCGCATGGCCACCGGATCTCCGACAGAAACCAGTTTTTCCGCCTCGGCGCGGTTGGATGCACCGATATCGATCCAGAGATCGGAAAGCTCCAGTGCCTTGCTGCGCTCTGCCTCTTTGAGCAGGTGGATCGGCTTCTTGCCGATGACGCCGGGAACTTTGCCGTTGGGGGTGAGGATATCCACTTCACTGGAGGGAATATTCAGCTTGTCGATTCCGCCGTTGGCACGGAAATAGACCAGTCCGTCATCGGAGATGTAGACGATCTGGAAACCGATCTCGTCATAGTGTCCGGCGAGCATGACTTTGAACTCTGCTTCCGGATTCAGGACGGCGATGGTATTGCCCATCACGTCGCCGCGGACTTCATCGCAGAACTGCGAAGTGTATTTGCGGAAAACCTCCGCCGCCTCGGCCTCATAACCGGTCGGGCTGGAGCTGTTCATAAACGCTTCGAGAAATTCAAGACTTGATTTTTCAAACATGATAATACCTCAAGATTGGTTCAACTTGTGTCACGTATGGAATATAGCTTGTTTCCGGTGAAAAATCCACCGCAAAAACTTTCTGCGCCGGAATTACCCTGCTATTTTTTCAAAAAAAGAGTCCTGCGCTTTTCGCAGGACTCAATGTAATAACGAAACATTGTCAGTTGAGATCAGCTCTGTCAGCTGTTGTTGTATTTACCCAATAAAGATAATTGCCGGTGGTGTGACTGTTCGGTATCGGTGTCATGATCATCTTCACGTGTCCATCTGCAAAGCAGACGCCGATTGCGCCGTTGTGACGTGCTCCCAGACCGGCAGGAGACCTGAAGTCATAGGATCCGGAAAGCTCCCAGTTTGACGGGTCGGCCGGATCGATTTTGGCGATATTGTATCTGAAGTAAGCCACCCGGTAACGTGTGCTTGCGTTGGAGCTGCTTGTGTTGCGGTAATTGTCACAATCGGCAAAATGTGCTGTCTGACTCGGTTTTTTAACGATTTTATGGTGACCCCAGTTGGAAAGGTTCATCCACACTCCGTTTGATACCGTTTTGCCTTGGGCGGCAGTGTGTCCGGAAACCATAGTGTTGATACGGTATGAGAAAAAGCTCTGCCCGTAATCTCCGTCAGCCTTGCTGTTGAACTGGCGCGGTTCGGGGTCGGCGGGGCAGACCAGCGCAGATGATGCTGTCGGGCGGGAGACATCACTCTGGATATAGCCAAGTGACTTTGTATTTGCCGTCTTGCGTTTGGGGTGAAAACCGATCCAATAAGGCCAGATAGATCCCTGATCTTCTCCGGAGCGTACCGACAGATTGCCGAGGATGGTGTCATTGCCGCGCGGCTTGTTTTCCTGCGTGTCAAAATAGGTTGGGATGACCCAGCCGTTGAAGTCATCCATATACTGGGCGTTGGCAAGTCCGAGCTGCTTCTGGTTGTTGGCGCAGGTGGCACTCTTGCCGCGTTCACGGG
>JAZQTR010000217.1:0-12982 GCA_045630865.1 Victivallaceae bacterium
TTGGTAGTGGCGAGTCCGGCGTTACTTCCGCGCTGAACCTTTCTGTACTTTACCCTTTTTGGCATTAACGGCATAATTCTCTTCCTCCGCAGAGTCCTTGTGACACACCCAAACCTTCACGCCGATTTTTCCGGCGGTAGTGTTTGCCTCAGTAAAGCCGTAGTCGATATTCGCTTTCAGAGTGTGAAGCGGAACACGGCCCTCTTTGTACTGCTCCTCACGGGCAAGCTCAGAGCCGCCCAGACGTCCGGCGCAGTTGATTTTGATGCCGTCGGCACCATTATCCATCGCGCCCTGAATGGCGCGCTTCATAGCACGGCGGAAGCCGATACGGCGTTCCAGCTGCTGTGCAACGTTCTCCGCGACCAGCTGTGCACAGGTCTCGGCGCGGCGAAGTTCGGAAACCTCAACAAAGATCTCCTTGCCGCCAACCAGTTTCGCAACATCAGCGCGAAGCGTCTCCAGCTCTGCGCCCTTCTTGCCGATCAAAAGACCGGGACGGGCTGAAAGAACGGTGACGCGGATGCGGTTCGCAAAACGTTCGATTTGAATACGAGCGATCGCAGCCGCCGCAAACTTCGTTTTGATGAAGTCGCGGATCGCAAGATCCTCGTGCAGCCACTCACCGAACTGTGTACGGCCATTGATCTTCTTGTCGGAAAACCAACGGGATGCCCAGTCACGGGTCAAGGCAGTTCTCAATCCGATCGGATTAACTTTCTGTCCCACGATTAACTCCTTATTCTTTAGTTATCACTCAGAATAACTTCAATGTGGCTGGTCCGTTTACGGATCCTGCCAGCCGAACCGCGAGCCTTGGGACGGAAACGTTTGATGATCGGTCCCGGACTCACCAGCGCAGCTTTTACAACCAACGCTTTGCGATTGACATCGCAGTTGTTCTCGGCGTTAGCAACAGCCGAACGCAGGGTCGCGCCGATAAGGGCAGCCGCCTTGCGGGGGCTGAGCTCGACGATAGCCAGCGCTTCGACCACGCTCTTTCCCTGGATAACGCGCGAAACGTGACGCGCCTTCTCCGGAGAAATACGCACATTCTTGGTCAATGCTCTTACTTCCATAGTTTGGTTCCCTGTTTGTAACCCGACGGCAGATGCATCCGGCGGACCAACGCCGCATACACTTTTGCCGCCCGGATCATCCCGGCTCTCATCCTTCCCAGGAGAGTTGCCGTGCGTTCATGCTTCCCTGTCATCACACCGGGTTTTCGCACTCCCTGTGCTCTGACGCAAAACCGCTCCGGCATCCCGGATAATCCGATTTTTTATTGTTGTTTTTGTTTGTTTTTCACTCAACCGCATCCGCAAAAACCCTTTTTACGGACGCCATAAATATACAATTCTCCCGGAATTGCAATATTACGTTCAGATAATGTAACACCGAAATCGCACTTTATCAAATCAAAAACATGAAAAAAACGCATTTTTTTGCGTTTTTCAAAGTGTTAAAGGGCTGAAATCACTTTTCGAAGCCCATTTTTCACTTTTTCACGTCATCGTCTGCCGGAAAGTTTGATCCGCGGATCAACTGCCATATAAAGCAGATCCGAAATCAGTATTCCGGCGAGTGTAAGTGCGCCGGAAAAGGCGAAGAGTGCCATCTGCAAGGGGTAGTCACGGCTCGACAGAGCCAGCAGAGAAAGCGTGCCCATTCCGGGGATATTGAAAATGTATTCGACTATGACGCTTCCGGCAACCAGACCGGGAAGAAGTCCGCCGAAGAGCGTAACCAGAGTAACCAGCGCATTGCGGAAACCGTGTTTCCAGATCACACAGCTATCGGATAATCCCTTCGCGCGCGCGGTCCTTATATAATCACTGTTTATCACATCGAGCATTCCGGCGCGGGCGTAGCGCGAAAGACTGGCGAAGCCGCCATAGGCAAGGCAGCAGACCGGCAGTGCAAAGTGGCGCAGGCTCTGCAGCTGCAGCTCCCATATAGAATAACGCTGCGGATCTTCAACTGTTATGCCTTTGAGCGGAAATATCTCATACATTCCCCCCTCGCACAACAGCGACTGCAGAAGAAGTCCGACCCACATCACGGGGAGCGAATAGAGGACAAATACACCAAACTCGCTTATCCGGTCAAAAAGTGTTCCGGACTTTTCGGCAGTGAGAACTCCGAGCGGAATCGCAAGAAAATAGGTGAGAACAACCGCAAAAATATTGAGCAGAAGCGTTACCGGCAGCCGCTCTGCGATCAGATCGGTAACCGGACGGCCGGGGTCAACTGTGGCTGACTCTCCGAAGTCTCCTTTGGTCACAACATCTTTCATCCAGAGGATAAATCCGGTCAGCAGAGGTTTATCAAGGTTGAGTTTGCGGCGCAGAGCCTCGTTTCCGGCAAGACCTCCGCGCTCGGAATCGACCGCCATTCCGGCAGTGTCGCTGCCCATAAGATTACTGCGTGCCGGATCTCCGGGAGCAAGGCGCAGCAGACAATAGCTCACCAGAAGAATGGTAAACAGCGTAAATACTGCAAGAAGCAAACGCCTTGACAGATACTGCAGCATGATCCGTCACTCTCCGGGAAACACTACTTTGGAAAGTAATTTTCCGCCCAGCAGAAACGGCAGCACCATCGCCATGATTCCGAATTCTGAATATCCGGATACTTTAACTGCAATAAATACCAGAACCGGTCCGACGATAGTGGTGAACTTACCGAAGAGATTGTAGAAACCGAAGTACTGCGAGGCTCTTTCAGGGGGAATGATCCGGCTGTAAAGAGAGCGGCTGAGCGATTGGATTCCTCCCTGGCTGCTGCCGATGATCACCGCCAGTATCACAAAAAGCACCAGCTTTACTTCCGGAGAGCTGACAAACGGCAGACTACCGATCATTACCGCCGCAAAAACATAACAGCCGATGGCAAACTTGATCATAGCTGCTGCGCCGAAACGCCGTGCAAGTTTTCCGTACAGCAAAGTGCATGGGAATGCGTAGAACTGGAGTCCGAGGATAGTCGCCATCAATGCAACTTCGCTGATACCGATATCAACTGCAATCGGAGTTGCCATAAGATAAATGGTTCCGACACCATCTATATATAGAAAATAGGCGATCAGAAACAGACGGACATTTCTGTTCTGCCAGACTTCGAGCGCATCCTTGAAAAAACTTCCGCCGTTTTCCTGCGGCAGAACCTGTTTTTCCCGGACAAGAAAAAATAGCGGCAGGGAGAGAATCAGCCACCATGAACCTGCGACCAGAAAGGCGATGCGGGTGGCAAGATTCTTATCTTCCATAATAAACATCGTGGTCAGACAGCCGATAAAGGGGATGACTCCGCCGACGTATCCGAGAGCGTAGGACATCACTGACAGCTTGTCACGCTCCTGCGGTTCAGATACACTTATCAGCAGTGAATCGTACAGACTGTTGGCGCAGAGATAGCAGCCGAGACTGACAAACGCCATCGCCAGAACAGCAAAAAGATCGCCTTTGCCGCAAAAAGCAAAGCCCCAGGTGGAAAAGATTCCGGCGGCTACAAAAACTCCAAGTACTTTTTTGCGGCAGGAACTGCGGTCGCAGAGATTTCCGAACCAGATGGAAAGCGCACCGGCGACAATACCTGAAACACTGGCTATCATTCCCCAGTAACCGGTGGCATCTCCGGCAGAAATGACTCCGTCAGCGCAAAACTTGATGTACAGCGGAGCAAAAACCGTCCGGACTATCAGCGCATATGCCGAGTTTGCCAGATCATAGAGTATCCATGCAGTCTGGGCGGAAGTCATTTTCACTCACCGATGGCGATAGATTCAATATGTTCGACCGCGCGTTCCATTGCTCCGCGGTGCAGTCTGATGGCATCTCCTCCGCGTTTGCCGAGAGCTGCACAGAGCTCAGGATCGGCGACCAGACGGCGGAGCTGGGCGGCAAATTCAGCCTCATCACTGACAGTGACCACAGCCTCTGCCTGCTTGAGAACATCGAGAATAAAACGGAAATTTCTCAAAACAGAGCCGGTAACCACCGGTTTATCCAGCAGTGCGGGTTCAATAAGGTTGTGTCCCTCATCGTGCCCGGCAAGACTTTTGCCCATAATGACGATATCGGCGGAGTTGATGAATTTGAACATTTCTCCTGTGGTGTCAGCAATAAGCACATCGGCAGGATTGCCGGCTTTATCCGCCTGACTGCGGCGGACAACTGAAAGATCAAGTTTTTCCAGACCGGCAGCGACGTCGGCTCCACGCTCGGCGTGACGCGGGACGATGACCAGACGGAGAAGCGGAAACTCTTCGCGCAGTGTTTTGTAATTGCGGGCGACGTATTCCTCCTCGCCCGGATGGGTACTGGCAGCAAGCAAAATGGTGTAATCACCCTCGCCGAAATACCCGGCAAGTCCGGGATCGGCAATATTTTCCGGAGGAGCCTGATCGAACTTCATATTTCCGGTCACCTGAACATTTGCTTTGGGGGATACGGCAAGGTAACGCGCCTTGTCAGCCTCGGTTTGCACAAGGATCATCGAAAGGCTTTTCAGGATCGGAGAGAAGAAAAAGCGCATCCGGTAATAACCCCTGGAGGAGTGGTCACTCATTCTGCCGTTGACTACGACAGCGGGAACGCCGCGTTTTTTTGCTTCCCAAATCAGATTGGGCCAGAGTTCAGTTTCAAAAATCACCAGACGTGAAGGACGGATGATGTTGAAAGTGCGGCGAACCATCCATCTGAAATCGATGGGGCAGAAAATCACCCGGGTATTTTCCGGACAGCGGCTGCGAGCCAGCTCCTGACCTGTGGTAGTAGTTGTGGAAATAACAAATTTGCGGTCGGGATGAAGAGCCTGATAACGCTTGATAAATCCGAGCGCGATAACAGTTTCACCGACACTGACGGCATGTATCCAGACGGCTCCATGGCTCTCTTCAAGCTCCTTTATACGCTCCGGAGAAAAGAGTCCGAAACGCTCACCGAAAGTACTTTTCCAGCCACCACGGTTGCGGTATTTGAGCCAGAGGCCTGGAACAAAAAAGAGAAACGCAAACGGTAGAAGCAAATTGTATATAAGACTCATGATCACTCTCCGAAATTAGCCCGGATATAGTTGACAGCATCCTCAAGACCGGGCAGGATCTTGGTGCAGAAACGCGCCATCCACGGACTGCAGTCGCGGTACTCAAAAGGGGAGAATGCGACAACGAATTTTCCGAGGTTGTGCGAAGCGTAAAAAACCTCCATACTGGTTCCGATGCTGGCTTTGTTATAGTTTACAAGGATAATATCCGCATCGCGGACATCCTGAAGATCAAACTCCACGATCTCATTTGCGCTGTCAACCTGACGGTCGACAAATTTGCGGCGCATGGGGTCAAGGGTTTTGAAGCCGTCTCCGAGCAGAGTTTTGGCGGTTTCCCTCCACTCACGGGCCGCGCCGGAGTGTTCGTCCATTATCGGACCGGAAAGGTATATCTTTTTCATCTTTTCACTCTTGGGTTATCAATTCAGGAACCCGTTCAGCCAGCAGTTTTTCAAGTTCAGCAGAGGCTTCAGCCGCATTCGCCGCAAGAAGAGCCTCTTTAGCCAGCTGCTCAAGTTCGTACATCGAAACACTGCGTATGGCACGGCGGACAGCCGGAACCGCAGAGGGAGCCATACTCAACTCGTGAACCCCGAGTCCGAGCAGCAGCAGTGCGTGCAGAGGATCTGCCGCCATCTGTCCGCAGACTCCGGCGTGGATATGGTGCGCTTCGGCACATTCGACAACGTGGCGGATAAGCTTCAGCACTGCCGGATTGGCAGGGCGGTAAAGGTAAGCGACCTGTTCGTTTCCGCGGTCGATCGCCATCGTGTACTGGACAAGGTCATTGGTGCCGATGCTGAAGAAATCGACAACTCCGGCAAGGTGGTCTGCCTGAAGTGCAGCCACGGGAGTTTCTATCATAACTCCGAGGACAAGATTTTTGACAAACTCCTTATTTTCGGCGGCAAGCTGCTCCTGGAGCCGGATGATTATTTCCCGGGTCTCCAACACCTCGCCGACGGTTGAAACCATCGGGAGCATCACCCGCAGATTGCCGAATACTCCGGCACGGAGCAGAGCGCGCAGCTGGGTTTCAAAGAGATCACGTCTGCCGTAGAGACAGAATCTTATACCACGCAGACCGAGGAACGGATTATCCTCCACCGCCGCCATACCGGTACGGGGCAGTTTGTCGCCGCCGATATCCATCACACGGACAGTCACCTGGGCATCCTCAGCCGCGAGCAGAAGCTGTTTGTAGATATTGTACTGAGTCTCCTCATCAGGAGGAACCACCTGATTGAGAAAGAGAAATTCTGTACGGAAAAGTCCGACACCCTGCGCTCCGCTTGAACGCATTTCCGGTATCTGCAGATGAGATTCGATGTTGGCAGCGACCGGAACACGGAAACCGTCAGTGGTATCCGGAAAGAGTGAACGCTCTTTTTCCAACTCGTTGCGGAGCTGATCTGCCGCCTGCGCCCGGAGCCGGTAAGACTCCTCTGTGCGTCCGTCGGGATTGATGATGACTTTGCCTTTGAAGCCGTCGACGATCACCCGGTCATCTATCTGAAGCTGATCTATGATCTCACCGGGAATACCGGCGACCGCCGGAAGTGAAAGACTGCGGGCAAGAATAGCGGTATGACTGGTGACACCGCCGGTCTCGACAACGAGTCCGAGGATTTTGTTTTTATCAAGTGTCGCCGTTTCAGACGGAACAAGTGTGTGGGAGGCAATAACACGGCGGTCATCCATAGCCAGACTGCGGAGCTCACGGTCGGTCAGATTGGCTATAACGCGCGATGATACGTCACGGATGTCGATCGCACGCTCACGCAGATAGTCGTCTTCGAGGTTCTGCAGCACTTCGGCATAGCGTTCACTCACCTGATAAGTGGCATACTCGGCACAGCACATTGAAGTACGGATAAACTTTTCGACATCATTGATCATTGCCTGATCACGGCAGAGCATGATATGGGCGTCAAAAATGCCGGACTCTTTTTCCTGAAGACGGCTGATCAATTCATCGCGCAGCGACTCCAGCTGCCTGCAAGTGCTGCTCAAAGCATCGGAAAAGCGTGCGACTTCGGCTTCGACATCGGTAACGCTCCGCATTTCGGGAGCTCCGGTGCGGTTGGATGAGTGAAGCGGCAACACTTTGCCGATGGCGATACCGGGCGCAAGTGCGATACCGTCCAGACGCTGCATACTTTTGTTCATCTGAAAAGTCAGTCCTCTTCGTCGAAATTCCGGTCAAAATATCCGCCAAGCTCATCGAATACGGCGGCGGCATCAGTTCCGGAAACCCGGAGCGTAAGTCTGGTTCCGCAGCTCGCGGCAAGAATAAGCATGGAAAGCACACTGCGGCAATCGGCGCACTCGCCTGATTTGTCACTGCGCTTGAGCGTCGCATCGCAGTTGCGTACAGAAAGCATTTTGGCGATCACGGCAGCCGGACGGCTGTGAAGTCCCATACGGTTTCTGATGACGACTTCACGTTCAAGGGCATTGCTGCACTCTGAATCACTCATTTTTTACTCCGGGTTACCTGAAATACGCCGTTTACAACTGAATTAAAAGCTGATCCCGGTTCAAACCGTGACCAGCCTGGAACAACTTCCGGAATCTTTCCGGTTACAAATATACAATAGTATAATATACACCCTGTATGAGATAAAATCAATAGCACTGTCGCATTATCAGGCAGTTTCAGGATGGCACAGATGAAATCTTTGCGCGCAGACAGCCCCGTCTGCTTGACAAAAAACTCACAAAGTGCTATCTTATCCTGAGATTGTTTTATACATTATTATCCAATACGAAAAGGGAATAAAAATGAATTATCCATTCATCTCTCCCGAGGTGAGACGCGAACGGCTTGAGATCCCGGCAGCAAAAGTCCGTGCCATTCTCGACACCGACACCTACAATGAAATCGACGACCAGTATGCGCTGACTTACGCACTGCTCGCCAAAGATAAACTCGATCTGCGCGCCGTCACGGCTGCTCCGTTCTTCAACGACCACTCCACAGGTCCGGCCGACGGCATGGAAAAGAGTTATCAGGAAATACTCAAAATCTTTTCTCTTCTCGGCGAAGATCCTTCCGGAAAAGTTTTCCGCGGCTCTCCCTGCTATCTTCCGGCACCTGAAACTCCGGTCGAAAGCGATGCAGCAAAACGCATAGTCGAACTGGCCAAAGAGGCGGAACAGGATGGTGAGATACTCTATGTGCTTGCCATCGGCGCAATCACCAATGTCGCCTCCGCCATTCTACTCGATCCGGAAATCATCAAAAATATCGTCATTGTCTGGCTCGGAGGCCACGCCTTTGAGTGGCACGGCAAAAACGATGAGTTCAACCTTTATCAGGATGTTCCGGCGGCGCAGGTCATCTTCGACTCGGGAGTCCCCTTTGTCATGTTCCCCTGTGCGATGGTCACTGACCATCTGCTCACCACAGAGCCTGAACTTAAAGTGCGCTGCAAAGACTCCGGAAAAATCGGCAATTACCTCTACACATACACTGTAGAGGAAATGATCCGCTGCGGCCACGACAGCAGAGTTATCTGGGATATTGTCACGGTCGCATACTTCTGCTGTCCGGAAGCCATCCAGTCATTCATCCGTCCGGCGGCAAAACTTCTGGATAACGCCGTCTACGATCTCGCGGATAACCAAAGACACGAAATGCGTTATGCCTACGGACTCAACCGCGATATGATTTTTAAAAATTTGTTCGAACGGATTGCAAATAACCGTTGAACGAAACCAGTGTAAGAGGTAAAATATGAAAAAAAATCTGTATGCTGTTCTCGCTGTTTTTTCCGGCGCACTTACTCTCGGAGCGTTCCCTCTTGAGTGGAACGTCAACAACAAAACAAACGTTCCCTACGAAGTGGAGATCAACCGTGAAAAGCTGGAAAAACTCGCCGGAGTAAGCAAAGATTGCGGATTTGATGTCACCGCAACCACACCTGGCGGCAAAAAGAAACTTGCAGTTACTCTGCTGAAAGGCAGCAGCAATGACACCGTCTCACTGCGGTTCACCGTTCCGGATGGAACAACTGCCCTTGATTGCAAAGTCGCCTCCGACGCCGCCGTTTCAGAAGCAGGAAAACTCAACTTTTTCAATGGAGCCCTTTCTGATGTCTCCGCCTGGAAA
The DNA here is from genome assembly GCA_045630865.1 of Victivallaceae bacterium. Classification (GTDB taxonomy): domain Bacteria; phylum Verrucomicrobiota; class Lentisphaeria; order Victivallales; family Victivallaceae; genus UBA1784. The sequence goes on from JAZQTR010000217.1 coordinate 9,164, forward strand.
AGTACCAACGGCGGAAAAATCAAAGCCGCTGACGGCAAAATCAGTTTCAAAGCAACAAGATTCGGCGAAACGATTTTCAGCTGTATCGTCAATGTTCCCTCTGAATTTGCCGGAACAGCAGCCAAATTTGACTTCGATTTCAAAAGCACCTCTCCGGAAGTCTGGGCAAGCACAATAAATGTCGAACAGCTCAACGCCGCCGGAAAGGTTTTGTCAGAGAGTCTCACCGACCCGCGCTGGATCACACTGATGCGTCCGCCGCAGATACTCACCCCCCACCGTGAGACTGGACGCATCCATCCGCAGGCGAAAAAACTGCGTCTGGTCATCCGCGCCAGAGGCGTCAAACACGCCATCGGTGCCGATGGTCTGCCTCCCAAAGATCAGAATGCATTTCTGCCCGCATTTGAGATCAGCCATCTCTCGGCAAGAGCCGCCGCTCTGCTGCCGTTCCCGAAATACCGCGACGAGTTCTTTTCAGCCGGAGTTTCAGGTGAGCCGGGAGACTTTGCGATGGATACCACCAAAGGTAAAAACGGCAAAGGATTTTTCTTTGCCACTCACTCACAGGCAAGCTGGGCAGAGGGCAAAGTCATCACTGACTTGAACGAGAGATTCTATCCGGAAGGCGATGGAACCGCCGAACTGTGGATCAAGCCGACCTGGAGCAAATATGAAAAACGCAACACCTTTTACTACATCTTTTCAGCCGAACCTGCCCGGGTCGTCGGTCCGATGGCCGATATGAACCAAAAGGTCGAACCCTGCCTCGGACTGAAGTATTTCCCCCGCAAGAGAAAAGCAGTTGTCGAATTCAAGGACTACACCAAAAAGGTCTATCAAAAAGAGTTTTCCTGCGATATACCTGCAAAAAAGTGGAATCACATCGCAGTACAGTGGCAGAAAAAGAACGGAATGCAGGTCTTCGTGAACGGAGTCAAAGTGCTGGATGACAAAAAATTCACCTACACTCAGGTAGACTACACAGACCCCAAAATACTCAAAGCCAAACTGCGTTACACTCCGACCGCCAATGAACATCTTCCCTCGCAGTTTACCCTCGGAAACTCCCGTGCCAAGGCCCGTGCAGGCACAAACTTCCTCAAAGCGGAATTTGATCTGCTGCGCATATCTTCAACTGTCAGATACAAGGGCAACTTCACTCCGGCAAAGAAATTCACCGTCGACAAAGATACCCGTGCGCTCTTCGACTTCAACCGCAGTTTTGACGGAATCAGCGGCGGCGGCTCCAAGTTCATCTCCGGAACCAACTTCGCCGAGGTATCCCGCGTAGAGACCACTCTTGATGTCAACGGAAAAGTCATCGACTATATTCCGCCTGCCATCCTCGACAGCAACCATCCGGATAAGGTTCTGGATAAGCGCAATTACACCAGAGTTCCCAACGCCAAAGACTTCCTTGCTGCCCGCAAGAGCGAAAAACTGGTCTTCGACTTCAGCAAAAACACCACAAAGGAAATCGATCTTCCCGAAAACGTCTATATGGACTACATCGAGTACAAAAACACCGGCAAAACCACCGTGCAGCACCCATTTCTGCGCCGTGACTGCGAGATCGACCCCCGCAGCTTCGCCGATATCAAAAAGTCGATGGATATAGCCAACACCTCTGAAAGAGAACGCACCAACCGGATCTTCCAGTTCATGCTCTCATCGAGCGACTACTACGCCAGCCATCAGCTCTACTTTGAGCCGGGTTCGGACATCCCTGAAAACGCCTGCTACAAAGCTCTTACCATGCTCAACAGCTACTGCGGGTTCGAATGCGGTCCGCTGAACAATATGGCAGCAAATATGCTCACCTGCTCCGGAGCCATCCCTGCCAGCCAGACCGGCGGCTACGGTCACAGCTTCCAGCAGGCTTGCGTCAACGGCAAGAGCAATCTCTACGACCTCTCAGCCCAGAAGTTCTTCCCCTCGATGGATAACGAGAATCCTGCCGGACTCGGCGATACAGAGCTTGAATCAGGTATTTTCAACCGGGTCGACTCCGGAAGCGGCTCATTTGTCCGTATCGGAACCCGCGGTTACGTTGCTCAGACCCCGGCTTACACTGAGCGTGTTGCAATGTCGCTCCGTCCGGGAGAGACATTGCGTATGTGGTTCATCAACAACGGCAGATTCAACAATCTGCAGTACAACAACTACCTGAAGGAGTACAACAGAACCCTGCCGGATATGAGCAAACTGGTCCACGCTGCGAAAACCAGAAGATATACTCCTGTCATCGAAATCAGACGCATATTCCCCCACTACGGAAGCAGCTTCCTCTATTTCAACGGCTCTCCGGAAAAGTTTGCCGCAACCTTCACCAATACCAAAGCCGACAGCTTCTGCTACAAAGTTTTTGCCTGCTATCCGATCGTCTATGCCGAATACGCAGCAAAACTCAAGGATGGCTCTTTTGCCAAACTTGAAATATCCACCGACCGTGGAAAAACCTTCAGAAGCCTCGAAGTTGAAGCGGATGGCACTGCCCGTCCGTACTATCCTGTCTGCGGCAGAAGAGAGTATCTCATCAGAGTCAATGCTCCGCTGAAAAAAGTGGCGAACTTCAATGCTGTGACCCAGATGATAACCAACCCCCGCGTTATGACCTGTAAACTTGCCAAAGGCAAAAACACGCTGCTCTACAGCTCACTCAACGGAGCGGATGTCAAAGTAACTTTGCAGTACAGAAAAAATGTCAAGGACATCAAGATCTCCGGTGAGCTTATACGCTCCGGTTCAGAGCGCGGTTTCGAGCGCATCGTCACCGCCCTCGCCCCGGGAGAAAGCAAGTCTTTTGACGTCACCGGCATCTCTGAAAACGCAACCGTCAAATCGACCGGCAAACTCAAGGCTGAGCTTGCCAACGGAAAACTCACCGTTTCAGTTCCCGCCGGAGACATCAAAACCATAGAAGCCGCAACCGTCGTTGACAACGGAGCAGAAAAACAGCTTGTCGTGCTCATCCACCCCGGAATCGAGCTTGTGACTGCCAAAAACATCACTCCGGTCGCCCAGGCGAAACTGGTCACCAACGAGATCCAGCAGGCGGTCAATTTGAAAGGCAGAAACGCCAAACTCAAAGTCAATTTTGCCAAGAAGCATCCTGCAGGAACATACTCCATCTGGAACTGCATCCGTCTTTCAAACCAGCAGAACTGGACAAGAGTAAATGTGCTTCTGCCGCAGGGCGGATCCGAAGAGGTCTTCCGTCATATGAACAGCGCAAGTGAATTTCTCAAGTCGAAATTCTTCGGCGAGAACGGCAGAGGCAAGTTCTTCTGGAACTTCCGCAACAACCACTACTACGAGTGCGTATATCACGATCTCGGCAAGGAGTTCAACAGCCTGGACTATGTCGTTCCGATCTCCAACGAAAATTACGTTGAGGTCGCCGGAACCCTCATTCTGCCCGAGCCGTCCAAAGAATACTTCGACGAGATGGTCAAGACCCTCAGCGGTATCAACCACAACAAATGGTATGTTGACGAACACAACAGAATAAAGTGATCGGCGTTCAAACTGCATCAAAGCACGGATGACGAAACTGTTTTCCGTGCTTTTTTTATTTTGGTATCCGCTTGCATTTTTCTTATTTCAACGGTATCTTAATTACGATATACATTTTTCAACAATAAAACAGCAATAAAAAAGGAAAATTTATGAAAAAAGCACTCTTTGCCTGCATAACTGCGGCAACAGCCTGTGTGTCACTGTCGGCGTTCCCTCTCGAGTGGAACGTCAACAACAAAACAAACGTTCCCTACGAAGTGGAGATCAACCGTGAAAAGCTGGAAAAACTCGCCGGAG
>JAZQTR010000218.1:0-6438 GCA_045630865.1 Victivallaceae bacterium
CACTCTCGGTCGCTATGGATACCCAGTCCAGACGCAGCGCGCTCGAGATGGAACTCGGTCGCCACCTGCTCGGACAGGTCCCCGATCATAAAATCCAGTTCGTTCCGCTCAAGGAGAGAGCCGACGGACAGCTTGCCGTTAACGTCTGCGTGATTCCTGAAACGCTGTTCAAACTTCTGGCAAGCGCGTTTTCAAGCTGCTCCAGACGCGCCGACAACTTTATTTATCCTCTGCTTGCCCTCAAAGAGGATGATCCCGCGATTTACATTCCCGAACTCGAGGAGGGCTACGAATTTTCAGACGGTCAGTGGAAGCGCGTCAGCGAGAGCAGAAAAAGTGAAGACAACGCCAAATGGCAGGAAATCTTCAAAAGCACCTTCAATATTCCTGCTGAACTTGATATCACTGCCTTTACCGCCGTCCTGCTCATCGCCCGTCTGGTCTCTTCAGATGAGTTCGGAAGCCTGCGGGACGGCATCAAAGTTCTGCCCGATCAGCTCCGTCCGGTGCGTTTCCGCAAAAAGCTCATCGCCACTGCCGTTCTCGCTGTTCTGCTCGTGCTGAACCTCGCGTGGGGATGGTATCTCAAGTGGAGCAAAGACGGCTCCGGATACCGTGAGATCGTCAACAAAGCGGCAACTCTCGACCGTGATACCAAAAAAATCAAAACGGCTTTGAGAAAAGACTCCCGCGTCCACAAAGAGCGTCTCCGTGTGGTCGCAAGCAAGCCCGGTGAGCCCGATATCCTGCTCGACCTCGCCGAGTTCTCGCGTCTGCTCCCCGGCCCCGCCATGGTCACCAACTACCGCCGCAACGAAAATGACATCGACATCGTCATCACAAGTGAAGATGAAAATATCAACTATCCGCAGATCCTGAAACCCATCTCCCACAAGTGGAAGGTCGGTCAGATCCAGCAGCGTCAGCGTGGTAACTCCACCTCGATGACCGTCAATATCAAACTTGTCCCCGCCGGACAGGAGAAGCCTAAAGCAAAGAAGGTGCGCAACAAATGAGCGGCAAGTTTCAGACTTTTATCAAGACCCCCAAGGGAAAACTCACGGTCGCGCTCTCGGTTCTGGGCGTGACCTGGACTGTTTTACTTATCCACTTCGCAGGCGGACTCAAGGATCTCGCTCCCACCGCCGATAAGATCCGCAACGCCAACCGTGACCTCAAGCGCAAAGAGATCGCATGGAACAACGCCAGAGCAGAAAAAGCCGAGGCGGATGCCGTCAAAGAGAAGTTCAATGCCATGGTGCGCAGCTCCTGGCACGAGAGCAAGCACGGAATGGTCGAAACTGTTCTGCGCCAGATGGTTTCAGAAACGGCACAATCCCAGATGTTCAAGCTCAACAGCCTCGGTTCGGTCAAAACCAGCCGCATCAATAAAGATTTTTACTTCGCAGAGATCGATATCACTTTTCAGGCAACTTATCCGGATACCCTCAAGTTCCTGACCGCTCTGCAGAACAAAAAGCCGCAGCTCTACTGGAAACGCTTTGATATGCGTCCTGATTTCCGCAGTCTGCGCCAGATGAGCCAGAACGCAAGCAGCATTGCCGGTTTGGTCGCCAAAAAGGGCGGCGAAGATATCGGCAACGCCATTACTGTAAACTTCAGCGGAACAATACGGGTTATCGGCTTTGACGGCAATCCGCAGATCCTCAAAAATGCGGAGTTGAAAAAATGAACAGTTTCCTGCTTATCCTCAATATCCTGCTCGCTGTCGGCGTGGCGGCAAGCCTCGGCAGCAACATCAAGACAGTCAAAGATTCAGCCGAAAAGATCACTGTTCCCAAGCGTCAGCCCAAGGTGCAGAGCAAGAGTGAAGCTTCCGCCGAACAGGCGAAGACCATGACCGATGATGAAAAAGTCACCGCCATTATGGAAGGCGATATCTTCAACCCCGACCGCAGTCCGCTTCTCAACAGCGGTGGTGGCGGCAGAAGCGAAATGACCCTTGCCGGAACCTACAAAGTCGGCGACGTTCAGGGAGCGATCGTTATTGTCCGTAACCGCCAGCGGCAGTTCAATCCGTTCATGCCCCAGTTTGCTTTCGGCCCCGGCGGCCCCGGTGGTCCGGGAGGTATGAATATGCGCCTTGCCAACGGACAGCTCGGCAGCATGAGACAGCGTTTTGTCCAGCGCAATCAGCAGAACCAGCTCTCCGCCGGAAACCGCCAGTCGGTCAAGGTCGGAGAATCGCTGCCCAACGGATATACCCTCATCTCTGTCGGCAGAGCCTCGGCGACACTTGCCCGCGGCAGTGACCGTGTCGAACTCGTGCTGCAGGATCCCTCAAAGGTCAAGGGCAGCAGAAGCAGCGGTGCCCGTCCCCGCGCCAATGCCCATCAGCAGTTTATGCAGGCGCATATGGCGACCCAGCAGATGATGCTCCGTACCATGCAGAGTATGCAGCGCAGCATGAATGGTGGCGGCGGCTTTGGCGGTCGCGGCTTCGGCGGCGGACGCGGCGGCAGACGCTGATAACTTACTATTACGCAAACAATAATATTATTTACATATACAGGAGCCTGACAAAATGTTCAAACATCAACCGGATAACTTGAGCCGCATCCTTTCCGGCGTATTCGCCTTTGCGATGCTTCTCTGCACATCCTGCTCATCCAGCACAGCTGAAGAGGAGCCGGAAACCCCCGAAGAGCGCGCCGAAAAACGCTTTTCATTCCTGCAGAAAGGTAGTTTTACCCACAGCAAATCGTATGAAACAGTCGATGCCGAAAGAGTGGTGTTCAAGTCGGATTCTCCTGTAAAGCTTTCCAAAGAAGAGCTGAAGAAACTTGAGTCCCCCCTCATCGCCAAACGCTCTTCCGGAGCAAAAAAAGCCGACGACACCAAGAAATACGAGTCGCACTTCTACGATGACTTCATCGCCCTCAACGGTGATGAGGAGGTCGATGTTTCTCTGGTCTTCAACAGCGCAAAGCTGCTCGATGTTCTTTCAGCTTTCGCCGATGTCCTCGGATTCAACTTCATCGCCGACAACGACATCGGCATGAGCGTCACCATCAACTTGAACAGCAAGATGACCAGAAGAGAGCTCTGGGCCGCCTTCGACCGTATGGTGAAGATGGCTCACTGCTCGGTGACCGTCAAAGATTCCGTTCTGCGTATTATTCCGACCTGGCGTCTGCAGAAGCAGCCCGGACTCAAAGCCGATATCAAGCCGGAGGGCGAGATCCTGCTTTTCCCGCTCGAAAGCCTGATGGCGCGCGAAGCTCTCCAGCAGATCCGCGGTTTCCTCAGTCAGGGAGCGACGGTCAACGAACTTACCCGCACCAACGCTCTTCTCATCTGCGACAACAAAGAGAACATCGCCAAAATCCACAAGATACTCACCCTGATGGACCGCAACAACAAGGCCCATTGGCCGCGCGCCATCATCCAGTGCGACGAGCTTCTGCCCAGCAAGGTTGTTATGGAGCTGCAGGAAGTGCTGCCTGTCCTCGGATTCAACGTGGTCAAAAACGTTGAGCGCGCCGAGCTGCCCGGTTCCATCCAGCTCATCGGTCTTGACCGCCTGAAGATCATCCTCGCCTCCGCCGCGACCGAGGAAGCCGTCAACACCGTCAAAGAGTGGGTCAAACTCCTCGACGTCGGCGACACTCTGGCGCAGGAGCGCGTCTTCGTCTACAAAGTCCGCCACAACAAGGCGCACCACCTTGCCCAGGCTCTCGCCACCATCTACGATACCCAGGGCGCAAGTCTTACCATCGACACCTCCACCGGCAGAACCCGTCTGGAGAACGTCAACTCTGCCCGTCCCCGCAGCAACTACACCAACAACGGAACCAACGTCACTCCGCGCAACAACCGCACCCTTGCCGCCAACGTCGCAACTCCGATGGAAACCGACAAGGAGTCCAAGGTCTTCAAGGAGCAGATCAAGGTCTTCGCCGACGGACAGCTCAACCGTCTGGTCATCCGTTCAACTCCGCACACCTACGCCTCGATCAAGGCCCTGCTCGACCGCCTCGATGTGGTTCCCGCCCAGGTGCTTCTCCAGGTGCTGGTTGTCGAAGTCACCCTCTCCGAGAACACCCAGTTCGGTGTTGAGTTCTCCGCCACCGGAGCCGACGACAACACCTTTACCATGTTCGGAACCAACTACGCCAACGACCTCAACCCCTTCGCCGGAATCGACGGCAGCGGTGTCGCCACCGGCGGCGGTCCGCAGGGGGCTTTCAACACCGGAGCCAACCGTCAGAACGGTGCAACCTTCGTTATCGCCAATCCGAAGAACCCCAACGAGAAGTTCGGTTACATCCGCGCTCTTGCCGGTGACGGACTGGTCAAAGTTATTTCAAGTCCGCAGCTTCTGGTTTCCAGTCACACCGAGGCGTCGATCACTGTCGGTAAACAGATTCCGATCATTACCAGCGGTATCACTAACACCTCCAGCAGCGGTTCCGTCCAGCAGAACTACCAGTATCTCAATACCGGTGTTATCCTGACGGTCACTCCGCAGGTCACCAGCACCGACCTTATCGCCATCGAGGTCAAGCAGGAAATCTCGACTGCAACCAAAAACACCACCAGCCAGACCATCGACTCTCCTGAAATCAACCAGCGCATAGTCGAAACCAACATGACCATCGCCAACGGTCAGACCATGGTCATCGGCGGACTCATCCACGAGGAGAAAAATGACAGTCTGGCTTCTCTGCCTGTCATCAATCAGATCCCGATCCTCAACCGTCTGCTCGGCAACACCGATGCCAGCGTTTCCCGCAGTGAGGTTCTGGTCATGATCACCGGACACATCGTCAACGAACACAGCCCGGTCGAAGAGATGATCGGACGCTACAACGATGCCATTCAGGCGATCAATGACTTCAACGACAGCATCGCCGAAGGCGACGGAGATCATACCAAACATCGCGGTCTGATGACCGAATGGGAGTTCTGGAAGTGAGCGACTTCAAACCGATCGATTTCAGTGCCGGTGCGGCAAAACTTGAGGAAGTCTTCAAAGCGAGATTTCCTGAAGAGGGAGCCTACGACTTCTCCAATCCGGAAAAGAGCGACCGCGAACTGGTCCGCCTCGGCAAACTCACCGACGCCCAGCTGGCGGAAATCTACTCACAGGCATACGGCGTGGAGCAGCTGATCGAGGAGGAGATCATGCTTCCGGAGCTTCCGGAAAACTCTCCTTCCGAGTTCTTCAACACCCACTGCTGTCTGCCCCTCGAGTGGGCTGATGACTACGTCACCATGCTGGTGTGCGACCCCTACTATCTGGATACCATCGGCTATCTGGCGGAAAAAACCTGGTGCTGCAAGGTGGATCCCCGCTTCGTGCGCCGTCCTTTCCTCGAGCGTATGCTCAGCAAGCTCCAGAACCTCGATCAGGAGGATGAATCTCCGGAGCAGGAGGATGAGAATACTCTGCGTACAATGGCCGGCGAGGCGCGTATCGTCCGTCTGGTCAACGACATTTTTACACAGGCGATCGAACTCGGTGCCAGCGATATCCACATCGAGCCGGGCCAGGAGCAGGTTTCTGTCCGCTGCCGCGTTGACGGTGTTCTCACCGAGATCATCACGGCACCGCTGAACCAGTTCCCCGCCATCGCTTCGCGTATCAAACTTCTGGGCGGACTCAACATCGCCGAGAGCCGTCTGCCGCAGGATGGACGTACCAATGTCCGGCTGGGACTTATGGAGCTGGATATGCGTATCAGTACCATCCCTATTCTCACCGGCGAGAGTATCGTTCTGCGTCTGCTCAATCAGGAGGCGGTCAACTTCGATCTGCGTACTCTCGGCATGAGTGAAGAGCTGCTCAAGGATTTCCGTCGCCTCATCGCCATTCCCCACGGAATCATTCTGGTCGTGGGTCCCACCGGAAGCGGTAAGACCACCACCCTTTACAGCGTCATCAGTCAGCTCAACGACAGCAAAAAGAAGATCATCACTGTCGAAGATCCTGTCGAGTACCAGACTCCCGGACTCTGCCAGATGCAGGTCAACCACAAGATCGGCGTGACCTTCGCCACCGGACTGCGCAGTATCGTGCGTCAGGATCCCGACGTCATTCTCGTCGGTGAGATCCGTGACCGTGAAACCGCCGACATCGCCATCAACGCTGCTCTTACCGGACACCTGGTTTTGAGTACGCTCCACACCAACGACGCCGTCGGTGCTGTCACCCGTCTGCTGGATATGGGCGTGGAAAACTTTCTGGTTTCCTCTGCGCTTTTCGGAGTGCTTTCACAGCGTCTTGTCCGCAAGATCTGCACCGAGTGCGGAGGCTCCGGCAAGATAGGCGAAAACAAGTGCCGCCGCTGTAACGGCTCCGGCTACAAGGGACGCAGCGGTATCTTCGAGCTGCTTCTGCTCAATGATGAGTTCCGCAACGCCATCAACCGCAACGCTGACAGCTCCGAGCTCGAGGCTATCGCCGTCAAGCAC
>JAZQTR010000219.1:0-4194 GCA_045630865.1 Victivallaceae bacterium
GACACCATATCTTCTGGTTGCCTCGGCATCCTCATCAGCGATGACCACATCGTAGACCAGTCCGGCTTTATCAAGGAAAGTCTTCGCCATGCGGCAGTTGGGACAGGTGCGGGTGGTAAAGAGAATAAGTTTTCCATCCGCAACCGGAGCCTCATCTTTCACCTCGACAGCAGGTGCGCTCTTTGCTTCAGCGGCAGGAGCGGTATCACCCTCGGCGAAACGGCGTTTGACGGAGCTCGCGATGTCGTAGACACGTCTATCTTTATACTCCTGGGATTTTCCATCGTTCCAGTTCTGGACAGGACGGTAGTAACCGGTGATACGGCTGTAGACCTCAGCACGGTTTCCGCATTTGGGGCACTTGAATGCCTCACCGGAAATATATCCGTGATCCGGGCAGACCGAATAGGTCGGTGACAGAGTATAGTAGGGCAGACGGTAGTTGGCCGCAATCTTGCGGACCAGGTTCGCCGCGGACTTCCAATCCGGAAGCTTCTCGCCGAGGAAGGCGTGGAAAACTGTTCCGGAGGTGTAGAGAGTCTGGAGATTATCCTGAATATCCAGCGCGGTAAAGATGTCCTCAGTATATCCGACGGGCAGATGGCTGCTGTTGGTATAGTAAGGAGTGCAGTTCTCGGTTCCGGCGGTGATGATATCCGCAAAACGTTTCTTGTCGTGTTTGGCAAGACGGTAGCTGGTGGACTCAGCCGGAGTAGCCTCGAGGTTGTAGAGGTCACCGTACTGCTCCTGGTAGTCGGAAAGACGCTCACGCATATGGTTCAGCACCTCTTCGGTGAACTTCTGCGCCTTGGCGTCGGTAAGATCAGCTCTGATCCACTTGGCATTGAGGGCCGCTTCGTTCATTCCGACAAGACCGATGGTCGAAAAGTGATTATCGAACTTGCCGAGGTAACGTCTGGTATAGGGATAAAGTCCCTCATCGAGCAGCTTGGAAACAACTTCGCGTTTGATTTTGAGACTGCGGGCGGAAACATCCATCATGTGATCCAGACGGGCATAGAAATCAGCCTCATCAGTCGCCAGATAGGCGATGCGCGGCATATTGATGGTGACAACGCCGATGGAACCGGTGCTCTCACCGCTGCCGAAGTATCCGCCGGACTTCTTGCGCAGTTCGCGCAGATCAAGGCGCAGACGGCAGCACATGGAACGGATATCGCTGGGCTCCATATCGCTGTTGACGTAGTTGGAGAAGTAGGGAGTTCCATACTTCGCAGTCATCTCAAAGAGCAGCTTGTTGTTCTCGCTGTCGCTCCAGTCGAAGTCGCGGGTGATGGAATAGGTCGGGATGGGATACTGGAAACCGCGTCCCTGGGCATCGCCTTCGATCATCGTTTCGATGAACGCGCGGTTGATCATATCCATCTCTTTTTTGCAGTCCTTGTACTTGAAGTCGACCTCTTTGCCGCCGATGATGCAGTTGAGTTCAGCAAGATCCGGCGGAACTGTCCAGTCAAGGGTGATGTTGGAAAACGGAGCCTGAGTTCCCCAGCGGGACGGCGTGTTGACACCGAAAATAAAGGACTCAATGCACTTTTTGACCTGATCGTAGGTGAGATTGTCAACTTTGACAAAGGGCGCGAGATAGGTATCGAAGCTGCTGAATGCCTGCGCGCCAGCCCACTCGTTCTGCATGATTCCGAGGAAGTTCACCATCTGGTTGCAGAGAGTGGCAAGGTGGGAAGCCGGAGCAGAAGTGATCTTTCCGGAAACGCCGCCGAGTCCCTCTTTGATCAGCTGTTTCAAACTCCATCCTGCGCAGTATCCGGTGAGCATGGAGAGGTCGTGCAGATGGATATCGGCATTGCGGTGGGCATTGGCGATCTCATCATCATAAATCTCGCTGAGCCAGTAGTTGGCAGTGATGGCTCCGGAGTTGGAAAGAATAAGTCCGCCGACAGAATAAGTGACGGTGGAGTTCTCCTTGACGCGCCAGTCATTGATTTTGACGTAGTCGTTGACAGTCTTTTTGAAGTCGAGAATTGTGGAAGTTGCGTTACGGAGTTTCTCTCTCTGGCGGCGATAGAGAATGTAGGCCTTGGCAACATCACCGTAACCGGCCTGAACCAGAACGGATTCGACACTATCCTGAATGTCTTCAACGGAAATCAGTCCCTCTTTGATTTTGGGTTCAAAATCAGCGGTGACTTTCAATGCGAGAAAGTCGATGATAGACTGATTGTACTGCTTCTCCTGCGCCTCAAACGCCATCTTGATGGCATCAGAGATCTTCTGCAGATCGAAGTCGATGTTTTTGCCGTTACGTTTTTGTACCTGATACATAACGAACTTCCTTTTCTTTTTCTGCTTGATTATATTTAATTAAAATTGTTATTTATATTCAAAACACAAAGATTCCCCGGCAGAATTCTTCTTAAACAGGGAAACCGCTCTGCCCTACTCCTGCCCCCTGATCTTCGCTTCAGGCACGAAGAGGCGGACATTTTCAAGGCATTTATCCATTACTTCGTCGCTCACCGCCATTTTGCTGTCAGGCGCAAGGAGCTTTCCGGAATCGGAAAATTTCTGAAGATAATAGCGTTCAGCACCTGCGATCCAGGTACCGATATCCAGAAAATCCTCCGGCGTATGGAACAATCCGGTCACCGTGGTGCGGAACTCGTATCCGACTTTGCCGGAAAGCAGAAACTCCACGCTCTCCGCGACTTTGTCGATCACTCCGTCAACACCGCAGGTAACATTATATTTGGCTCTGGAGTTTTTTATATCCATAGCCACCATATCAACCAGCCCCTCGCCGACTGCAGTCTTCAGTCTGCCGGGATACGTACCATTGGTATCCAGCTTGACTTCAAGACCGGTACTTTTAATGTCGGCAAGAAAATCAAGGATCTCTTTGTGCAGCAGGGGTTCTCCCCCGGTGACGCACACGCCATCGAGAACTTTCGCTCTGGAGCGCAGATAGTCAATGATCTCACCGCTTGTCATCGGAAGATCATCATCGGCTGACAACACCAGATCTGCATTGTGACAGAACGGGCAACGCATATTGCACTGCGCCGTAAAAACGGTGCATGCAACCTTCCCCGGATAGTCCAGCAGTGTCAGTTTTTGCAATCCGAAACGCATAAAACCCCATCCGTCAAGCTCAAGCTGTCGACCGGGGCAAAAACGCTCCCCTCACGATGCGGCAAAATTGAGCTCAAACACTATATATTGTTGACAAAGACGACCCAACACACAATATGTTGTACGCTTAATGTACAACCGAAACAGGGATTTTCAAGCCGTTTTTCAACAAAAAAACGGCTTTTTTCATGACTTGAGCGGAGATTTTTTTCGAATGCTCCGACATATTCTGCGTTCCTGAAACAACCGTATCCCGGCGGCATCAGTGAGAGAATAAAAACAGCGACGGACGACCATTTCCAATACCGTAAAACAAACGGGGGCAGAGCAGATATTTGCGTAAAATATCCGCCCTGCCCGCGCAGAATGTGGAGGAAAAACGTTTCCTCAAAAACCTGTCAGGGAATAAGGTTGAACGCCTCGACGATCTCCTGTACCTGATCATCATTCATCGGCTTCATTCCGCCGAAAGGCACAGCAGCGATAGTGGCGCGTGCACTGTACTCGGCAACTTCGAGTCGGTCGAATGACTCAAGCAGAGTGCGTCCGGAAGAGATGATGCAGTCGTTTTTGACCATAACGATCGGATAGCGCATTGAGAGCGCATCGGTCACAACTTCAGAGTCAAAGTAGGAACCATAGGGGAAATCCGGCATTTCACGGAGCTGCAGATAGCTCTCGGGAATAACCCTGGGATCAAATTTGGTATCAGTGATATTGTACGCCATCACGCTGGGAGGAGCGGCAATAATGAGAGAGTTGAACTCTTTTCTCATATCGAAGATCTTCTTGATAAGCCAGGCACAGCGGGGAAGCTCTTTGCCGGCTTCATACTCAAAACCTCTGACGGCAATCAGATCTGACTCGCAGACGGTGGCGCGATCGACATCATCCGGCATAATGACAAATGTTTTTTCATCAACTCTGGCAGCATAAGTTCCGCAAACAGAAGTAAAGAGCTTCTGGCTGTAAGCGCGGCGGATGAGTTTTACCATCTGGGTACGGATATCACGCTCTTTGCTTGACATCACGCCCGGAGCGGCTGCGGAGAAAGCAGTGTTGCGGTCGACTTTGGCGGCAGCA
>JAZQTR010000220.1:0-16723 GCA_045630865.1 Victivallaceae bacterium
CTCCTAAGCCCGCTTGGCCTCCGACTTCGGAACGCATCCGCCGCCGCATCAGTCGCACTTGCCTGCGGCATCGCTCCTGAAGTCATCGCCAAAGGTCTTGCCGGAACTGAATTGCCGGGAATGCGCGGAAAAGTTGTCAAATCAGGTGATGCTACGATATTCAACGACGCCTACAATGCAAGTCCTGCCAGCATGGCAGCAGTTTTGAAAATGGCGGCTGAAAGTATGACTTCCGAAAAAGTTGTTCTGCTTCTCGGTACTATGCTCGAACTTGGCGAACACTCAAGAGAAGAACATCGCAAAACTCTTGAACTTGCAAGAGCGCTTTTTCCGGATGGTATAATATATACCGTTGGCAGCGGTTTTGATGGTCTTTCAGGAAACGACCGCCATTATCCGTCAAGCGCAGATGCTGCCGGAGACATCTGTAAACTTTGTGAGCAGAACGTATATATTATTGTCAAGGGGTCGAGAGGTACGGCTCTTGAAAAAGCACTGCCGCAGGAGGCAAGGTGAATACTGAAATAAAATTCGACTTCCGGGGGATCCTCGGAAATCTGGTCATCCGTCAAAATATAGATACCGGATCTTATTCCGGTGTATTCAGTGACTCACGCAAAGTGGAGGAAAACTCCATTTTTGTTGCGATCAAAGGTACTGTTTCAGATGGTCACGAATACATTTGTTCAGCCGTTGCCAAAGGCGCAAAAGCTGTTGTCGCCCGGCATCTTCCAGACGGTGTACCGGGAGTTGAAGTAAAAGATTCAGCTCTTGCCTGTGCTTTGCTTCACCGGCACTTTTACGGTTGTCCTGATAATGATCTTGCTCTTTTCGGTGTTACCGGAACCAATGGTAAAACCACAAGTGCATTTCTTATCGAGCATATTTTTTCGTATTGCGGAACTCCCTGCGGACTGCTTTCCACAATCGAGTGGCGTTTGGGAAACTGCAAAGAAAAAGCTGATTGCACAACTCCTGACAGTGCAGGTTTGTATCAAGCTTTCAGCAGAGTGCGGGATGCCGGATTAAAAGCATGCGCCTTTGAGCTATCCAGCCATGCCCTGCATCAGAACAGGGCAGGTGGTGTCCGTTTGAGGGGAGCTGTTCTCACCAATATAACCCGGGATCATCTCGATTACCACGGCACTGCTGAAAATTATTTTCAGGCGAAAAAACTTGCCTTTACCAAACTCCTTGATCCTGATTACGGCGCAGCTGTGATAAATGTTGACGATCAGGGCGGAGAACGCATGGCGCGCGAACTTGCCGGAATATGCCGGACAGTTACTTTCGGATCAACTCCAGCCGCCGATTGGATTTTGTCTGATGTAAGATGCAGCATTGAAAAATCCTCCTTTTCCCTGAAAAATTATCAGAAAGAGCTGAAAATATCGACATCTCTCTTCGGTAGACACAATATAGAAAACCTCGCAGGTGCAATATTGCTTGCCCTTGACTGCGGATTGCCGGAAGATAAAGTTATTGAAGCTGTTGCAAATTTCATCCGTATTCCGGGCAGACTTGAGCGGTATGTGGATTCTGATGGAGTATTTTACTTTGTCGATTACGCCCATACTCCTGATGCCCTCGAGCGGGTTCTTTCGACTTTACGCAGCAATACTTCAGGAAGGCTTTTCTCTGTATTCGGTGCAGGAGGCAACCGCGACCGTGGAAAACGTCCGCAAATGGGACTTGCCGCAGCTGAACACGCAGACGTAGTGATTGTGACCAGTGATAATCCGAGAAATGAAAATCCGCAGGATATCATCGATGAAATAGTTGCTGGTATTCCTGCCGGAAAAGAGTATATAGTTATTCCTGACCGCAGAGAGGCGATCCGGTATGCGGCAAGTAATTCGAGAAATTCTGACGTCGTACTGATTTCCGGCAAAGGACATGAGGATTATCAGGAAATATCCGGTGTGCGTTATGATTTTTCCGATGCAGTTGAGCTTGGCAAAATACTTGAGGAGTTGAATAAGTGATTCTGACGGATAAACTTGAGGCAGTGCTTTATTCAAGATATGATAAAAGTGAGTTTCCTGCTCTGCTTGAACAGATAAATATCTGGCGGGAACAGAAACCCCTTACCGGAATAAAAATACTTGATGCGACTCCGGTGTTTTACAATACCGGTCTGAAGTATCTTGCTCTGGTGTCCGCAGGAGCAACTCTGACCGTTTGCGCTCATCCTGACTTGCCAAGCGATCCTGAAGCAATAGAGTTTTTCCGTTCTTGCGGTATTTCTGTAGTTTCCGGAGCAGAGGATGATGTTTTTGACTGCATCTGCGATTGTGCCGGAATGAACAAAGAAATTTCCTCAAATTACGGTGTCGTTGAACTCACAGGTTCCGGAGCCCATGCCTATTGTAATTGGAAACAGCCGGTATTTCTTGCCGATGGCGGCAGAGTAAAAGTACTCGAAACCGGACTCGGCACCGGCAACGGTTTGTTGAGAGCTTTGAATCAGCTGGGATTCAACGATATTTCCGGCAAAGACATTCTGATTTTCGGCGGCGGCAAGGTCGGCAGCGGTGTTGCTCTTGCTCTTGATGGAGCCGGAGCGCGTTGTGCAATTGTCGATAAACTTGATCGCATACGGTGCAAGAGTTCGAAAGTCACCGGAATATCCATCGACAATACTGAAGAAATAAACAACGCAATCAGTAAAAGCTGGGGCATCGTTACTGCGACAGGAATAAAAAATGCCGTAGCAGAATATGCGGAACCAATACTTGCTTCCGATGCAATATTAATGAATATCGGCGTTGAAGATGAATACGGAAAAAATGTTCCTGAAACGCGGGTTTTGAACCGCAAAATGCCGCTCAATTTCATACTTGAAGAGCCGACGCTGCTCCGTTACATAGATCCGACAATGGCTTTGAGCAATTACGGAATAATCGAGCTGCTCAACAACCGTTGTTCCAACGGTATAAACCTTCCGCCCGAAGAGTTGGAAAACAGTTTGCTCAACGCTGTCGGAAGCGGTGCGGCCGCAGCTGATTTGACTAAACTTGAGGAGTTTTACTATGAGTGATATACTTATTAAAAATGTTCTGCTCAACGGAAAAATTTGCGATGTGGAAATCGAAAACGGCAGATTTTCCCGGATAAAAGAAAATATTACGTCCAGTGCCGACAAGGTAATCAACGCCGCAGGACGCTTCGCCATTACTCCGGCTTTCTACAATACCCATACCCATATGGCTATGACTCTGCTGCGCGGATATGCCGATGACCTCGAACTCTTTGACTGGCTGAATAATCATATCTGGCCGGCAGAAGCCAAACTTACTGAAGAAGATGTTTATATCGGAACCCGTCTTGCCATTCTCGAAATGATCAAGTCAGGAACGGTTTTTTTCAATGACTCCTATTGGCATCCGCGCGCCATCGCCAAAGCGGCGGCTGAAATGGGCGTAAAAGCCGAAGTAGGATTACTCTATCTCAGTATAGAAGACGGCTCAACACTTAAAAACGAACAGAACGAAGCTGTTCTTGAGATTGAAAACACGCTTCCTGACAGCGTGCGGATTGCTCACTCGCCACACGCAATATATACTGTGAGCAGAGAGCGTCTGCTTAAGGTGGCAAAGGACTCCGCTTCAGATGGAAGAAGAATCCATATCCATGCGGCGGAAACTGCAAAAGAGTTTGAAGACTGCCTTGCACAACATAATGCAACTCCGATAGCCTATTTGAATTCACTGGGCGTCCTCGGCCCCAAAACCATTCTTGCACACTGTGTGCACCTGACTGATGATGATCGAAAAATCATTGCGGAAACCGGAGCAGTTATAGCGCACAACCCGGTTTCCAACCAGAAGCTGTGCAGCGGAATTTTTGAATGGCAGAAAGCCGCAGATGCCGGATGCTGCATTACCATCGGTACAGATGGCTGCTCCAGCAACAACAATCTTTCGATGTTTGAAGAGATGAAGTTTGCCGCACTCTCTGCGAAGATTTCAAGCGGCGACCCAAAAAGCGGAAAAGCTGAAGATATTTTCCGCGCAGCAACAGTCAATGCTGCTGAAGCATTCGGATTTGATTCCGGTGTCATCGCCGTCGGTAAAGAGGCTGATGCGCTTCTTATTGACCTCGATGCCCCGGAGATGATCGGTGATTACAACCTGACCTCCAATCTTGTCTATGCTGCTTCAAACCGGGTGATTGACAGTGTTATATGCTCCGGCAGACTCCTGATGGAAAACGGCATCGTTCCGGGGGAAAAAGAGATCATTTCCGCCGCCCGCAAGGTTTGTGATAAATTACGCAAATAAAGGGATAATGCAGATGTCAAAAGATAAAACAATCTGGCCCGGAAGTACCCAGCTTGCGCCGGTTCCTGTTGTTCTGGTCGGTTGCGGAAACGGAAATGATGTTCCATTCAATCTGATAACTGTCGCCTGGGCCGGAACTGTCTGCAGTGATCCGCCGATGATCGGCGTGTCAATACGTCCGGAGCGATATTCCTGCGACCTCATAAAGAGAGCAGGGGAGTTCACAGTCAATCTGCCGTCACAGAAAATTGCCAAAGAGGTCGATTTGTGCGGAGTCGTTTCCGGCAGGGATTGCGACAAGATCAAAAAGTGCGGATTCAATGCTTTTTCCGGAAAAACCGTAGCGGCTCCGGTCATCGAAGAGTGTCCGATCGCCCTTGAGTGTAAGCTGGAGCAGACTGTTCCACTCGGCAGCCATATACTTTTTATTGGGAGAATAACATCCATACAGCTTGATTCATCTCTCATCGACGCCAAAGGCAGAATGGATATAGAGAAAGCCGATCTGCTCGCCTATGCACACGGCCACTACTATTCGCTTGGCAGATGTCTCGGACACTTCGGGTACTCGGTACGCAAGAAAAAAGGTCCGGTAATCAGAAAATAAGTGCAGTTGCTTTATGCAGGATGATAGTGAATTTCTCACGCTTAAGCAGTTGTGTGACGCCCTTTCCATAACGACCGCAACCGGACGCAACTGGCTGAAGACAGGTAAAATTTATCCGCAAAAGATAGACGGAAACAAAAAGCTGTTTTCCGGACAATATCTGCTTGACTTGCAAAAGCTTATCCGGAAAAATACAGGAACTCTGTTGAAGAGCCGCCGCAATAAAAAATTTGTATCCGGCAGCTGTTTTTACAGGAATTACATATCTTCCAACTCCCCAAATTATAATATCATCTGCAAGGTGACACAAAGCAAGCAGGGGGCAGATCCGGCAAAAATCCGGGCAATAATTGCCGGATGCGCTAGAGAGCTTATCGCTGACCGGTTCAGAGGACGTATTCCTGAACCTCTCGAAGAACTGATCAAAGATATATCTCCGGCGATAGTTTGTCAGGAAAAATACACTTTTGTTCACGGAGAAGACACGCTCGGCATCCTCTATGTGTCGATGCTTGATATGAGAAAACGGAAAGCGGCGGGAATATATTATACTCCATTAAAAATAGTTGATGATGTCATTTCCACTCTGTTTACAGATGGAGTATCAGGAAAAGTTTGTGACCCATGCTGCGGCACCGGCAATTTTATCCTCAGACTTCCGGATGACAGCGATCCTGCACTTGTTTACGGCGGAGATACAGATCCGTTGGCAGTAGCAATTGCCAGAATAAACTTTCTCCTGAAGTACAAAATCACAGATACTGCATTTGTGAAGGAGCATATCGTAAAGCAGGATTTTCTGCACTGCAAGACCGGCCAAAAGTTTGATTACATAATTGGCAATCCTCCATGGGGATACGAATTCACAGCCCAAGAATGCAATTTTATCAGAAGACATTTCAAGACAGCCGGAAGTCAGATCGAATCAGCCTGTTGCATGACTGAAAAAGCAGTTTCTTTGCTCACTCCTGCAGGAACTCTTGCATTTGTTCTTCCGGAATCACTGTTGCACACCAGGAAACACAGGGCGTTCAGAGAATTTATCTGCACCCAATGCAGTGTGAACTTTGTCAAATATCTGGGTGAAGGCTTCGACGGAGTCCAATGCCCCGGAGTGATAGCAGGATTAACTCCGGGCGTTCAGGCTGGCGATATTACCGTTACCCGGAATAATCAAAGTTTTGATGTCGATCCGTCTTTTGCCCTTCTGCCGGACGGCTTCAGATTGAATATAAAAAAGGAAGAAACTGCCGTCATCAAAAAGATAACAGAGCTGCCGTCGCAAGTATCCTTGAAAGACAACGCCGTATTTGCCATGGGGATCGTAACAGGAAACAATCGCAAGTACCTTGCAACACATGCCCTCTTTCCGCAACACGAGCCTATTATTTGCGGAACCGATGTGCATAAGTTCCGGATATCTTCTCCTGAAACATACATCTGCTTTGAGCCGGAAAAATTTCAACAGACCGTGCCGGAAAATATTTACCGCACAGTCCCGAAACTTCTGTATCGTTTTATCAGCCGCAAGCTGATATTTGCCTGCGATTTCAACGGAACCCTTGCCCTTAACAGCTGCAATATATTGATTCCCCGTATAAAAGATCTTGATATCCGTTATATTATGGCGGTTTTGAATTCCGGAACGGCACAATTCTTTTTCAGCAAATGCTTTAATTCAGTAAAAGTACTGCGCAGCCATCTTGAGGCTATACCTATACCGTATGCAGGGCAGTCGATCCAGCAAGAGATCATCTCTTTGATAGACAAACTTTCAGATTCATCATACTGTCACACAGAAATATGCGGTGAGCTGGATAAAAAAATAGCCGCCATTTACGGTTTGGATGATTCCGAATACCGGATAATAACGGCGGCAGTCAACTGAAAAAAGTTTTTCAGAGATCGACAAAAATATCAATAAACTCTGTTTCTATATCAAAGTTTTCGGAAACCAGTTGACAGACTGCCCGTGGGCCTGTTGTTTCACTTGAGTAGTGTCCGAGGGCAATGATCGAGATTCCGTTTTCAAGTGCCGGATGATACATGATGTGTTCCATTTCTCCTGTGACAAGCAATTTTGCCCCGAGGCTGACGGCGGTATTGACGGCATCCATTCCGCCTCCGCCGGAAACAAATACAGCTTTTTCTGAAATCAGATCAGGGTCACCATAAATAACCGCTTTGCGGGGCAGGGCGGAAGAGTATTTATCGGCAACTTGCTGTGCGGTAAGCTGAGAGGCGTTTTTACCACAAAAACCGATATCGACTCCGGCATACCGGCAGCACTTTTCAAGATCGGTGAACTCTGGTATTGAGGCAAGAACGGCGTTGTTTCCAACTTGATCATTGGCATCAAGAGGAAGGTGCGCTCCGTAGAGGCTGACACCATTATTAAAGAGTTTTGCAAAGCGTTTGGCTGTGATACCGGTCCACAGTCTGGGTTCACTTCCCCAGCTTATTCCGTGGTGGACAAATATGAAATCAGCATTTCTTTCGACAGCGGCATCAAAAAGAGCCTGACAGGCGTCTACTCCGAAGACGGCTTTCTTTACAATATCGCTGCCTTCGATTTGCAGTCCGTTATTGGAGTAATCTCCCGGAAAATCTTTCAAGGCGAGCTTGCGGTCAAGGAAACTTACAAGTTCATTGCGTGTTGTCATTATTTACCTCTGATATTACAGTTTGCTTTTGAGAAAAATATATCACTTCAACAGGATAATTCAAGTTTGAAATACCTGTTCTTTGTGCTATCTTTTATATTGTACAATCCAACTGCGAACTATTGATAAAAAAATGAAAAAAAAGCTGATTATTCTCGGAGGCGGCGTTTCCGGCAAAGCCGCTGAACGTCTTGGTATTTTGCTTGGCTGGGAGTGCCAAATCATCAATGATAACGATTGTGATTCTCTTCCCGGTTCGGATCTTATTGCAGCAAGTCCCGGAGTGCATCCATTGAAGTCTCATCTTTACCGGCAGGCTGTTGCCGAGGGCAGGGCGATGATCGGTGAATTGGCGTTTGGAGCTTCTCATATCCGGATTCCGCAACTTGCCATAACTGGAACCAACGGCAAAACCACTACGACAGAGTTGACAACCCATCTGCTCAATACGCTCGGAGTAAAAGCTGCTGCCTGCGGAAACATCGGAACCCCAGTATCTGATATTGCCGCCGATATTATTTCAGGAAACGCAAAGGATCTTCAGGCCGTGGTGCTGGAAGTCAGCAGTTTTCAGCTTGAGCTTGCAGAAAACTTTGCTCCCGATGCGGCAGTCCTGCTCAATTTAAAATCTGATCACGAAGAACGTTATCCGGGAGGTTTTGAAGAGTACTGCCGGGTGAAAAAGAATATCTTTTCTCTCGTTCCGGAATCAAAACGCTTTTACGGAATCAACTCTTTTGATCACCATCAGCAGGTATATTTTGATGATGACAAGTTGATGTACAGGGATAGTGTCCTGCTCAACAACATTTCAAAGACCGCTTTTGCCGCGGCACACAATCAGGAAAACCTTGCCGCAGCAACAGAACTTGTTCTCTCCGTGATTCCGTTTGAGAAACTGGATGTCGAAAAGTTTGTTTCAGGAGTGGAAAGCTTTAAATTCGGAAGACACCGTATTGAATTCGTATCCGAAAAATACGGTGTAAAGTATTATAATGACTCAAAAGCGACCAACCCGTCGGCAGTCACATCCGCAGTCCACGCGCTGAAAGGGGAGGGGAAAATAGTGCTTATGTTGGGCGGCTCTGATAAAGGAATGGACTTCAGAGAATTGAATCAGCTTTCCCCATATCTGCGCGGAATCGTTCTCTACGGCGCATCTGGAGAGAGTATCGGAAAAATCCTGACCTGCCAAACACCCAAAGTATCAGCCGGAATGGATTTTAAGCTTGCAGTAATGCAGGCAAAAAATATGGCGGAGCAGGGGGATACAGTTCTGCTTTCTCCTGCCTGCGCCAGTTTTGATATGTTCAAGAGCTACGCTGACCGGGGAGATCAGTTCTGCCGGATCGTAAGTGAGCTGTAAAAACGTTTTAACGTCTATTTTTCCAACAGAACAGTTGCCACGGCATAACACTCTTCGTGGCTGATGGTAACAAAAATATTATTTACGCCGAGATTTCCGGCGTATTTTTTTGCATTACCGCTTAAAATCAGGGCAGGGGCACCGGATGCAGTTTCAATGATATCAACATCTGTCAGAGAGCAGTTTTCGCCTATACCGCATCCCAGAGCCTTGGCAAGAGCTTCTTTGGCCGCCCAGCGTCCGGAGAGATACGCAAATCCGGAGCGGTTGCGTTCTTTATATGCGGATATCTCCCGGCAAGTATAAACCTTTTGAAGAAATGCCTCCCCGCCTTTTTCAACTGCTTTTTTTATGCGTGATATTTCAACAATATCGGTTCCAAGACCAATGATCATATAATATTTCCTTATTTTGACTGCATATAAATATAGCACACACTGCTATCATTGACAAGCATAGAGTATAAAAACAGTTGTCATAAATTATCAACATTATTATTAACAAGTTATTAACAACCCCTTGCGCGGCAACACACAACATCTTTATTATCAATAAGATAAATACACGCACCCTACTCTGTATTTTGATATTCTATTTTACATAATATGTATTATGCGACATTGTAACAAAAAGTTTTGATTGATATCCGAGAGAATAACAATGTCGAGAGATAAAATCTGTTCTTCTGGTTCTGCTCGTGTCATTGAATCCATGACAGGTATTATTCATGCATCTTGAATTTGATATCTAAATCCTGTTCGCTTTCAAGCTCAACCGCACACTCTCCCCGTCAGACAAGTCAGACAAGTCAGACAAGTCAGACAAGTCAGACCTGTCCGTCACGACCTCACTGCTTCCACCAGGAAGGCTTGACATCGCGCTGGGCGATGTATGCGATATACTCCCCGGCGGCTTCACGCTGCTCTTCCGGAACCACCCGGCGTATACCCTACCGGAGTCTTATTTCACGGCAGAATTCTGCTCCGTACCGCTCGTTTATCTGCCGGATAAGTAATTCAGAAACAGAATTCAATTCTTTTACCAATGCACTGTGGCGGACTGAAATATAAAGTATCCCGTCTTTCATTCCGCATGGAGTTGCAAGATTTGAAATTGCACCGGCAATCTGTTTCCAGTTTGCGGCAAGATCCACATAATAGTTGGTTTCGTTGATTTTGACTTCCTGAAAAACCTGATCCACATCAAGCGCGATATGATGGGGAACTTGCGTGTGGGCTGAAATTTCAGTTCTTGCATACTCTTCGCCGTACCAGTCAGAAAGAATACGGAAACGCTTCCTGCGTCCGGCAAGCTCCTCGTATCTCTCTTTAGTCAACCAATCTCTGCCCATCGTATATCAGGCATTGGCGTTGATTTGAAGACCGACAGTGTAAAGCGGAAGCAGCAGAATGTGGAAAAGCATCTTGAAAGGTGCTATCAAGCCCCGAATTGTGTAGATAAATCCAGACCGGAACCCTCCCCATGGCCACGCAAACATCATTTTGCCGAGTCCGTATGGCAGGTAAATTATTCCGAACATGCTTTTGAAAACTTTGACAAAACCTTTGGCAAGATTTATCAATCCCTTGATAATGTACGGACGCGCAGTTTCAGCAGCTTTCAGGGCAATAGGAGCCAGAATAGCAATCGTCACCGGATCGATGGCATGAGCCTTGGGAGCCGGAAAAGCAATCGTTATTGCAAGAACAAGAAAAAGTATGTTTATATATCTGCGCATAAAGATAATTTATCCTCTCAAAGGTAAAATGTCAACCCCCTGCCCTTATTTTGCTGTGGAATAACGCTTATTTACTTCGTCAAGCCTGATAAAATGCTTGCGGATAAGTTCCACACTCTGTTTTTCCTGCGGCTTTTCAAACGCCTCCTGCGCCTCGGCGGCAGCAGCGGCAGCACGGTCGTTGAATCCGCAAATATTCATCGCTTGCGCATAGATCAGCAACGGAACAGCTTTCTCTTTTCCTTTGAGCGTAGCAGACGCTTCTTTCAACGCTGCAGCTGAACGGTAAATCAAATCAGGATCCCCCTGCCCTGCAGGAAGTTTAATCTCGTTCTGTACAAATTCCGCCAGTACAGCCGGATACTTTTTCAGCTTTTCGATAGTATCATCAGCGTAAGCATTGGCTTTCGCTTCATTTTTAAAGTAACTGCGATGGAGCATCTGCCGCAAAAGATGAGGACCGATGAACGCCGGGTGATCAGCAATGACCTTATCCAGCATAGCAATCGCACCGTTGGTGTCTTTGGCTTCAAGAAGCAGCTGGAGATGAAGAGAAACCATTTCCTGCGAGAACTTTTTCTTCTGCTCACCCTCAACCAGCGACAATGCGAGGGCAGTGTTTTTCTCTTTAACAGCCTTTCCGAGCTTGATATTGAAGTCCTCCTTGCGGGCGACTTCATCTATATCAAATTTACCTGCCAGCATACGTTTGAGAACGACCGGCATATTCCGGACACTGCCTCTCCAGGCAAGGCGTCCGTCTTTTGAAATGACTGCGCACGCCGGATATTTAACTTTTTCAGGCAGGTAAGCCGCTGCAGTTCCACCCTTGTCAACTGCAACCGGAAACGGCAACACTCTGGTCAATTTAAACTCTTTGATCTTCTGTTCCTCTCCGACAGCCATACCGATCCATGCAACCTGCTTTGGATCCGCCTTCTTGCTGAGTTCAGACAGCGGTTGGAATGCCATCAGTGACTCATTGTCGATGCTCCAGAAGAAGATAACCACGCACTTTTTATCTTTATATTCTGCAAGAGTCACCGGAGTACCGGTCACCCAGTTTTTTACATCAAGAGCTTTCGCCGGACTTCCCAACCGGAGCATTTCCCCTGCCCCGCAGGAGAGAATCACCAGGGCTGATACCAAAAATAAAATAATTTTTCTCATTTTCTGTTTCCTGAATTCTTTTTGATGTACCCAAGCCAGGTAAAGAGCGGCTCGGAAATAATTATCAGCAGCGCACCAAGGATAAGCGGTGCTCCCGCCATTCCGTGGATTATCTGGGTTGCTCCAATTACAGCAAGGAATGCGGCACAGCACCAACAGCAGAAACGTATCATCCACGTTGCCGCCACCACCAGTAATGCACTCGGCTCCTGCTGTGCAGAACAGCTTGTATTTCCTGCCGGACGGCGTTGTGCTGCATAGACCAGATCTGTCGTCATCTTTTCAAATGATATACCGGCAGCCAACGCCGCTTTGGGAACCAGACTTGTCTCTGTACATCCCGGGATGCCGTTGCCTTCAAGCATATACGGAATATTATCATTTTTCCCGATGATAAAGTCTACACGCAGAATATCCCTGCATCCGGCTGCCCGGTAGAGAATCAGCGCAGCTCGTTTGGCTTCATTGATCACCTGTTCGGAAAGACTCACCGGAGGACAGAAATACTCCGTATGACCGTTTTTATAAACATACTTTGCATCGTAGTCGTAAAATCCGCCGGGTGAGCGGATCTCGATGGCATCAAGAACTTTTCCCATAATGATCGGAACCGTTATCTCAATACCATCAATGTACTCTTCGACCAGAATCTCATCGGCAAGCTTTAATTCATCATCAACAGCTTTCTGCCACTCATCCGGAGTATTCACCTTGATTATACCGAATGTAGACCCCTCATCCGGAACTTTGAGTATCACCGGCAGCTTGAGAGTTTCGGGCAACTCGCGGTTTTCTCTGGTGACAATGCTCCACTTTGCTGTCGGAAGCATAAGACGGTCGAGCAGACGCTTGGTGAGAATCTTATCCATCACAAGATTACAGGCAACAGAACCCGAGCCGACAAACGGCAGGTGGTTGTCTTCGAGAACCTTCTGCAGTTCTCCGTTTTCACCGAAACCTCCATGAAGGACAGGATAAACCACGTCGCTGTTCAGCATTTCCTGAGTGACGCGGCAGCTTTTTATATCGCTGAGAGTTGCATCAAGTCCGGCTCTTTTGAGCGCGTTGCATACGGCATTCGCGCTTTTGAGCGACACTTCCCGCTCGCTGGAAACACCTCCGGCAAGAACATTGACTTTCAGCGCAGGAACAAAGCGTTTCAAACGGTCAGCAAATCCGGGATTGACACAACACTGTTCAAGCTGCAGATAGAATCCGAACTCTTCGGCAACAGCTCTGCGGCAGGTTGAAACAAGAGTGAAATACTCTTCCTCGGTTGCATTTCCGACATTGACAATATAGTTTGCGTGTTTCGCGCTCAAGGCAAGGCTGCCGAAACGGCAGTCGCGCAGTCCGCACTTATCTATGAGCATACCGGCAGGTTCCATCGGGGAAACGTTTCTGAATACACATCCGGCTGTTCTGCCGAAAGGTTCACGTTCACGTCGTGCAGCAAGCTCTCTTGTGATAATATCCTGTTCTGTTTCCGGAGAAGATGGTGTCAGCTCAAGTTCAACACCGGTAATGAACCAGTTGCCGGGGATATCACAGCCGCGGTAACGCCATGCGATCTCACTGCCCTGACGCTCCCATTTTTTTCCTTTATCATCGATTCCGGAAACGCTTTTTACCACCTGACAAAACTCACGTTTGTTTGCTCCGGCGTTCATTTTTACTGCGCCGCCGAGAGTACCGGGAATACCTGCCAGCGCAGAAAGTCCGCCAAGTCCCGCTTCTGCCATACGGGAGGCGAGCAGCGGAAGTTTGACGAATGCCCCTGCCCTGACAATGTTTCCGTCAACAGTGTACTCACAAAACGCTTTATTGCTCAGACGGATCATAACGCCATTGTACGGCTTATCCATACCGACAACATTGCTGCCGGCACCGAGGATAAAATAAGGAATCTTGCAGGAAGTAAGTTTGGCAACAAGTTCACTCAACTGCTGAATATTTTCCGGCTCCGCAAGTACCGGAATGACAGATCCTACGCCGAGTGTGGTTACTTCCCGGTAGGCAACACCGGTTTTTACCGGCAGTTCCGGAAACAACTTGGATATTTTCTGACAGAGATTCATTTTTTTCCGTAAACCTTATCTGGATCAAAGATTCTCTCTCCGACTTCGCTGCAGGAGCCGTCGGATTCGACCCTGGTGTAAAAACAGCTTCTGTGACCGGTATGGCAAGCTGCTCCGCCTTTCTGATCGACCATATAGATCACGGTATCGAGGTCGCAATCCACTCTTATTTCGCGGATGACCTGAAAATTTCCGCTCTCTTCGCCTTTGCGCCATAATTTATTGCGGCTGCGGGAAAAATACACTGCTCTGCCTGTTGACAGAGTTTCCTGCCAGGCTTCTTCGTTGATATACGCAAGCATCAGGACATCTTTGGTTTCAAAATCCTGTGCTATTACCGGAATCAATCCTCCGCACTTTTCAAAATCAAGCTTCATTTCAACCTCAAATTAAGTAAATAAACATTGTCATCAGGGAATATAATTATTTTATATGATTTTTGCAAGTCACTTTACCGTTTTATTGCAATTTTTATCCAAAATATCCTGTGTATAATCAAGATGGCTGCAGTTTGCCTGATATTGAGGCAAAAACTTCAACAAAAATCATATATATTTTTTGCATATTCCGCGCCGAAGTGCTATCTTATTGTATTGACAAGTTGAAACTCTGGCGGGAAAAGAGTATTTCCGCCGCAAAGTCCCCCTTGAGGGAGACGGAGGAACAGTTCCTCCGAAGAAAGGTATTATGGCAAAAAAGACCCTGGTTCTCGGACACCGCAATCCCGATATGGATAGCGCAGCTTCGTGTGTTGCTGTTGCTGAACTTAAACGCGCTCTCGGCGAAAAAAATGTTTTCCCTGCCCTCCCCGGCCTTCCCGGAGCAAGAGCAAAGTATATTTTTGACAAGTTCAAAGTTCCGCTCCCCCAGCAGATAAGCGATGTCTATCCCCGCGTCCGCGATATAGTCCACAATGACATTCCGCCTGTGTACACCGGAGCAACTTTGCTCAACGCCATTGAGGAGCTTGAAAAGAGACGTGTTCCCCGTATTCCGGTGATTGGACGGGATCGCAAATTCAAAGGCATGCTCTGCCTCTACTCTCTGCTCAATGACATGCTTCAGTTGCGTGGCGAAACCGGAGGCTTTACCGGACGCCTTGTCCACTCGAGCATCAATCTTATCAACGAAGTTCTTTCCGGCGAACTGCTCAACGTCACAAATGCCGATACTAAACAGGATTTTGAAGTCTACGTTGCAGCAATGAGCTCCGGAAGTTTCAAACAGCATATCCCCCAGAAGAATCCGGAAAAACTTGCGATTATCGTGGGTGACCGTTCTGATATCCATCTGCTGGCGATAAATCTCGGCGTCAGACTTATGGTTATTACCGGCAGAAACCCTGTTGACCCCCTGATACTTCAAGCGGCGCAAAGCCGTGGAATATCTATTGTTACGACAAAATATGACTCTGCGACGGTCGTAAGAAGGTTGAAATTCAGCAGTCCGGTGGAGCTTGCACTGCAGACCGGTATGCGCTGTTTCCGGCTCGACGACCGCATAAGCGATATCAGAAATCAGGTGTACGAGGAGTTTGATGATGTATTTCCGGTGCTGAACCGTCAGAAACAGCTTGCCGGAACATTCCGCAAGAGCGACCTTTCGGATGAGGAAACCACCCAGCTGATACTCGTTGATCACAATGAGTTTGACCAGAGTGTTTCCGGAGTGGATGAGGTAAGAGTCATCGAGGTGATAGACCATCACCGCCTCGGTATGCCGCCAACCAGATATCCTATCAAAATCACTTGTGACGTGGTGGGAAGCACCTCAACACTGGTGACAGAAATGTTCATCAGCAACAATGTCAAGATACCGGTTCCGACCGCGGGAATACTCATGGGTGGAATCATCACCGATACTCTGCTGCTGCGTTCTCCGACCTCCTGTGCCAGAGATAAACTTGCACTTGAGTACCTGAAAAATATCACCGGCGTGGAGCCGGAAGAGTTGATGAATGAGATTTTCCAAGTCGGCTCTCTGATTGCCAGAAGCACTCCGGAAGAGGTAGTGCTTGCCGACAGAAAAGTGTTCCATCATCTCGACAAATACCACTTCGCCATCTCACAGGTGGAAGAGATGGGATTTGAAGAATTTGCCGGACGTGAGGATGAACTGTTTTCAATCCTCCAAGACCACCACGAACAGCAGAAACTCCATCTCGCAGGACTTCTGGTCACAGATGTCGTCAACGGAAACTCCCGTTTGCTGGTATCAGGTGCACCGGCGGTTCTGGATCAGCTGCCGTTCCGCAGACTATCGGACAATTTGTTTGATCTCCCCGGAGTAATGAGCCGCAAAAAGCAGGTTTTGCCCCAGGTGCTTTCCACCTTCGACAACCTTAAAGGACTGCGGTAAGATTTACCAGGTATCTTTGCTGAAGGGCTTTTCAGGCTCTGTCAAGAGGATTAGAATCAAAATATCCTCTTGGATTCCATTAAATACAACGGTAGCGACACAACCCGGTCGTAATCTCTATTCAAAGTAGTTTTATATTGAGCCGTGCGTTCGTACGACTCTTTATTTTTTATCATGCATTCTCGAGTGTCTGGTATACTGTATCAAGCGGGGGACGAATGAATTCTCCAACAGTCGAAAAATAACAAAAAATAACGCAAAATACAGCAAGAAGGTAAAATACAGCAAATTTGCGTGTAAAAGAGGGATTCTATCTGAAAGAAGGGGAAATTCGCTAAAAAAAATGGCTCCGGCACCTGGATTCGAACCAGGGACCAAGTGGTTAACAGCCACCTACTCTACCGCTGAGCTATGCCGGAACAATAAAATGGCGGAGAGAGAGGGATTCGAACCCTCGGAG
>JAZQTR010000221.1:0-1910 GCA_045630865.1 Victivallaceae bacterium
TGGAGCCACATCGCCGTTCAGTGGAGCAATGAAAAAGGCATGCAGGTTTTCATCAACGGAAAGATCACTTTTGAAGACAGCAACTTCAAGTTCACTCCTGTCGATGTAACTTCTGATATGATCCGCAACGCCAAAGAGAAACACCTGAAAGCCGGTAACGAGTACATCGCCTCACAGTTCTCGCTGGGCAACACCCGTTTCACTGTCCGCAGCAACAAGGTCAGCCAGGGAGTTCCCCACTTCAAGGGCAAAATCGATTTGCTCCGCATATCCTCTGTCACCCGCTATGACGGTGACTTCACCCCCGCAAAGAAATTCAAGGTCGACAAAGATACCCGCGCCCTCTTTGATTTCAACCGCAGCTTCGATGGAAAGACCTCTGATGGACTTCAGGTCATCTCCGGCTCCGTCATGGCTGAAGTTTCCCGCATCGAGGATAAACTTCATGTCAACGGAAAAACCATCGACTACAATCCGCCAGCCATCATCGACAGCGCGCACCCCTTCAAGGTTCTGGATAAACGCAACTACACCAGAGTTCCCAACGCAAAAGACTTCCTTGCCGCCCGCAAGAGCGAGAAGAAGGTTTTCAACTTCAGCAAGAATACCACTGCTGAGATTGAACTTCCCGAAAACGTCTATATGGACTACATCGAGTACAAAAACCCCGGCAGCACCACCGTGGAACATCCGTTCTTGCGCCGCGACTGCGAAATCGACCCCCGCAGCTTTGCCGATATAAAAAATTCGATGAATATCGCCAACACCACCGCAAGAGAGCGCACCAACCGTATTTTCCAGTTCATGCTCTCTGCCAGCGACTACTACGCCAGCCATCAGCTCTACTTCGAGCCGGGTTCAGACATTCCTGAAAACGCCTGCTACAAGGCACTTACCATGCTCAACGCCTACTGCGGATTTGAGTGCGGACCGCTCAACAACATGACCGCCAATATGTTCACCTGCGCCGGAGGCATTCCTGCCAGCCAGACCGGCGGCTACGGACACAGCTTCCAGCAGGCTTGGGTCGACGGAAAGAGCAACCTCTACGACCTTTCCGCCCAGAAGTTCTTCACTGCGTTCAACAACACTGAACCCGCCAGCCTCGGAGATGTCGAACTTGAGCCGGGAATCCAGAACCGCGTTGACGGCAACAGCGATCACTTCATCCGTATCGGAACCCGTCCTTACGGTGCCCAGACTCCGGCTTACACCGAGCGTGTTGCCATGTCGCTCCGTCCCGGAGAAACCCTGCGTATGTGGTTCATCAACAACGGCAGATTCAACAACCTGCAGTTCAATCACAGCTTCACGAGCTTCAACAAAACCATGCCGAATGTGAGCAAAGCTGTCCACACGGCAAAAACCAGAAGAAACACGCCCGTCATCGAAATCAGACGCATATTCCCCCACTACGGAAGCAGTTTCCTCTATTTCAGCGGTACTCCGGAAAAATACGCAAAAACCTTCACCAACGTCAAGTCCGACAGCTTCTGTTACAAGGTATTCGCCTGCTATCCGATCGTATATGCCGAATATACTGCAAAACTCAAGAACGGCTCCTTTGCAAAACTTGAAATTTCCACCGACCGCGGTAAAACTTTCAGAAGCCTCAAAGTTGACAAAGATGGAACGGCGCGTCCGTACTATCCGGTTTGCGGCAGAAGAGAGTATCTCATCAGAGTCAAGGCACCGCTGAAAAACGTGGCGGATTTCAATGCCATGACCCAGATGATCACCAACCCCCGCGTGATGACCTGCAAACTTGCCAAAGGCAAAAACACCCTGCTCTACAGCTCACTCAACGGGGCGGATGTCAAAGTAACTTTGCAGTACAGAAAAAATGTCAAGGACATCAAGATCTCCGGTGAGCTTATACGCTCCGGTTCAGAGCGCGGTTTCGAGCGCAT
>JAZQTR010000222.1:0-9873 GCA_045630865.1 Victivallaceae bacterium
CTCTGACCGAATTTGCTTCCGGCAAGGGAATCAACTGCGCCAGAGCCTGCCGCTGTTACGGAAAATCAGAGCCGCACATACTGCAGTTTGCAGGTGGGGAAAACGGCAGCCGTCTGGTCTCCTTTCTGGATGGAGAAAAATTTTCTCATGCGACAGTAAAAACATCCGCACCGACACGCTGCTGCACAACTCTGCTCGACAGCACTTCCGGAATTACCACTGAATGTATAGAGCCATCCTATGCAGCTGAACCTGACGAAGTCACTGAACTTTTGCAGAAAGCCGATGATCTGCTTGCGGAGTGCGATGCTGCAGCGGTATGCGGAACACTCCCCGGCAACACCCCGCTTGACGTCTATACCTCTTTTGCCCTTACGGCAAAAAAACACGGTGTTCCGCTTCTGCTCGACGCCTGCAAAGGCATAAACGACGCGATTGACTGCGGATGTACCATTGATTTAAAAATAAATGCCGAAGAGCTGTTTCTGCTGTCGGAGTGTTCTGAAATCCGCGAAGCAATCAAAAAACTTTTTGACCTCCACGCCAACTTGAGGTACGTCGCAGTAACCGATGGCCCCGGAACAGCTTTTGCTTCTGATGGGAAAAACCTTTTCTCATACACTGTTCCGCGTCTGCCGGAAATCGTTTCAACTCTCGGTTGCGGCGATACCGCAAGTGCAGTATTCAGCACGGAGCTGGCGGCAGGAACACCGTTTGAAATATCATTCCAATATGCGTTGGGAGCAGCAAGTGCCAACTGCCTATCCTCTCTCTGCGGATGTTTCGAGCCGGTCAAAGCACAGGAGATTGCCGGAAACATAAAGATTGAAAGAGTTCCCCGGAGCTGACAATATGAGCAAAGTAAAATTCAGTGTTTTTTCAGATCTGCACTACCGCGAAGGAGATTGGAACTGGGCGACCAAACGCCTTGAAGAGATCCTCAAACGGGCAAAGGATGAAAACTCCCGTTTTATCATCCACTGCGGCGATTTCTGCCATAATGTCCATACCGCAAAAGATATCCTTGAGCGATACAACAACTTTGAGATCCCGACCTATCACACAATGGGCAACCATGACTTTGAGGATACGTTCACTGTTTCCGAAGTCTGTGAGGCCTACAAAATGGGAGACAAAAACTTTTACGCCTTTGAAACAGATGGTATAAAATTCATCTCACTTGACACAAACTATTTTCATGACAAAGACGGAAAAATGTGCCACTACGCCTCTTCGAGCGTCTGGGATAAATGCCATCAGGTCGAACTCTGCCTTTCTGATGACCAGCTGGAGTTCCTCGACATTGAGCTTACCTCTGCCGCCGGAACCACTGTGATATTCTCTCACGCCTCCCCTGTACGGTTCAACGGCATCACCAACAAAGATGAACTGCAGAAAGTTTTAGACCGTCACAGTAATATTCCCATTTTGTGGATAAACGGTCACTACCACCGCAACAACCTCACGATCAAAGGAAACATTGCAGTCCTTGATCTCAACAGTACAACAAGCGACTGGGTAAATGTCGAACACAATGCGTACCCTCCGGAACTTATGGCAAAGTTCCGGCTCTCCAACCATTCACTGCTCTTCGAAAAACCGGTACACGCAGTAGTCACCGTATCATCCGACGGAGAGATCATAATCGATGGCATGAAAGGCTCAATGTTCATGGGTATCACTCATGAAATGACCGGCAACAAATCCGAGGATAAGTGCGGTTTACCCTGCGACGCCAGCGTTTTGTCAGCTCATTTCAAAATTTTCACGTAAATTTAATAAACGTCCGCTTGACAAAAATAATAACGGCTACTATATTTCTCCAGATTCCGGATTGAAAAATTCCGGATAATCAAACTGAAGAAAGGGAAAAATATGAACAAGTACAGATTTTTTGCTGCAGTGGTTGCCTTGTTTACGACCTTTGCAGTCTTTGCCGATGAAAGCAGCGTCCTTGCCGGATTCTGGTTCAACACTCCGAAAAAAGTCAAAAGCAGTCAGGTCGAAGGTGTTGCTGTCGGCTTGCCGGTATTTGACGGAAACGACCTTGAAGGTGCAGGCTTGAGCCTTATCGGCAGCCGCTTCCGCGAAGTGGAAGGCTTTCAGGGCAGTCTGCTCGGTTTTACCAAGGCCGGAAAGCTTTCAGGTCTGCAGTTGAGCTTCGCCAATCTTGTTGACGGGAACGCCCTCGATGAAGGAGTTCAAATCGGCGTCTACAACCAGAGCCGCCGCGGCGGAATCCAGATCGGTCTGGTCAACAACTGCCGGAATAATGCGCTGGTTCAGGTAGGCTTGGTAAACATCAATAAAAACGGACTTTTCCCCGTGATGATCTTCGTCAATTTCGACCGGGATTTGTTTGATTGATTCCCGCTTGAACAACTCGTACAGCGACACTCCCTTTCCGCTTCGTGCGGGAAGGGATTTTTTATTGTTTTTAATTACATTGTGAGCTTATTTTTCTCTTGATTTATCGCACTTGGGAGATACATTATATTGATTAGTTTTTTACACTGTACAAATGCAGGAGGATAAAATGGATTTTTCAAACAAAACCGTCATTGCAACCGGTGCCGGTTCCGGTATTGCCAAACTTTACCTTGAAAATATTGCGGCTCTCGGTGCAACCGCCGTTTTTGTTGATATAAACAAGGATGCCGCAGAAGAGGCAGCACAAGGAGTCAGGGATAAGGGTTTCAAAGCCCTTGCTTATGCAGTTGACATCAGAAATGCCCACGATATTTGCGAAGTGGTCAAAGACGTCCTTGCCAAGACAGGACGCATCGATATTCTGCTCAACTCCGCAGGCGGAGCCTCTATCCGGGTCTGGAAACAGCCGAGTTTTTCCGAAGCCTCGTTTGAAAGTATCGAGTGGGGAATCGACGTGAACCTCAAGGGGGCAGTTTTCTTTGCCCGTGCCGTTATTCCGGCAATGGAGGAACAGAAGAGCGGACTTATTCTGAATATGAGCAGTGTAGACGGCATCACCGGCAGCCGCGGCTGTGTTGACTACGGTGCAGCCAAAGCCGGAATGATCGGACTCACCAAAAGTCTTGCCTATTACGGTGCTCCCAACGGTATCCGTTCAATCAGTGTTGCGCCCGGTCCGGTTCTAACCCGTCCCAATATGAAAAACATGACAACGCTCCTCGGCAGAGCCGCCGAAGTACAGGAAGTCGTCGATCTGCTGCTCTACCTTTCAAGCGAAAAAGCAGCGTTCATCACCGGATGCAACTACCAGATAGATGGCGGAAGACCCTGCAATATTGTCAAATAAGGCAAATTTCATATGAAAAAGCAATTCATTATTTTTCCCGAACCAAACAAAGCTGAACTTGTTTCCGGAGAAATCCCTGCTATTGACAAAGACCAGGTACTGGTCGAGTATGACTACTCAGCAATCAGTGCTGGAACCGAACTTGCCAATTATATTCATCTGCCCAACACCTTGAGGAATTATCCCAAATACCCCGGATACAGTGCCTGCGGCAGAGTTATCGAAAAGGGAAACGACGTATCCTCACTCAATGTCGGAGACAGAGTGATTATCAACTGGGGCGGACACACTTCTCATATCGTGCGCTCACAGGAAGAAGCGGTAACTTCAACCACCAGACCGGCAACGTTCAGAGGTCTTGTCAAAGTTGAAAGCGACTCCATCGATTCAATCGAAGCAGCATTCACCCATATTGCCAGCTTTCCGCTGTTGGGTGTCCGCAAGCTCAACATCTCTATCGGAGAGAGCGTCATGGTCGCCGGTTGCGGAATACTCGGACTTATCGCCATTCAATTTGCCAGATTGAGCGGAGCATATCCGGTTATGGCAATTGATTTTTCTCCTGAGCGGCGTGACCTTGCACGGAAACTCGGAGCGGATTTTGTCTTTGATCCGGCTGATCCCGACGTAGTTGAAAAAATCAAAGCAGCGACCCGCGGACGCGGAGCCAACGCCGTAGTCGAAGTGACAGGAAACGCCAAAGCTCTCGCCCAGGCTCTGGAATATGTCGCCTGGGAAGGCAGAATCTCACTGCTCGGCTGTACACGCATCTCCGATGTTACCATAGACTACTATAAATACGTCCACTGCCGCGGCATCACCCTGATCGGCTCCCATACCTTCACCCGTCCGAGAATCGACGATACCAGGACTGCGTGGAGCGAACAGAGCGACTACCACGCCATCCTTGACCTGCTCGCCGCAGACAGAATAACCTTCAAGCCGCTCATCAGTAAAATGGTTTCTCCCGCAGACGCAGGAGAAGTATATCATCAACTTGCAACAGAAAAGAATCCCCCTCTCGGAGTAGTGTTCGATTGGAGTAAAATCAGATAAGCAAAGGTAACGAAAATGATCAACCAAGCTGTCGAATCAATTACCCGCCGTATTGCTGCCGAAGGCGCAATACTGTTGAAAAACGATGGAACTCTTCCGCTTGCAGCCGGATCTGAAATTGCCATTCTGGGCAAGGGGCAGAATGAATACTTTGCCGGCGGAGGCGGTTCAGCCAGAATAACCTCTGTCAAGCCGGCATCTCTGAAAGAAGGACTTGCCGCCTGTGAAAAACTATCCGTAAACAGTGAACTGCTCGCAGCCTATGAAAACAGCACCGATGGAATCATTCCGTTTGAGATGCTTAAGAGAGCAGCTGACAAGGGCAGCACGGCAGTTATAATAATTTCCCGCTTTGCTGCCGAGGGGCGTGATGAGAAGGATGAACCGGGAAGCTTCCAGCTGACAGACGATGAAAAAAATCTCATTTCAGACGCAAAACGAGCCGGATTCAAGCGCATTGCCGTACTGATCAACGCTGGAAATCACATCGAACTTGAATGGGCGGAAAATGATCCTGCGATCAACTCCATTCTCTTCCTCGGGCTCGGCGGAATGAGTGGCGGACATGCAGCCGCCGACCTGCTTACCGGCGACGCTGTTCCCGGCGGAAGACTTACCGGAACCATCTGCCGCAAATGCAGTGACTATCCCTCTTACGACAACTTCTGCGACCGCTACTTCAATATTGACTACGTCGAAGATATTTTTGTCGGCTACCGCTATTTCTCAACTGTTCCCGGTGCGGATAAAAGCGTGCTTTATCCGTTTGGCTACGGCTTGAGCTATACCACGTTTGAAATCGAACAGAAACAGTTTGATTACAAGGATGACAAAGTCCTGATCTGGGTTCGCGTCACCAACACCGGGAATGTTCCGGCACGCGAAGTTGTCCAGCTCTACGCCTGCCGCCGTGACGGAATCCTTGAACACCCTGCACGGGAACTGATCGACTGGAGCAAAACCGGAGTCGTCGATCCGGGCAGAAGTGTTGACATATTCTTTACCGTCGATCCGCAGGAACTGCGCTCCTTTGATGACACAGGTGTCTGCGGTGTTCCCGGCAGCTGGATCTGCGACAAAGGAACCATTGATTTCTTCTGCGGCAAAAACGCCCGCGATGCCGAATTTTCCGGCTCGGTCGCTTTTGATGATGTGCTGATACTCGAATCTCCCGGATTGCTTCTGACCAGCCGTATTCCCGGTGCTCTCATGCACTCTGACGGCAGTATCACTGCAGTTACGGCTGAAAAATTTGAAGAGCTGCGCAATAACGAGCGTCCGCCGGAAAACTCTCCTGAAGTCATTCACAAACTTGCCGATGTCGAAGCAGGAAAAATAACTCTCGATGAGTTTATTGAACAATTCACGGCGGAAGAATTGATAAAGCTCTGCAGCGGTCAACCCGCAACACTTCCGGACGGAACCGCCGGAATCGGCAATCTGGAAAAATTCGGTATTCCCAATATCCAGACTGCCGATGGTCCTGCCGGAGTGCGTCTTGCCACCGGCGACATCTGGCTTCCCTGCTCCACTATTGCCGCGTCGACTTTTGATCTTCAACTGCTTGAAGAAATGGGCAAGGCTCTCGGCAACGCCTGCATAAGAAGCAGCGTCGATATTCTTCTTGCCCCCGGACTCAACATCCAGCGCGATCCGAGATGCGGACGCAACTTTGAGTATTACTCCGAAGATCCGCTTGTAGCCGGAAGATGTGCCTCGGCAATCGTCTGCGGAATCCAAAGCTGCGGTATCGGTGCAACCATCAAGCATTTTGCCGCCAACAACCGCGAAATGATGAGAAAGAACTGCACCAGCAACATTTCAGAGCGTGCCTTGAGAGAGATTTATCTGCGCGGTTTTGAGATGACTGTCAAAAATGCTTCGCCCTGGTGTATTATGACTTCTTACAACTATATCAACGGAGTCAAGGCGAGCTGCTTCCCCGAACTTCTCCAGAACATTCTGCGCGACGAGTGGGGATTTGACGGACTGGTAATGACCGACTGGAACAACGAAGGACCGTTCTGGAACGAACTGCTCACCGGCAGTGACCTGAAGATGCCTGTCGCGCCTGAAAAAGAGATAACCGATTGTATCCGTCACATTGTTATCGGTCCCATGCCCTGCGCAACGGTGAAGAAGCGCGTCAGAAAAGTTCTGCAGCTGGTGATGAAAAGCCGGTTGTGGAAAATGACCAACGGCAAATTATCCTGATATTTTAAATGAAAGAAAAAACTATGGACAAGAAAAAAACTTATACAATAGGTACATTGACCTATACCTCTGCAGGAATCCTGCTTTTGAGCGTATGGATGCTGTGGGGTGATCTCATCTGGTCTCTGAAAGACCGCGCAGTAGGTCCGTCATCGACCCTGCTTTTCAAGCAGATCATTGATTCTGAGTTCCTTTACGGATTGATAATCATTGCGTTCCCCAACTTCACCAACATTTTCCTGCAGCCGATCATCGGTTTTATTTCAGACCGCCACCGCGGCAGACTGGGAAGACGCATACCGTTTATCCTCTTTACCACACCGTTCATCGTCATCGGTCTGTACGGACTGGCTTTCACCAAGATGCTCGGAGCCTGGCTGCACGGAGTCTGCCCCTCTCTTTCATTGAGTGCCGCTCAACTGATATTCTTCGGAATCTCGTGGGTTTTCCTCGACTTCGGTTCAACCCTCGCTGCAAGTCTCTTCAACGCTCTTGCCAACGACGTCATTCCGCGTGAAGTCATCGGAAGAATGTTCGCGTTGTTCCGTCTGGTCAGCCTCGGAGTGGGTATGTTCTACAACTACTGCCTTATCGGCAAAGTGGAATCCCACACCACCTGGATCTTCCTCGGCGTCGGAACCGCTTACGGTCTCGGACTTCTGCTGCTCTGCCTGAAAGTCAAAGAGGGTAAATACCCGCCTCCGGAAGAGCTGCCTCCTCTGCCCGATGGCAAAAAGCGCACTGTTTTGCAGACTGTTGCGACTAACACAGTCATTTATTTCCGTCAGAGCTTTTCAATGGCCTACTACCGCTGGTTCATTCTGGCGACAGTGGTTGCCAACCTTGCTTTTATGCCGATAAACGGATTCAGCATCCAGTACTCCAAAGCTCTGGGCATCCCGACTGACACCTACGGAAAATATGTTGTGTACTCTTATTTTGTAAGTCTGGTGCTCAGTTACCTTCTCGGAGTACTCTCTGACAAATTCCATCCTCTGCGTACCGGAATTTTCTCACAGCTGGTTTACGCTGCGGTAATGCTTGCCGGATTCTTTGCAATGCTCAATCCTAAAGCGTTCTCTTACATCTTTATTCTGCATGTCGTTATTTCCGGCAGCTTCTTCACCTTTGTTGCATCGCTCAACTCCCGGATTCTGCCGCAGGGTATTTTTGCCCAGTTCATATCGGCTATCGGAATCGTCAGTGCTATATTCAACGTTATTGCAGGACCTGTGATCGGCAAAATCATCGACCTTGCCGGAGATTACCGTTACACGCTGCTGTTGAGTGCGATAATTTCCATCACATCTGTGCTTCTGCTCTATAAAGTGTACCGCGACTTTCTCAAGTTTGGCGGAGACAAAAACTACGAAGCTCCGATGCCTGAGTGATTTTCTCAAACAGAAAAAGGGTGTTCTGACAAAACGTTGGAACACCCTTTTGTTTTCCGGATATCCGGTTCAGAAACCGAGGATACTGCCAATTCCGTTGAGGAAAGCGGTGACTGCCTTTTCGATAAACGAAGCGTTTTTGTTGGTGTAGGACCAGTTGTTGTTCTGCGTCACAAAGGTTCCGTTTTCGATTTTGATGTCGAAGAGACTTGCCTCTTTGCGGAAATAATGCCACCAGGTTTCTGTCCGGCAGAGAGAGTAAGAGGCGTGGGCATCGTAGCCGACAAGCAGATCAGACTCAATTTTGCAATTATCCTGACTGACAGTAGAAGAAGATACTCCCCAGGAACCGGAAACAAGGATGCAGCCATTGCCGTAAAGCACGATCTGGCGGATTTTGCCGGCAAGAATGTTGTGCAAACTGAAGTTCCAGTATGTTTTGATCATTATGCCGTCCGTGACTCCGATCAAATGGCGCGGACGGATGACAACAGCCCTGCCGGAACCAAGATCGATACGGGAAATAAACATATCAGGTTCAGGAGCAGTGACAGTAATTTTTCCGGGAACACTTCCGGAAGCGGAAAAATCCACAAGTTCAAAAAGATCTGCGGCGAAAGTCACAAGCGGAGCCCGCCACTTCCACATCAGTTTGGTTCTGACGTTGACATTACTCTTTTTCTTGCACCATCCGCCGCGCAAATAGAGGTGTTCATTTCCGCCGATCTCAAGGTCGAGAGATACGTCAGAGTCAGTAACAGCAATTCCCATGGCGGAATCACTTTTACCGTCTGCAACAATCGGGCGGAATCCCTCGACAACTCCGGCAAACACGTAATACAGCAAAAGAGAGATAATGACGGGCAAAAAGATAAGCAACAGGAAAAACTCAACCATATAATGGGGAAAATGTTTAAAATTTCTTGCAAAGCAATCCCCGAAGGAAGCGGCAAGATCAGCTTTTATTTCCAACATTTCGCGTTCGGCTTTCAACAGCTGAAACTCTCTGCCGTTCTTCACTGCAATATGCCATAATTGTTTTGCTTTATCTTCTTTTCTGCCGCTTTCTCCAAGGTGTTTGATTTTGCTTTCATCAAGGGCAACAAGATTTTTCAGCTTCCTTATTTCTTTTGAAACTTCTACACTTTTACGGAGTTGTTCTGCCTTTCTTTCCGGAGGCAAATGTCCTCCTTTATGCCACTCGAGCAGAGACTCAACGGTGATCACAAAAAGGGCGGCACATGCAGCTCCGGTAATCAACGCAATAAGGTTTTTGAATAATCTTGCCAACAAGCTCATTTTCATTCCCGCTCTGGTTGTTTTCTGCCCCACTTTTACAATTCAAGAAATGTCTCTATTTCAGTCAGGATCTCGACGTTTCCGTCAGGAGCGATGTACGCCATATCTTCAAGGCGGATGCCGCCCCATTCGGGATAGTAAAGTCCGGGTTCGATCGTTACCACCTCTCCGCCTTTGAGCGGCTGGCTGTTGCGCGGCGACAGGCGCGGTGCTTCGTGGATATCAAGTCCGACACCGTGTCCGAGGCCGTGGAAAAAGCCGAAGTTTCCGGAGTCAGCCACTCCGGTATAAAATCCGCCTTTTTCCATTGATGAAGCTGCAGCATTGTGTATCTCTGCCGGATTTGCTCCAATTTCCAACATTGATTTGGCAAGCTCACGGGCTTCAAACACAGCGTCAAACGCCCGTTTTACAACATCCTGCGCCCTGCCTTTAACTACAGTGCGCGTCAAATCCCCCCAGTAGCCGGTCACTGCTGATTTTGGGAAAATATCCATAACTATCGGGGTGTTTGCATAAAGCGGACCTGCCCCCTGATTATGCGGTTGCGCCCCCTGCCCTGCGCCGGCACAAATAGTTCCGGTCGGCAGACATCCCAAGCGAAGCATCGTGCAGTCGATCTCACTGCGGAGTATC
>JAZQTR010000223.1:0-6212 GCA_045630865.1 Victivallaceae bacterium
CCTTGACCACCTGACCGCGGGTGGGATCGGGAACACCGATGACCGCACACTCAAGGACGTAAGGCAGTTCCATAAGCACGCTCTCGATCTCAAAGGGACCGATACGGTAACCGCTGGACTTGATAAGATCATCGGTACGTCCAACATACCAGTAGTATCCATCTTCATCTTTCCAGGCGGTGTCGCCGGTGTGATAATATCCATCGTGCCATGCGTCAGCAGTATCTTCTTCGCTGCCGTAGCTGATAAAGAGTCCGGGGATTTCGTAGGGTTCAGCCTTGATGCAAATCTCGCCGACCTCACCGGAACGGACTTCGTTGCCGTCGGAATCCATAAGAATCACCGGATACTGCGGATTGGGCTTGCCCATTGAGCCGGGTTTGGGATTCATTCCGGCGACATTGCCGAGAACCATCGTGGTTTCGGTCTGTCCGAAGCCTTCCATCAGCTTCACGCCGGTAGCGCGGTAGAACTGGTGATAAACCTCGGGGTTGAGAGCCTCACCGGCGATGGACGCATGGTGAAGTCCGGAGAAGTCGTACTTGGAAAGATCCTCTCTGATAAAGAATCTGTACATCGTCGGCGGAGCGCAGAAGCTGGTTATTCCGCACTCGGCAAAGAGCGGCATGATCTTCGCCGCATCGAAGCGGTCGAAGTCATAAACCATAACGGCGCACTCATTGAGCCACTGGCCGTAGATCTTGCCCCAGAGTGCCTTCGCCCATCCGGTGTCGGAGATAGTGAGGTGCAGACCGTCAGGCTCGACACACTGCCACCAGCGGGCGGTGACGATGTGACCGAGAGGATAGGTGAAGCAGTGAACAACTGATTTCGGGAATCCGGTCGTTCCGCTGCTGAAAAACATGATGGAGGGATCTGTCGCCTTGAGATCGGCAGGACGCTCAAAAACCGGATCGCATTTAACATACTCCTCATCGAAGTTGAACCAGTCTTTGTAATTGCCGTCAACACTGATACGGAATTTGACGTTGGAACACTTTTTCGCCGCCTCATGGGCATTGTCAGTAATCTCTCCGTCAACAGAGCAAATAACCGCACGGATATCAGCGTTTTCAAAACGATAGGCAAAATCTTTGGTCAGCAGCTGGTTTGAAGCCGGAACTGCAACAGCTCCGATACGGTGCAGAGCGTTGATGATAATCCAGAACTGATAGTTGCGGCGCAGCACGAGCATGACGCGGTCGCCCTTCTTGATTCCGAGACCGGCAAGATAATTGGCGGCGCGTTTTGACTCGACCGAGATATCGCCGAATGTAAACTCTTTCTTTTCGTCATTACGGCTGATCCAGAGCATGGCGCGTTTATCCGGACTGCGGCGGGCAAGCTCATCGACCACATCGTAGGCAAAGTTGAAGTTGTCAGGATAATGGAACTTGATCGACTTGAGGTGACCGTTTATATCCAGATCCTCTTCGATGAAGTCCTCGCAGATGAGTTTGCGCGGAGTTGACGCGGAAATTTTGGAGTCACCGGTAAACTCGAACATATCCTCGCCGCCATCACCCTTGATAACAATGGCAAGGAACTCACAGCCTTCCGGATCAGCGGCAACGATTCCATGCGGCTGATTTGAATCATACAGAATACTGTCGCCGGGATTGAGTATCTCGATATGGTCGGCGACCTGAATGCGGAGACGTCCTGAAAGAACGTAGTCGAACTCCTGTCCCTTGTGCTTATCGAGCTTGATCGTCGCCTTTACATCCTGATACTGCGCCTTGACGAAAAGCGGATCAACGTTGCGCTCTTTGAGAAACGGAGCAAGGTGGTGATAATGCAGACCGCGGCGACGCTGAATCGGAAGACCATGGCCGCTGCGGGTGAGGTCATAAAGAGAAAGTTTCGGAGTTTCTCCACTCACCAGCGCACCGATATCG
The DNA here is from genome assembly GCA_045630865.1 of Victivallaceae bacterium. GTDB lineage: Bacteria > Verrucomicrobiota > Lentisphaeria > Victivallales > Victivallaceae > UBA1784. The sequence continues at coordinate 1,899 of JAZQTR010000223.1, forward strand.
ACACCGAGTCTTCCGGCACAGCGAAGAAGAAAAGAGAATGTGCTGTCTACTACGCCGTTCTCGTGGAGAAGATACTCTTCTTCGGTTACTCCGGTGGCTTTCGCCATTTCGATAACCGGAATATTCTGCACGATACGGGTTTCCCGCAGGCGTTCACCCATTATTTTATAATGATTTTCCACAGTACAACAACCTCTTTTTGATTATAAAAATAAAACAACTCTATAATATAGCACAAAAAAAGAGAATATTCAATATTACGTCCGAGGTCTGCGCCATCATCTTTTTCTGAAGCGCGGCGTACGGGCACAAGTAAGAACCGTTACAGATGAGGCTCCGGCACTTTTCAATGCTCTGGAAGCAGCCTCAAGTGTTGCTCCTGTAGTATACACGTCATCAATGAGCAGCAGGCGCATTCCATTGAGCGGAAACTTCTCCTTCACCCGGTAACGGTTTCTGCGGTTGGTCGCTCTTTCGCGTATATTCATCGTACTTTGCGGACGTGATGCCCAAACCGTCGCAAAAGGTTTTATGCGCTTGAGCTTCAAATTGGCGGCAACTCTTTCGGCGACAAGCTCCGCCTGATTGTAAGAGCGGCTGAACAATCGCAAAAGCGGCATCGGAACTGCGCAGACTGCATCAAAGTCAAGCCGGTATTTGCGGATAAGGTCGGCAGCAAGTTCGGCAAACGGCCGGGCAAGGTGAACATTGCCGCCGTATTTGAAGAGCCGGACAAACTCTCTTCTTTTTCCGGAGTAATCCATGAGATAAAGTGCAGAATCCCAAGAACGGGAAACTCCGGTGTCAGAACAACTTTGGCAGTGCTCTCCGGGAGCTTTGAGCTCTTCACCGCAATCAGGACACCTTATTTCATTGACTGTCAACCGGTATTTCCGCAGACAGTCGCAGCAGAAACTGTTTGCCCTGCCGGAATGCGGTTCACCGCACAATGGACAGGGAAATATTATGCCGGGAGAGAAAAATCTTTCTTTCACCGGTTTCAAAACCGGCTCATCTTCGTAAGTACGCTGACGGTAAAGCGGCTTCTGATAATCTATATGGTGCGACAATTTAACAGTTCTGCCGCGTCTGGAAACAACTATCTCAATCAAGTCAAAGCGTCCAACCGGCGGCGGATCGTCGATCATCCTCATATAGAGCTGTGCAGCTTTGCGATTGCGCCGGATCTGGCGCAGAGATACGCTCCGGTAAGTATCGAGATCACTCCGGAAACTTCTGGTTTTAACTTCGACAAAGACCAGATATTTGCCGTCAAGAGCAACTATATCCAGCTCTCCGGCTTTGGTGCGCCAGTTGCGGTTGAGTATGATACACCCCTGATCTTCGAGATACCTTACTGCAGTATCTTCACCTTTTCTGCCGAGTATATGGCGCAGCTCTCGGGATACTTTCATCTCTTTCGGGCGCAGACAAAACGTTCTCTTGAGGTATAGTCAGATATAACAGAACAGGAAAAACCTGTTTTGCCGAGCAGTTCAGCCACTTTTTCCGTCTGGTGCGGAGACATCTCAAATATGGCAAAAGCTCCGGGGTTCAGCCGGTGATCCAACTCTCTGCACACCTTGTAAATGAGATCAAGCCCATCATCGTGGGCGGTAAGGGCAAGCTGCGGCTCAAACTCTTTGACTTCCGGCTGCAGAACGTCATACTCATCAAATGTGACGTAAGGAAGATTTGCCGCAATGACATCAAACGTTTCCTCCGGAGCAAGGGCTGAAAAGAGGTCACTCTTCCGGATGCGGATATTTTTCAACTGATATTTTTCAGCATTGCGCTGCGCAGTTTCCAGTGCTGCGGCACTGATATCAAGAGCAAGCACATCACAATCTTTTCTCTCGTACGCACAGGAAACAGCTATCGCTCCAGATCCGGTGCCGATATCGAGTATCTTCGCTCCATGCGGAGCGTTTTCCACCACCCGGTCAACCAGCAATTCTGTTTCAAATCTCGGGATGAGAACGTCAGGATTAACTTCAAGCACAAGATCTCTGAAATACGCCCTGCCCGTGATATACTGAAGCGGTTCACGTTTGATCCGGCGCACAAGAGCGGCATTGACAGCTTTCATTTCATCATCTGAAACTGCTCTGCCGGATGCCTTTCTGAAAGCTAGTTCACTGTTGCTTATGTCGAAGATCTCCGAAAGCAGATTGGCAGCCTCGCAACGGCTGTTTTCTATTCCGGAGGCGGCAAGATCCGCGGTTATTTTTTCCTCAAAGGCGGCGAATGTCATCAGTTGCTTCTCTTGGTGCCGGTAATACGTCCGGAGCTGTCACGGTAAGTCGTTGTTCCGCCGAAAGTGCGGGACGTTCCGGTGACACGTCCGGAACTGTCACGGTAAGTCGATGTTCCGCCGAAAGTTCTGGCGGTGCCGGTAATACGCCCGGAACTGTCACGGTAAGTCGTTGTTCCGCCGAAAGTTCTGGCAGTGCCGGTAACTCGTCCGGAGCTGTCGCGGTAAGTCGTTGTTCCGCCGAAAGTTCTGGCGGTACCGGTAATGCGCCCGGAGCTGCTGCGGTAAGTCGTTGTTCCGCCGAATGTGCTGGCTGTTCCGGCAACTCTGCCGTTACTGCTGCGGAAAACATCTCCGGCACAGAGCGTAAAAGAAAGAAGAGACAACACGGCAAACATTACAGTACGCATGACAGAACCTCTTTTTCAGCAGTTGAACTCTTTTGACATAAACTCTTTGAGAGCCTCCTGCCAATCCGGCATCGCAGGCAATCCGGTGATCCTCAACATCATCTTGTCAAGAGCGGAGTGGTGCGGACGGGGCGCAGGACGCGGAAACTCTCCGGTTGTACAGCCGTTGACTTTGCACTCGATTCCGGCATATTCAAAAACCTTTTCCGCCAAACCTTTCCAGGTGGTGACGCCCTCGCAGGTGAGATGGAATACGCCGGAAAGCTCCGGACGTTTCAGTATTCCGCGCAAAGCGTTGGCAACCGCAAAAGTACTGGTCGGATTTCCATGCTGATCTTCGACAACTTTAAGCTCGGTTTTTCCGGAAGCGGCAAGTTTCATCATCGCATGGACAAAGCTCGGCCCGCCGGGACCGTAAAGCCAGGAGATACGGCAGATCACGCTTTCGGGATAAATCGCTCTGATCTCACGCTCTCCGGCAAATTTGCTTCTGCCGTAGACGGTATTGCCGCCGGTCGCATTGCAAAACTCGTTGTAAGGAACTTCAGACTCACCGTCAAAAACATAATCAGTTGAAATGGCGATCAGCCGGATATTGCGTTTTTTGCAGTTGAGAGCGACATTTGCACTTCCGTAAGCGTTCAGCCGGTAGGCAAGATCCTGCTTGCTCTCGCAATCATCGACCTGTGTCATCGCAGCACAGTGGATAACTGCATCAGGAGCATATTTATCCAGAACACTTCCGAAACCTGCAGCATCGGTGATGTCAGCTTCAGGCAGATCGGTCGGAACAATGTCAAATTCGTTACCGAGAACGCTGCAGAGGGTACGTCCAAGCATACCTTTGCCGCCTGTGAGAAGTACACGCATAACTCTGTTTACCTCAATCAAAATCCGGAATATCCACATCGGCAAAGAGCGGATTAACAGTATCTTTCGCCGAAAGTATGAATTTTTCAGGCTTCACCTGCCAGTCGATACCGAGGGCAGGATCATCGAAAGCGATCCCGCGCTCGTGGGATGGCATATAACTGTTGTCACACTTGTAGGCGAAAACAACTTCTTCGGAAAGCACTGCAAATCCGTGAGCAAAACCGCGCGGGACAAAGAGCTGACGTTTATTTTCAGCAGAGAGTTCGACCGCAACGTGTTTTCCAAAAGTGGGAGAACCCTTGCGGATGTCAAGTGCAACATCAAGAACACTGCCGTAAATAACCCGCACCAATTTGGCTTGAGTGTACGGCGGAGCCTGATAGTGAAGTCCACGGACAACCCCGAAGCGGGATTTTGACTCATTATCCTGAACAAAATCGGCATTTATGCCGTACTCTTCAAAACGGGCTTTGTTCCACGATTCAAAAAAGTAGCCGCGGTCATCGCCGAACACTTTGGGTTCAATTATCAGAACGTCAGGAATATCGGTTTTTATAACATTCATTTCACGTCTCCGATCATACGCAGCAGATAGCGTCCGTAATCTGTTTTGAGCATGTGCTGAACACCCTTGCGGACACCATCCTTATCGAGCCAGCCGTTTTCGTAAGCGATCTCCTCAAGGCAGGCAATCTGAAGTCCCTGACGGGTCTCCACAGTACGGATGAAGTTTGCGGCATCAAGCATACTCTCGTGAGTTCCGGTATCCAGCCAGGC
>JAZQTR010000224.1:0-5504 GCA_045630865.1 Victivallaceae bacterium
CGCTTGGCCTCCGACTTGATCAGAATCCGCTGCCGATGGGCTGTACTGTCTGTGCGGCGGTGTTTTCTGAAGATTTTATCGTTGCCGCCAATGCCGGAGACTCCCGGCTGTACACTCTTGAAAACGGCAGACTGCGCCGCCTGACCGAAGATCACACGGTGAAACATAACGGAATCAACTGCCTCTATCTCGCAGTGGGAATAACCAAAACGATGACGCCGGAAATGTTCACTTTTCCGTCAACCGGAAATGGACGCTTTCTTCTGATGAGCGACGGCGTTTACAACTCCCTTGCTGAAGAGAAGATCGCGGAGATTTTTTCCGCCGCAGAAACTGCTGATGAAGCCGTCAAAAATATAATAACTCAAGCCAATGCCAATGGCGGTGTCGACAATCTGACCGTCATCGCGGCTATCAAACGGAGCTGATATGTCCGCCTTGCTCAAAGTTCAGGATCTTACTGTCGATTACCCCCTGCGCGGCGGATTGTTCGGTAAAAAGAGATTTCTTCACGCCGTTAGAGGGGTTTCCTTTGAAGTCGGCAGAGGCGAAATTGTCGGACTGGTCGGTGAATCAGGATGCGGCAAAAGCACTATCGGACGCGCTCTGGTCAGACTGGAAAAACCCAGCTCCGGAAAAATCATCCTCAACGGCTTCGACATCGCCAATGCCGAAGGACGCGAACTTGCAGCCAGACGCAAAGATTTCCAGATGGTCTTTCAGGATCCGTACGGTTCACTCAATCCGCGTCTGACCATATTTTCAGCCATCGACGAAGTTCTGAAGCTCTCCATGAAGTCAGATCAGGCATCTCGCAGGGCGAGAGCCGCAGAGCTGCTCGAAAGAGTCGGTCTGAAAGCCGAGTATCTCGACCGTTATCCGCATCAGTTTTCCGGCGGTCAGCGTCAGCGTATCGGAATAGCCCGTGCCCTGGCCGCAGATCCGCTTTTCATCGTTGCCGACGAACCGGTTTCCGCCCTTGACGTCAGTGTTCAGGCGGCGGTGGTGAATCTGCTGGACGACATCAGAAAAGAGTCAGGGACATCGTTTCTTTTCATTGCTCACGATCTGGCTGTCGTCGAGCATATTTCAAGCAGGATCCTTGTAATGTATCTGGGCAAAATCGTGGAGTCCGCGCCATCGGCAGAACTGGTTTCATCTCCGCGCCACCCCTACACGCAGGCACTGCTTTCAGCCGTTCCGGAGGTACAGAAGCGCAACACCGAGCGCATTGTGCTGACAGGAGATGTTCCGTCGCCGCTTGCTCCTCCCTCCGGCTGTCCGTTCCATCCCCGCTGCCGCCGCTGTCTTGACATCTGCCGGACCAGCCAGCCGCAGTGGAACGAAGAAAACGGACACGGTTTCGCCTGTTTCAACCCCGTGGAGCAGTGATCAATGCCCCGCAAAACAGTTTTTGTTGCCGGTTCCGGTCCGGCAGGACTTGCCGCCGCCTGCAACGCGGCACTGAACGGATGTCAGGTCACAGTTTTTGAACAGATGCCGCGCCCCGGATTGAAGCTTCTGGCATCAGGCGGAAACAAATGCAACGTCACCAACACCCTCGAACTTGAGGATTTCGCCAGAAGATTCGGCAAAAACTGGCGTTTTCTGCTTCCGGCACTCAAGAGTTTCCACGGCAGGACTCTGCTCGACTTTTTCAGCACCAACGGTGTGGAGCTGGTCAAAGAAGATGGTTTTCACTACTTTCCCGCCAGCGGAAAATCCAGCGATGTCCTCAATATGTGGCTCGAAAATCTCTCACGGCTCAAAGTTGAAATAAAAACCGGTTCCCGCATCACCCGGATCATCACAGAAAACAATGCCGTATCCGGAGTGGAAGTATCCGGCAGAGTTTATCCCTGCGATGCCCTGATCCTCGCCTGCGGCGGCAGAAGCTATCCCGCCCTCGGCGGACTGGGAACCGGATACCGCCTCGCAGAACAGGTAAACCACTCCGTCACAGAACTCTTCCCCGCCATGACCGGTATCAGCGTAAAAGATGACTGGGTACATGACTGCGCCGGTATATCCCTGAATGACGCCGCCGTTTTCATCGATCTCAAGCACGAAAGAAAAAATGTCGAACGCGGAGAACTGCTCTTTACCAAAACAGGATTTTCAGCCTTCGCAGTCCTCGATCTTGCCGGAAGAGTCGCCCAACTGCTCGCCCAAATGCCGCAGGTTCCAATAGTCGTCGATTTTCTTCCGGAAAAATCAGAAGATGAACTCAAAGCAGTCATTTCCTCATGGCACAGCTCACGCGGAAAAAAAAGCGTACTTTCCCTGCTGGCAGAAATTTTCCCGCGAAAACTCGCAGCTTACCTGCTCAACGGCAACGATTGCCCCGCCTCTCAATTCAAAAGCTCCGACACCGCCGAACTTATCGCCGGAATAAAAAAACACCGCTTCGACGCCACCGGAACCGGCTCGTGGGATAAAGCCATGGTCACCCTCGGAGGCGTATCCCTCAAAAATATCAACCCCGATACCCTCGAAAGCCGCCTCGTCAAAAACCTCTTCTTCGCCGGAGAACTCCTCGACGTCACAGGCCCCTGCGGCGGCTTCAATATCACCTGGGCCCTCGCCTCCGGAACCCTCGCCGGCAAGTGTGCCGGTAATGAGGGATAGGGGATGGGAATCGGGGAAAACCCTTTCCTCTTTCCCAAAAAACTTTGAGGACTTTCCGGCTCCCGTTGGTCGGCAATTGTTTTTCTGGTTGATATGCAGGAATTTGCAAATACGCACGTTCTAATATCCGGGACAGCCAGTCTACTATCGGCAGATGCAGTACAAGGCAGGTCACTTTTTGCCGGTCGATATCTTCCAAAGCCGGATTGCTTCGAGCATTGCCGGAACAATTCTTCGCAGCTTGACAGGCCCTATTCCCGGAACCTCCGCCGCCTCTTCGAGAGTTGACGGCATTCTCTCTGCAAGTGCCTGAAGCGTGGCGTTGCTCAATATCTGGAAACGCGGCAGATGTTCTGCATCAGCTATCTTGTTGCGCAGCGCAGTAAGCACCGTGATAAGATCGTAGTCCTGTTGTTCTGATACCGCCTGTTTTCCGGCTGAGCTCTTTTTTGCCGCCGTACTTTTTCCGGTTGTTCTCTCTTTTGCCTGCTTCTCTTTCAGCGGCAGACGGATGGCTGTCGAGGCATAAAGTGCCTCCCGGCCCTTGTCGGTAAGGGCAAGGCAGGGGTAACCGGCGCAATCCTGACGCTCAAGATAACCGGCGCGCTCGGCGGCGGAGATATAATCCTGAATGACACTCATCTTTTCGCGTCTCAAAACTCCGAATGCAGGACTGCGGCGGCGGAAACCGTCTATGCTCTCGTGTCCGGTAAGCACCTTTGCCAGCAGAGCGGCTCCGATTCTGCCGTCGAAACAGGCGACTCCGGTAATTACCGCCCGGGCGGTTGCAGTTTCACGCTCGTCAAGATCTCGGGAGTGATCTTCCATATTGCAGCAGTCGCAAAGTCCGCAGTTCCAATTTCCGGAACGCTCTCCGAAGTAGGAAATCAGCTCTGCCTGACGGCATCCCCGGTTATGGCGGGCAAAATTTATCACCTCTTCGAGTTTTCCGCGCTCGTAATCGCGTTTTTCATCCATCGCATCGCGGTCAAGTCCGGGAACAGCCTGATCGGGAGTAAGCAGTTCTATCGAGCGGCCGGAAAATCCGCTTTCCCACTCGATATAATCGTTTTTGAGTGCGGCTATCACCCTTTTGAGCTGCTCTTCATTGAGTCCGCAGACGGCGGCAAGCTCGTCGATGAAGTACTCCGCAGGGTATTTGAGCTGTTCGCCGTAACGGTTGATACAGCGGACAATAAAACGTGAACGCTGGGTATTTTCCAGCTGGTGGATAAGCCGCAGTTCATTTATGTTGCGGATGAAGCGCATTTTTCCGGAGGAACGGCGCAGCTGCTCTCTTCTGATGGCTCCGGCGCGTTCAAGCAGAGCAAGACTTGCGGAGATCTTTCCGTCGGATTTGGCACTTGAAACCAGCGGCAGAAGAGTTGCCGGTGTTTCGTAAAGGATATTACTGTTCCTGTCGGCAGCAAGGCGGCGCAGAACCCGGTAGACCGAGAGGACAACTTCGTATTCCGGATTGGAGAGATCTATCAGAAACTCCTGAACGTAGCGGTCGGCATATGAAAAGAGCAGGATGCATCTTGACTCTCTGCCGTCACGTCCGGCACGTCCCGCCTCCTGATAGTACGCCTCAAGACTTCCCGGCAGATTGTAGTGGATGACACACCGGACATCCGGACGGTCGATACCCATTCCAAATGCATTGGTCGCCGCCAGCACCGGAGCCGGATCGGTCATAAAATACTCCTGACTTGCGGCACGTTCAAGCGGTGACATACCGGCGTGATAGCCTCTGATCTTGAGTATGGCAGCCAATTCATCCACTGCCTGACGGGTGGCGGCGTAGATAAGCGTCGGCTGCTTGAGTTTCAGTACGGTATCCACAGCAGCAAGTTTGTCGGCATCGCTCCGGCACTCTTTGACCTCGAAGGCGAGATTGGGGCGGCGGAATCCGCGCACCACCATCTTCATATCCGGACGGTGGAGCTGACGCTTTATATCCTCTCTGACCGCATTGGTGGCAGTTGCAGTAAAAGCGCAGACCTGCGGAATATCGAACTCATCAACGACCTGTCCGATACGGCGGTACGCAGGGCGGAAATCGTGTCCCCACTGGCTGATACAGTGCGCCTCATCGACCACCAGCACGGATGGGGGGCTTTCTCTTAAGATCGAGCGGAAAAAGTCAGTATGAAATCTTTCCGGCGCGACATAGAGCAGTTTTACTGCGCCGCTCACCGCCGCATTGAGCCTGCGGTGCTGTTCTGCAAGATCGAGCGTACTGTTGACAAATGTGGCGGGAATCCCTCTGGCGCACAACGCCTCGACCTGATCCGCCATAAGTGCGATAAGCGGAGAGGCGACGATGCCGTAACCGGGCTTCATCAGCACCGGAAGCTGATAGCAGATGGATTTTCCTGCACCTGTAGGCATAATGACTCCGAGGTCTTCGCCGCGGAGTATGGCTTCCACCACCTCCTGCTGACCGTCAAGAAAAGAGTCGAAGCCGAAATAGTGCTTCAATGCTGATACGGAATCGGAAAAACTCATTTTGCCTCTCTTGCTTCAAAAACAAAATACCGGAACGGGAGAATATTTTCCGATTCCGGTATCGTTATATTCCACTTGGCTGTGGATATCAGCGATCGACGCGTGCGCCGCCGCCCTGCATAAGTTTTTTGACTTCCGGCCAGGTCGCCATGGAGGTATCTCCCGGAGTGGTCATAGCCAGTGCGCCGTGGGCGGCACCGCAGTTGACGGCGAACTCGACGGAACCGTCGGTCATAAGTCCGTAGATCATACCGGAAGCGAAGCTGTCGCCGCCGCCGACGCGGTCGAAGATCTCAAGACCGGGACGGTGGATGGCTTCGGCAAACTTTCCGTCACCGTAGGCGATGGCACCCCAGTCGTTGACC
>JAZQTR010000225.1:0-4080 GCA_045630865.1 Victivallaceae bacterium
CAATCCTTTTGTACAACTCCTTGGCTCACAGAACGACATGGCTACGATCCGACTTGGCTCGCCAGATCCTGAACTTCAAAGAGTCCGTTACGGAACGTATCCAACTGCTGCAGATTGACTTTTCCTGTGGTTATCGCACAGGATAGTGCTGTGTGTCTGTAAAAATCATATCCGGCATTCCGCAGCTCACTTGTGACTCGTTCTGCCGCCTCTTCAGATGCAAAGCGTATCCAGAGCGGAGGACGCTTCCCGAGGCGCATACAATAGCCGTTGTAATCCCAATTTTGCGGAACAAAGTATTTGAAGTCCGGAATAAGTGAAGTGTAAACAAAACTCATGGGACTGCCGAATATTCCAGAAGCCGCTTCTGCACGGAGTCGCGGATCGTCAGAAGTGCAGGATACAGATTGAACTCCTATTGTTTCGGCAAGGTCTTTGAGTGTTTCCTGCGGAGTATTGTCAGTAAAAAGAGCAAAGTAAAGTATGGCAAGTATATCGCGGCTTTGAAGATCCGGTTTTCCGGATTCAACTCTTTCCCGCAAAGTTTGCGGCATCAACTCTCTGATAAATCCCCAGTAACGCAGCAGGGCAAAAACACAGTTGTTTATCAACGCTCTGTCGCGTGAGCCGCAGTTGCGGTGACGGCGGTAAAAGTCAGCCAGAGTCCGGTCGGCGGGAGACTGTGGTGTTGAAAAAATTCCCTTCAACACCTCTCGCACGGCAGATTCTGCTGTGTAAAAACGCATTTTCTGTAATTTATTTTCCTGAACGGTACTCATTTTACAGTGGCCTTATTTTGCGCCGCTTTTTGCCGGGGGCAGGGTATGGTGTCTGTTTTGCGGCAATAACAGTGTCTGAATCACAAACTTCTGTTGCTTTTTCCGGTAATGCTTCGCGTGCGGGCATCCGCTCGATCCACCATAAAGTTACTTCAAAAAGCAGCCATGCCGGCAGTGCCATGCAGAGCTGACTGATTATATCAGGTGGAGTGAGGAACGCCGCAACGACAAAGATAACAGTTATTACGATAGGACGTTTTTTCCGCAATCCCTGCGGCTTGATTATTCCGAGCTTTGCAAGAAGCACAAGCACTACCGGAAACTGAAAACTTCCCCCGAATCCGAGCATAAGCATTGTAGCCATTCCGAGAAAATCTCCAACTCCGATGACCGGCTGCAGCTCTGCAGTTGCAAATGAGTATGAAAATTTCAGTACAAGCGGAAGAACTGCAAAAAATCCGAATCCTCCTCCCAGCAGAAAGAGAAAAGCCGATATCAGCGACATTTTAAGCAATGCGCTCTTTTCGTTGCGGTACAATCCCGGAGCAATAAAAGCTCCTGCCTGCCAGAATATCCACCAGCTGGTTGCGGCAACGCCGATGATCAGCCCCATATTGAGCTGAACAAAAAAAGGTTCGAGCAACGAGAAATAATGGAGTTTGATTTCCGGCGGACAAGCGTACTGCACCATGTGTTTCAGAAGATAAGGTGCGGCGATAAATCCCGGAACAATACCAATGGCAACACCGGCAATGCAGCGCAAAATCACTCCCCGGAAAGCTTCAAGCTGGTCTATAATGCTTCCGTTGGGATTTGGATCGAACATTACTTGTTTTCTTCTTCTTTTTCGGCAGTCTTATCCTGCTCTTTATCAGATGCAGCAGGTTCTTTGTTGATCTCATCAAGCATGCCGTCTTTGGCATTCTGAAATTCTCTGGAGGCTTTTCCGAGGGCACGGGCAACTTCAGGAATACGCTTTGCTCCGAAGAGAAGCAGGACTACAAAACAAATGAGAAGTACTTCTTGCCAACCGATCATTGTATTATCTCCTTTATTTTGCGGTGCGGGGATGGAACTCTATATAGTCTATCTCCACCCGCGTGTTTGATTTTGTGTATTGACTGTTGCCGCCGATACCGATGGCATAATAGCTTTTGATTCCACGCTTGTACGCTTTTTGAAAATCAGCCAGCACATCGCGTTCTTCTTCAACCCAGACACCTGGCGGAGTGCTGCTGTTGCGCAGACATACCGCATTGACAGTCATCGCTCCGCCGCTGTAGCGGACGATTTTTTCTGACCCGGGACGCCGGAAGTGCTCCCAACGGTAACTTACAGAAAACTGCCGCAAAGTCGTACCGTCGGCGATATAGATGCCCGCTGCCTGATCATCAGGTTCATTGTTGTCTTTCAGTACGACCGGACGGATAATTCTCCATCTCCATTTCATTATTGGAGTTTTATGCAGATCAAGTTCTTTCGGAGAAAGCATCATCACACCCGAAGAACTCTTGCAGGATACGACCAATGCTTTGTTGTCCCGGGCTCCTTCGCAATTCTCTACAAAAAACTTGCTGGCAGGTATTATCAGGTTGGTGCGGCGGAGCTTCCATCTGGATAACTCCTCCCTGGTCTTGAAATCGAACACAACGGGCTCGGCCGGAAATACTTTGTACGCCAGCAGAAAAGCGATTATTACTGAAAGTGTCCGAAAAAGTTTCATCGGGTCTGATAACGGCGGTAACGCCTGATTATACTTGATACATATTTTTTCGTGGATCCGATATTGATCCGCGGAATTACTTCACCGTTTTTTACCGGAGGTTTCCATTTGTCAGCCCGTCTGGCTCCTGCATTGTACTGCGCAAGTGCCAGTGCGATCTGATTCCGGTAATCCTTGTAACGTTTCATTGCCCGGGCAAGATACCAACAGCCTATTTCCAGATTCAGCTCCGGATTTGTCAGCTCATCTTTGGCAGGTAATTGTCTCCGGTTGATACGAGCCCAATCTGTTACGGAACCTGATGGCAGGATCTGCATCAAGCCATATTCGCCGTCCTCACCTCTGGCAAATGGATCAAAACGGCTTTCCTGAAAAACAACAGCTCTGACCAGAAGCGGGTCGAGATTGTATTTTTCTGCTGCTGCTTTTATCTCTTTTGCGTAGAGCCGGTCATTGACCAGCCAATCCCGGGGCGACTCATCGGAAACCAATCCAACGGCCGCTGCCAGTAAAGCGATCACGGAAAGTACCGCACAGGAGATCCTGTACCAATGTATCCGGCTCTGCAAAAGTTGTTATTCTTTCGTTGTTGAAGAAGAGACAGACGGCTCGATCCTGTTGAGCTGCTTCTGTCCCTGATTCTGGGCGTATACTGTGATTTTATCAACCAGTGATGCCGGCAGATAAATGCTCATCCGGACTGTTTTTCCGAAATTGTTGACTCGGAAGTTTCTGACCACATCTGCACCGAGGTTGGGATCAGATCCGAAAAGCAGTCCGGAAAACATTCCACTGTACATCGGGGCAATGGCTGCAAACTGCTGGGCCTCTTTTTCCTTGCGGAAAACTATGTCAGCAGAAATAACATGATCATTATTTCCCTTGCCGGAGAAGCCGTAACTTGCGCTGCCGCTGAACTTGATGCCTTTACCGCCGAATACCATCCAGGCGACAGGGGCACTTTGGGCTGCGAATTTAGTTGACAGCTCCTTCAATGAAGCAGGGATTCCTTTGGGAGAGGCAAGAAAAGCAGTCATGTCTTCGGGCGAAGCGAATGCGACCAGGTCTCCGGAAATCTGGCTTACAGCTCCGGAGTTGATCGCATAGTAGGCGGCTTTTCCTGCAAGTTTTTTCTCCGCTGTCTGAAATTTCTTCACTGCCGCATCAACATCAACGCTCTTGTTGAGTTTGAGCAGAACCGCAGTACGGTTATCCCCCCATATTGCGATGACCGCTTCTGTTATGTCACTGATGCTGCATCCTGCCTTTTGTGCAAATTCGAGCTGTGTTTCGAGAGCCTCTTTGGTATTCAACACCTTGTTGACTTCGGGGCGCGCAAGAACATCACTCACATTGATCCGGCAGATAACGGAGCTGTCGGCAGGAACCTGCTCAAATACTCCGGAACCATTGCAGATAAAGCAGACGGTGACAAGCAGAATGGCAGTGAAAAATTTTTTCATCAAGCGTTCTCCTTTTTCTCTTCCATCTTTTTGGGAAGTTTGATCTCAATGTGAAGCTCACGAAGCTGTTTGATGGTGACTTCGCTCGGAGCGTTCATCATCAGGTCTTCCGCCT
>JAZQTR010000226.1:0-18629 GCA_045630865.1 Victivallaceae bacterium
ATGCTCCGCACCATTCCGGGAATGACGGTTCTCCGTCCTGCCGAAGCACACGAAGTCGCCCAGGCGTGGGCTGTTGCGCTGGAATCCGATGGTCCTGTTGCACTCCTGCTCACCCGTCAGAACCTTGCACCGTACTCCGCCGAAGCAGCAAAGAACGTCGATGTTGCCAAAGGCGCATTCGTTGTCGATGATGAAGAGGACTTCGACATCATCCTGCTGGCAACCGGCAGCGAAGTCAATCTGGCAATCGATTCTGCAAAACTCTTGAGAGCCGAAGGCGTCCGCGTCCGTGTGGTTTCAATGCCCAGTCAGGAGCTTTTTGCCGCACAGGATTACGAGTATCAGGAGTCAATTCTTCCCTCCGATTGTCCTGCAGTTATTTCAATCGAAGCCGGAACCACCTACGGTTGGGGCCAGCTTGCAAATTACTCCATCGGTATCGATCACTTCGGTGCTTCCGCCCCCTACAAGGTGCTGGCAGAAAAATTCGGCTTCACCCCGGAGGGTGTCGTTGAGCAGATCAAAATGTTCTTTTCCGATGACTGCTGTTGCGGAGACGATTGCGACTGCGGACACGACCACGATCACGACCACGACTGCAACTGCGGCTGTGACCACAAATAATTCCAATATTGCCAGAGGAGATAATAAATGGCTGAAATTTTTAAAGCATACGATATCCGCGGTGTCTATCCCGTGGACATCAATGAAGATATTGCCGAAAAAATCGGCAGAGCGTATATTGAGTTTACCGGAGCGAAGAAAGTCGTTGTCGGACGCGACATGCGTCCGCACTCCGAAGAGCTGTTCAAAGGCATCAGCCGCGGAATGATGGCCCAGGGTGCCGACGTCATTGACCTCGGACTCTCTTCAACTCCCCAGAGCTACTTTGCCAACGGAACCCTCAAAGCTGACGGCAGCATTATGATCACTGCCAGTCACAACCCCGGCGAATGGAACGGATTCAAACTCTGCCGCGCCAACGCTGTTCCGATTTCCGGTGCCACCGGAATTCAGGATATCAAGCGCATCGCCGAAGCCGGTGCATGGAAAGATTGTGCAGAAAAGGGCACTCTTTCAACTTACGACATCAAGCCTGAGTATGCCGCTTTTCTCAAGAGTTTTCTGAAGCCCGCCGACCGCAAGCTTAAAGTTGTCGTCGACTACGCAAACGCCATGGGCCTCTACGAAATAGCCGGAATCACCGATGCTTTTGAGATCATCCCGATGTATGATGTTCTCGACGGAACATTCCCCAATCATGAAGCCAATCCGCTTCAGCTCGACACTCTCGATGCCATCAAAGCAAAAGTCAAAGAGGTCGGAGCTGATTTCGGTGCCGCCTTCGACGGCGATGCCGACCGCTGCGGATTTATTGATGACAAGGGTGAAATCATTCCGATGGATCTTTTTACCGCTCTGATCGCCCAGGATATTCTTTCCAACGGACCGGCCACGATCCTCTACGACCTGCGCAGCAGCCGTGCGGTTCCGGAGTGCATCCGTGAGAATGGCGGCAAAGCCATTCAATCCCGCGTCGGACACGCCTTCATCAAAGCGCAGATGAGAGAAAATGATGCCGTCTTTGCCGGTGAGCTTTCCGGCCACTACTACTTCAAGCAGAACTTCACCGCTGAATCCCAGGGCTTGGCTTTCATTATGCTTGCCAACCTCATCAACAAGAAAGGCGTTCCGGTAAGTGAACTTGTTGCTCCGCTCAGAAAGTATTTCTCCAGCGGAGAAATCAACTCCAAAGTCAAAGATGTCGCCCCCATCCTTGCTGAAATCAAGAGCAAATATGCTGACGGCAACATGTATGAACTGGACGGAATCAGTTCCGAGTACAGCAACTGGTGGTTCAATGTCCGTGCCTCCAACACCGAGCCGCTGCTGCGCCTCATCGTTGAAGCCGATACTCCTGAACTTATGCAGGCAAAGCGTGACGAGCTGCTTGCCATCATCCGCAAGTAATGAAAAAAGAGTACTTTGACATCTATGATGATGCGGGCAACCGCATCGGAACAGCGTTGAGAAGCGAGTGTCACGGAAATCCCGCCCTGCTTCAC
Source organism: Victivallaceae bacterium (assembly GCA_045630865.1). Classification (GTDB taxonomy): domain Bacteria; phylum Verrucomicrobiota; class Lentisphaeria; order Victivallales; family Victivallaceae; genus UBA1784. The sequence goes on from JAZQTR010000226.1 coordinate 2,067, forward strand.
CGCACGGCTCATGTCGTGGTGATACATCCGGAAACCGGCGACATTCTGCTTCAGAAACGCAAGATGACCAAAGATATTCAGCCCGGCAAATGGGATACCGCTGTCGGCGGACACCTCGATGCCGGAGAAGATTATCTTGCCGGAGCAAGAAGAGAGCTTGCCGAAGAACTTGGAATAACCGGAAACGTTGAACTTGAATTTCTCTTCACTGAACAGGTGAGAAATGAAATCGAAAGCGAAGATGCCGGAGTTTTTGCTCTGCGTTCCGCCGGTCCCTTCAAGTTTCAGGAAAGCGAAATAGATGAACTGAAATTCTGGTCCAAAGAGGAGCTTGCCGACGAAAACAACCGCCGCAATTTCACTCCGCTTTTGATTCAGGAACTTGACAAACTGCACGAAATCAACATAATATAAGGATATCTTACTATGAAACTGCAATTTCTCGGAACTGCCGCCGCTGAAGGAATCCCCGCAATCTGGTGCGAGTGCGAAGTCTGCCGCATCGCCAAAAAGCTCAAAGGCAAAGAACTGCGTAAACGCTGCAGCTATCTTATCGACAGCGACACCATTGTTGACTACGGCCCTGACGGATACTGGCAGAGCATTGAGTACGATATCGATCAGACTGCCATCAAACGCGTGCTTTTCACCCATCCCCATGAAGACCACATGACTCCGGTGGAGTTTCTTTTCCGTCATTCTCCCTACTTCAGCCAGGTTTCCCACAACATAAACGTAATGGCAAGCGGTGAATCCCTGCGTCTTTTCCTCAAGCAGACCGGAAAAGAATTCAGCGTTCTCAATATCAATGCCATTCCGTTTTCAGAAGGAAAATGGCTGCAGGATGAAGATATGGAGATTCTCCCCATCCCAGCCCACCATTCTCCCGGATGCGGCGCAATGATTCTGGTCATCCGCAGAGCCGGCAAAACCGTGCTTATCGCCAACGACACCGGTATGCTCTTTGAATCCAGCTGGAAGATGTTTGAGAATCTCAAGCTTGACGCCGCTGTCATTGAGTCAACCTGCTCCTTCGGACAACCTGATCTTGCCATCAACCATCTTGGAATTAATACGACTGTCCAGTTCCGTGACCGTCTCATCGAAATGGGATGTATCACTGCAGAAACTCCAGTTTACGTCAACCACTTCTCTCACAACGGCAAAGCCAATCATGACAAACTTACTGATCACTTTGCCAAGTTCAATATGACTGTTGCCTGGGATGGTCTGACCATCGAAATCTGAAAATGACTGTTTCTATTATCGGCCTCGGACTCCTCGGAGCCTCTCTCGGAATGGCCATGCGGGGCAAAGGGTTCGAGCGCATCGGCTGGGCGCGGCGCGAAGAGATACGCCGTGCCGCAGTTGATTGTGATGTTGTTGACAAAGTTTTTGATACTGCAGAAGAAGCGGCAAAGAATTCAGATATCACTGTACTTGCCATGCCGATTCCGCAAATTATTGAGTATATTTCCTCCCTCGGCAGAATAATGCCTGCCGGAAGTATCATTACCGATTTGGGCAGTATCAAAAACAAAATGCTGCAGACATCTGTATCATCGTTGCCACCTGAAGTCTACTACATTGGCAGTCATCCGATGGCAGGTACGGAAAAAAGCGGTTTTTACTCCGCCTTTCCCACGCTTTACGATAATGCCGATGTGTTTGTTACTCCGGCGGAGGGTGTTCCGCAGGAATATATCGACAAAGTCTTCAATTTGTGGAAATCTGTCGGAAGCCATCCATCTCTTATTGATGCCGGACATCACGATGCGATAGTTGCGCGCACAAGTCACGTTCTGCACGTCCTTGCCTCTGCGCTTGCGACCGGTATTCTTGATGCAAGAGATCCTGATACAGAATTGGAACTGTTCAGGGGATGCGCCACCGGATTCCGCGACACCTGCCGGATCGCTTCAAGCAATCCTCAAATGTGGCGTGAAATAGTAGAACACAACAGAGAAGCCGTTCTGGAGGCACTTGCTGAATTCGATCAGGTCTACAACCGGTTCAAACAGCAGATCGAATCCGGCGACTTCGACGGATTTGAACAGAGTTTTGCCCACGGCAAGCTGCTGCGCGACCGCTGGATGGAATACAAAAAGAATACCCAAAGATGACCGGAAACGTTATAGAGATAGAAAATGCCTCCGTCTTCCGTGACGGCAAAGAGGTACTTCACAACTTTTCCTGGTCAATCCCGGCCGGACGGCACAGCTTTATACTCGGCCCCAACGGAGCAGGCAAAAGTACTCTGGTCAGGCTTCTTTTGGGACATCTCTATCCTGCATATGGCGGTAAAATAAAAGTACTCGGCAAGCAGTTCGGCAAAGACAATATCCGGGATATGCGTAAACACATTGCCCTGGCAAGTCCGCTGCTTATGGATTTTCAAGTCGATGATTTTACGGTCAGAGAGTTGGTATATTCCGGTTTTGACTCCACAATAGGAGTTTTCCGGGAGATAACCGATCAGGAAAAAGAGACTGCAAGATGCATGATGGAAACGCTCGGTATCTGTTCCTTTGCAGACCGGCGTTTCAAGACTCTTTCCAGCGGAGAACAGATGAGAACGCTCATCTGCCGTGCGCTTGTTTTGCGCCCTGCCCTGCTGATTCTTGATGAACCGAGCGTATATCTCGATCCGGCTGGCAGAGAAGAGCTGTTGAATATAATTTCTGCCATGCCGGAAAAAATTCCGGGTATAACTATATTGTTCATCACCCAGAGAATAGAAGATCTGCTGCCGATGTTCTCCAACGGCCTTCTGCTCTCTGACGGAAAAATATTTGCCGGCGGAAGCTCCGGCGAATTGCTCACAGAAGAAAAACTAAGCCGCCTTTTCAAAATCGACATGCAGATAATCAACGGAAAGAACGGCAGAAAATGGAGCATATGCCGCTGAAATGAATGACAACAAACTGCCTTTTTCAATTCAGCACATTCATACGACCACCTTTCATCGCGGACTGTGCTTTTCACAGCATCGCCACAATGTTTCACAGCTTTATGCTGTACTCGACGGAGCTGTCAACTACACCTGTGACGGCAATACGTTGACGTTGAAAAAATCCGATTTCATACTTATTTCCCCGGGAGTTCCGCGCAGTCTGGAAGTGACTTCCGGGTCAGGCAAAGCTCTGGTCGTTCTTTTCAATGATGAATTTAATCTTACAGAGCGTTTTCTCACCAACCGCCTCAACAGTGTTCAGTTGGATATTGCCCGTAAATTAGCCAACGTTGAATATGAAAAAAGCGAACCGCATCTGATAACTGAAATGAGATTCAACTACCTTGCTATCGATCTTTTTGCTCCGGATTTCAGTAAGTTTATCAGACAGGACGACAACTTCAGTAAAATTTGTCTTGCCGCAGAAAAACTCATGCAGGCAAATCTGGAAAAACTGCTCAAACTTGATGATATAGCCAAACTGGTGGGAGTTTCCAGAGCCGGACTTGAACGGGCATTCCACAATTGCTTCGGAGTATCTGTTATGCACCACTACCGTATAGTCAGAATAAAAGCTGCCAGAAAAATGCTGGCAAAGGGAGCATCAATCAGCGAAGCAGCATATCTTACCGGCTTTTCATCACCGCAACATTTTGCAACCGTGTTCAAAAAAGAAGAAAACATAACACCGAGCCAATTATGAGCGGATTATGTACGTTTTTGATTTAAGTTTGAACGAGATTTTTTTAATCAAAGTTATATTATATACGGAATATATTGAACAACTACATTCGTCAACAACCTTTTTAAAGGAGGAAAAATGTTCGACTTGCAAAAACTTATCGGCGTGAAGACTTACTCTTTCCGCGAAATCACCGACAATGCAGAGTGCGCCAAAGCAATCCGTTATTGCGATGCCTGCACCGCTGATCTCTCGGGAACCCACATCAACTATGATGCTCCGGAAACCTGGGCAAAGATCGCTTCAGACTACAAAGATAACGGCGTTGCCATCACCGGTCTCGGTGTCGTTTCTGCCAAACCCGATGAAGCCTGGAACAGACGCTTTTTTGAATTTGCAAAACTTGCCGGAGTTCCTCTTGTAAGTATCACTTTCCAGCCCGAAGAGTGGGAAAAAACCGTTGCCATCATTGAAAAGCTCAGCGAAGAGTATGGTATTCCCACCGCCATCCACAACCACGGCGGTTACAACTGGATGGGTAACTCAACGATCCTCAAATACATCTTCAGCAAATGCAGCAAACGCATCGGTCTCTGTCTTGACACCGCATGGTGCATCCATACTGAAAGCGAGAATCCTGTCGGATGGATGGAACTGTTCGGTGACCGTATGTACGGTATCCACTTCAAGGACTTCACCTGGAACCGCGAAGGCAAACACATCGACTCCAACGTCGGAGAAGGTGCGCTTGATCTGCCCGCCACGCTCAACAAGTTCAAAGAAATGGAACACATCATCTCCGCCGTCGTTGAATACGAAGGCCCCGATACCGTTGAGTGCACTAAAAAATCCATCGCCAACATCCGCGCGATCTATTGATTTAAGGAGTTATCTATTATGGAACCAATTAAACTCGGTATCATCGGCTTTGGAAGAAGCGGCTGCAGTATCCATGCTGACGCCATTGCCAAAATGCAGGATAAATTCACCATCTGCGCCATCTGTGATGAGATTCCGGAGCGTCGTACCCACGAAGCGTTTCCCAATGCAAAGCAGTATGCAAAAGCTGAAGACCTCATCGCTGATCCGGAACTGGAACTTGTCGTCGTTGCAACCTACAACTACTCTCACGCAAAATATGCGACAATGGCTCTCAATGCCGGAAAACACGTCCTTTGCGAAAAACCCTTCGGTTACACCACTGATGATGTGGATATGATGATCGAAGCCGCAAAGCGCAACAACCGTATTATCCAGCCGTTCCAGCAGAGACGTTTTGAGGAAGATTTCCAGAAAGTCAAAGAGATTTGCGACAGCGGTGTTCTTGGCAAGATCAAATACATCCGCATTTCCTGGCCCGGATTCTGCCGCCGCTGGGATTGGCAGACCAGCAGAGCTTTCGGCGGCGGTCAGCTCTACAACAACGGTCCGCACCTGGTCGATCATGGAATGGAACTCTTCGGCGACTCAAAACCGCAAGTCAAGGCTTTTATGCGCAATGCGATGTCAAGCGGAGACGCGGAAGATGAATTCAACCTCACCCTTTTTGGTGAAGATGCACCCCAGATTGAACTTATCATCTCTGCCACAACAGCTTTCCCGCAGGATCGCTGGCTGATCTGCGGTACAGCCGGAACTCTCCGCGGCGGCACCAATAAACTTGAGTGGAAATACGTTGATTGGAGCAAATATCCCGAGCGTCCGCTTGACACGGTTCCTCTTGAGGGCAGAGTCTATTGCTCTGAAAAACTTGAATACACTACTGAAACCTGGGAACCCGAAACGGTTGCCGACAGCGGTGCCGGTGCAGCCCCTGCCCCCAAACCGGTGCAGAAACTTTACGATTCGCTTTTTGATGCGATCCGTAACGGCAAGCCGCAGCTTATCACTCCGCAGACGATCCGCCGTCGTATCGAGGTCATGCAGGAAGCATACCGCCAGAACGGCATCCCCTTCCCGGAAGCCAAATAACACCGGCTTCAAAATAAGAGCCTGATGCTCTGTTTGATTATTGACAGACTCCCGGAATCATTTCTCAATGGTTCCGGGAGTTTTTTGCTGTCCATCTTTATACAAAAAAATCCCCTTGCATTCTGTCTCGCAAGGGGAATATGTCAGCAGCTGCGGAAAAGCAATATTTTCCGCAGATTGTTTACGGTTACTTGCTCTCTACAACAAAGACATCTTCTCCGCTCAAGACACGTCCTTTGCCTGATTTCACCTCTTCTGGAATATATCCGTGGGTCGAACCCTGCACCCAGTAGATCTTTTTGGGAGCCTTGACGTTGTTGTAGGAAATCGCAACTCCGCTCGGCGGACAGGTGTAATCACCGATACCACCGCGGGGAATGATCACCGGACACTTCACGCGTTTTGCATGGTTGGCGGCATCGTAGTAATCCATAGCCGGAGCATAGGGAATACCCCAGGTCGGCTTGATACGTCCGATCGTGCGTCCGCCGAGATCGCAGCACCAGGGGATACTGGGTTTGGCGAGAGTGACCTTTTCATCCAGTCCGGCAGCCCAGTAAGTCTGAAGTCCGCCCTGGCTTCCGCCGAATACTTCGAGGTCTTTGCCGTTCCACTCCGGCAGGGTGCGGACAAATTCAAGACTGCGGAGCACACGCAAAACCATTCCGTTGAAATAAGTTTTGTCACGATCTTTGTTCTCCTCGGGATTCATCGCATAGTTTTTGTTGCCGGTACGGATGCTTTTGAAGAATTCATCGTAATACGCCTTGTCTTTGCCGAGCTCATAGCCATGGGCATTGACGTTAAAAAGGATGCCGTGTCCATGATGATAGGTCGGAGGAGTCTGAATTTTGGTTCCATATCCGTGGAACGTGACAGCGGCAGGCAGAGAACCCTTTTTGGCATTGGCAGGAACAGTGAGATATCCGGTCACCGGACGGGGACCTGCGCAGGTAACTGACACCGCATAGGTCTTGACTCCTCTGCGCTCTCTGACAAATTTCACATCAGCCTTGAGAGGAACTTGGGCAAGACGTGCTTTTTGAGCAGTCCAGTAAGCGTCGAAATCCTCCGGCTCCCGGGTTCCCTGAAGCTTTTCGATTTCCACACCGGCTCCGCCGTTGAACGCAACGTCTACCAGTTTACTGCCTTTATAGCGTCTGACAACTTTGCCCTTTTCATCGACCATTTTGGCAACGACACGAACAAATCCGGGCTTGGTCATCCTGGTTTTGATGGTAAATGCGCCATTGGCAGCATCGGCTTTGCCTTTCCGGGTCGGAGCCGCATTGCAATCAGCATCAAGTACCCAGTTGACAAAGTACTTGCCTTCCGGAAGATTCTTCACGACCGGAGTAATGGTAAAGACAATTTCTTCGCCGACTTTGTAAGCAACCGGATTCTTATCGGTTTTGCCGTAGACCCGACTTCCGGAGTCTGCTTTTTCAGCTGCAGAAACACTGCACAACACCGCAGCTGCGAAAAACACAGCTGCCAGACATTTGATTTTTCTCATACCAATCCTTTCTCTGTTTGGTGGTTGATTTTATATTACTCAGAAACTGTTTTCTCTTCAAACGGTTCATCTGCAAGGGCAAGCAGAGCATCAGCCTCTGCTCCCGGAAGCTCTTCGACGGAACGCAGTTTTCTCTCGATCGCGCGGCTGCGACGTCCGGCATTGTCGATCTCTTTGACCGCGAGATCGAGTTTTCCGCGCATTTTTTCCAGAACATCACTGAATTTTCCGAATTCCGTTTTGACCGCGCCGAGGATCGCCCAGACTTCGCTTGAACGCTTTTCTATGGCAAGCGTGCGGAATCCCATCTGCAGGCTGTTGAGAAACGCCACAAGGTTTGCAGGACCGACGACGGTCACCCGGTAGTCGCGCTGGAGCAGCTCAAATAATCCCGGACGGCGCAAAACTTCTGCATACAATCCCTCCGATGGAACAAACATAATGGCAAAATCCGTAGTGACAGGCGGATTTATATATTTATTGCGTATGTCGGCGGCGAAACGTTTGATCGCCGACTCAAGAGCTTTTCCGCTGGCGGCTATCTCTTCGCTGTTGGCATCATCATACGCCTGAAGCAGACGCTGGTAATCTTCTGTGGGAAACTTCGAGTCAATCGGCAGCAGAACCGGATTTTCATCACCTTTTTTACCCGGCATGCGGACTGCATATTCGACGCGTTCTGTGGTATTCTTTCTGACTTGTGCAGTTACGATATACTGGTCAGGAGCAAGATACTGCTCAAGAATGGCTCCGAGCTGAACCTCTCCTATACCGCCCCGGGTCTTCACGTTGGTCAAAACCCGTTTGAGGTCACCTACTCCGGAGGCGATCATCTGCATTTCTCCGAGTCCTTTGTGAACTGCTTCAAGCCGCTCGCTGATAAGTTTGAATGAGTCATTGAAACGCTTTTCTACAGACTCCTGAAGTTTTTCATCGACCACCTTGCGCATTTCATCAAGTTTTTTGGCATTGTTTTCCTGAAGTTTCCCGATGGTTTCGGTCATGCTTTCACGGATATGCTCAAAACGGCTGTTGACACTTGCAGTGAAGGCTTCACTGCGTTCTGCGTTGGAAGTTATAAATTCATTGAACCTCTTTTCGTTTGCGCCAAGTGATTTGGCAAGCTCTTCGCGGTTCTGGCGCAAAGATCCGGCAAGTTCAGTCCGGCTCTGACTCATTTCTCCGCGGATAAGCGTTTCCAGATGCCGGACATCATTTTTGAGCAGAACGAGCTCTTCATCTATATTTCTGCTTCTGCTCTGGCGCATGATCAGGCAGATGACAGAAATAAGCGTGGCAGCTGCCAAAACAACCAGTAAAATCATCAAAAACTGTGTCATAAAAACTCCTTGTTCAATATTCTGATTAAGATACTCTCGGCTCTCTTTTTTTGCAAGTCTTTTTTATCGATAAAAAAGGAAAAACGGGGTGAAAAAATCACTTACCGGGTATATATTATGTAAGAACGCCAAAGCAGGCACAATAAGAATGAAAAATTCAACAGACAACACTCCGGCGGAACACTTGCCAGCCACTGAATAAAACACAAAAAACTTTACATATAACACTAAAGGAGAAAACCATGAAAGACATCACTACTGCCGCTCTCAATTACCACAGCGAGGGCAAAGCCGGTAAAATCACCGTCATTCCTTCAAAATCCTGCGCTACCGGAGAAGACCTGAGTCTTGCCTACACTCCCGGTGTGGCAAAACCCTGCCTTGAAATCAAAAACAATCTTGATGATGTCTGGAAATACACCTCCAAGGGCAACCTTGTTGCTGTCGTCAGCGATGGTACTGCTGTTCTCGGACTCGGAAACATCGGTCCTGAAGCCGGACTTCCTGTCATGGAAGGTAAAGCCGTTCTTTTCAAACACTTCGCCGACATCGACTCTGTTCCGCTCTGCATCGGAAAAGTCTTTACTGAATCCGGACGCACCGACGCAAAGAAAGTGATCGAAACCGTCGAAAGACTCGAACCCACCTTCGGCGGAATCAACCTTGAAGATATCGGTGCTCCCGCCTGCTTCGAGATCGAAGCTGAACTCAAAAAGCGCATGAATATTCCCGTGTTCCACGACGACCAGCACGGAACCGCAATCATCAGTATGGCGGCAATCATCAACGCCCTCAAGCTGGTCAACAAAAAGATCGAAGAGTGCAAATTTGTAGTCAATGGTGCCGGTGCCGCCGGAATTGCCTGCAGCCGCTTCTATCTTTCCTGCGGAGCCAAGCTTGAAAACTTCACCATGTGTGACAGCAAGGGTGTCATCCATACCGGACGTACCGACCTCAACGAGCAGAAGAAATTTTTTGCCCGTGACACCGAAGCCCGAACTCTCGCCGATGCGATGAAGGGAGCGGATATTTTCCTCGGATTCTCCGCTCCGGAGTGCGTGACAGCCGACATGGTCAAAACCATGGCTCCCGGCGCAATCATCTTTGCAATGGCCAACCCGATTCCGGAAATCTATCCCGACATCGCCCGCGCAGCCGGGGCAGCTGTCGTCGGTACCGGACGCAGTGACTTCCCCAACCAGATCAACAACGTTCTCGGTTTCCCGGGAATTTTCCGCGGCGCGCTGGATACCCGTTCAAGCGACATCAACGAAGAGATGAAGCTTGCCGCAAGTTACGCGCTGGCAGAACTTGCCACTGAGGCTATTCCGGAAGACATCAAAGAGCAGCTCTGCGCCGCCTATCCCGCCGATGCTGAAAAAGGTCTTTTCGATCATCAGGGCGGAATCAATCCCGAATTGATCATCCCCAAACCCTTCGACACCCGTGTCGTTCCCCGCGTTGCCCGCAAAGTTGCGGAAGCCGCAGTCAAAACCGGTGTTGCCAAACTGGTCATCGAAGATTTTGATGCCTACGAAAAAGCTCTTGCAGAGCGTCTGGCAAAGTAACTGATTAATCAAGATCCCTCCTGATATCCGGATGATTCAGGAGGGATCGGCGCAAAGAACATAAATCCGGTCAAGATTCTTGTCCGAAAAAAGATTTCTTTGATCTATCTTGACAATATGAAAATAAATGCGGCAAATCTGGCTGTAAAGATATTTCCGGTGGGTGCAGTACTGTTTTCTCTCTATGCCTGTATCCATCCGGCGTGGCTTAACCGCCTCGGATTTCTGATAGTTCCCCTGCTCGGAGCTATTATGCTGGGCATGGGAGCAACGCTCTCTGTTGCTGATTTCGCCAAGGCTGTCAAAAAGCCCAAAGCTGTTTTTATTGGAATTATCCTGCAGTTTCTTCTCATGCCGCTGCTTGCCTGCGCTGTCGGAAAACTTCTCGATCTTCCGCAGGAACAATACCTCGGTCTCGTGATGGTTGGCTGTGTTGCCGGAGGAACCGCCTCCAACGTCATAGCTTATCTTGCCGGAGGCGATGTGGCACTTTCCATTACAATGACCGCCTGTTCAACCGCAGCCGGAGTCTTTCTGACACCATTGATATCAACACTGTGTCTCGGCAGAACAGTTGAGCTGCCTGCCATTGAGATGTTCAAAAGCATCCTTACAGTAGTTGCACTGCCGGTATCGCTCGGACTTTTTATCAACTGCCTCTGCCGTCGCAAAAAAGAGCTGCTCAATACAATTTGTCCAATTTTTTCAGTTGCGGCGATCATCTTTGTTATCGGTATAATCGTTTCCCTTAACGTTGAAACGCTGCGTCAGAGCGGAACTCTGGTGCTGGCGGCTGTAATATTGCACAATGGTTCCGGAATGGCTTGCGGCTACCTCTTTTCGCGTCTGCTCAAGTGTGACCGCAAAACTTCGGTGACCATAGCAATTGAAGTCGGAATGCAGAATTCCGGTCTTGCTGTCGCCCTTGCTAAACAGTTTTTCGGAATCGCATCGGCTCTTCCCGGAGCAATATTCAGTATATGGCACAATATATCAGGAGCTTTGCTTTCCGGTTTTTCCAAGAAGCTGATAGAAAAAGATAAAGTTTTATCAAAAACTGTCAAAGGATAATTCAAATGAAACAATTTGCCGTCGCCATTGGAGTTTTTCTGCTTTTTGCCGCAGTACATGCCAGTCAGGATATCACGCTTACTGTATTCGGTTCCTCTACCGTTTGGGGCAATGGACTGCTGGGCGAGAGATCAATGGCTGGTGTTCTTGATGACATCATACGCAGCTCTTTGAGTGAAACAGTTTATCCTGAACAAATGAAATTTTCCGCAACTCCGGAAAAAGTGAGCAGCCGCAAACTTTACAAAGGCATCGCAAGCAAAATCAAAGGAGTCGGCTCAAGCGTGGAGTTTGATATATCAGGAAACAAACTTGTTATCTGGCAGCAGAAAGCAAGAACTCTTGATTACGGAGAGATGACTGTTTATGCCGATGGAGTCAAAATAGGTTCGTTCGATAACCTGAACAACACGATGGGACATAAAAAACTGGTATTCAAAGCAAACGGAAAAGCCGCAATGTTTCCGCTTGGAGTCCCGTTCACCTACAACCACAAAATTTTCTGCAACGGCAAGCCGGTAAAATTCAGGCTCTATAATCAGCCGTATGTAACCGGAAATATATCACGTTATTTTCCCGGTTTTGACGGCGTTGTCGTTCGCGGCAGACAAAATGAAAATGTCGAACACTATCTCTACTTTTTCACTCCGCCCAAAGGAGAAATTACAGCAGAATTTGATCACGGAAGCACTGTAGCATATACCCGCTGTACCGTCGGTGAAACCAGCGAAGATGACCGGACACTTGAAAGCACATTCGGAACAGGACGCATACCTTATGATCTGGCCAATCCCTCGAAATTCAGCACCGGACTTGATTTCCGGTACAGCAACAGCGATGCCTGTCAGATCTTCAACTTCAAGGACAGCAAACGCCGCCATATAAAAATCGAGATCACCGGCGGAAAAAATCCGTACTTTGCCATAAACTTTGCAACCAACCGCAATCACAGAATAATGAATGCCGGCATCGGAGGTTTTACCGCCCTTAACTTTCTTAAAGACAAGTCCCGGCGAACAGTTGATGATGCGCTGAAGGTATTGGTTCCCGATTCAGCATTTATCATCCTCGGCGGCAACGATGATTGGTACGAAGCTGAACGTCTGGTGTGGAGAGAGGAAAAAAATCTCTCTTTTGAGCAGGTGAAACAGCTTCACTCAATGTTCTATAAAAAAATCATCAATCAGCCTGACGGCAAATTTACCGCAGTCCGTAATGCAGGAATCATCAAAGATATCACACCGGTATCGCTCGTATCCGAAGAGCTCAAAGGCAAAGTTGTTCCTGTCGGCAGCTATATCCGCATCGGCAGCTATTACGGAGACAACCAGTCAACAGCTGTCCGCCGGGTCAAATCTTTTGACGGTAAAAACGGAGTCATCTGCTGGGAAAAACCGCTTGATCCCGAAACAATAGTCGGCGTCAGCAATATAAATGATCTTAAAGGAGCTGATTTTACGGTGAGAACTCTCGCCGGATACAAGAAAAATATTTCACAAATGGTTGAGAAACTCCGTAAAGCGAACCCGAAAATACGCATTGTTTTGCTCAACACCTATACAACCAACTATTTCTGCCGCGAAGTGTGGGGATACGCCGAAGCTCTGGAAGACGTCGCCAAGTGTTATCCCGATACGGTATCCGTTGATTCCTCTCCGGCTGTTTACGAATGGATCAAAACCCAATTTGCCAACACCAGACGCAAGGTGAACATCAAATCAACCGGAGCCGCAGCGTATAACATACCCAAAACCGGTCACTGGCAGGGATTTCAGGTATTTGTCAACGGCAAAGATGTATACGGCAAAGACTGCAGAGTTGAATCAGGAAGTTTTTACACTCCGGTGAGGAAACCGGATGGTTCCTGGAAAGTAGGCAGAACCGCAGATTGGCGCAAACAGCCGCTGAAACTAGTGTTTACCAAAAACATTCCTCCTGCCGGAACCGTTATCGAGGTCAAGCTTGCAGACAAAACCTGGAGCAACGACTATGCCCATCCGACACAGGATGGCTGCAACATAATAGGAAAAGTCGGCTTTGATGCCTTGAAGAGTCTTATTGACGGAAACAACAATAAATAATTACGGCAAGCATTCCGGGATACAACATTGCTTCAGTGATTCCGCCTATGCGGGGAATGTTATTCTTTGCCGATTTGGTAAAAAACGGTGACGCCTTTCCCCTGTTTCGCTAACGGGGTAAAACTCCACCTCAAGTTTGGAAGAGGAGATGATAAAAATTCTTTTGCAGATACTCACTGCATATTCGTCGTTGCGAGCATAAAAGGGTTTACCGTGCATAATTTCAGCGTTATTGTTTCCTTGCTGTCGAAGATCCGGTATCCAGTCAGATTATAATCGAATATTGCCAGAAACCGGGGCACTGTTTTACAGACTATTACGGACTTGCATTGGTAGACACAAACAAACACTGACGTCCGTCAAAGTCCCTGGCAGTCCATTAAACACTAACCTTCTATGTCATAGACACTCTGTTAATTGTGTTTTTCCTGAGTGTCCGAAAGCTGTGCAAATTGTTCAATAATTTGCTTTATTTTCTCTGAACATTTCTACTTACTGAGCGATAGAAAAGGTATTTTTCCTGATGTTTCTTTATAAGCGAAATACGCTCCGTACTGCCAGTGTTTGGCAAATAAAATTGATCAAGCACAAGTGCGCAATCTTCAAAAACAAAGATTTTCTCAACGGAATATTTATATAGTTTGTTCATATCAGCACGATATTTTTTGATTATATTTTTATATCGCATTATCCATTCTCTGCCTTTACCGGATTTATCCTGATCGGCAAAGTGTGCCAGCATTTCTGCGGTGACTTTTTGACCGCAAGACTCCATAAACAAGGGAGCCGCCTCTGCCATTGTCGGTGTACCACTTTGCAGCATGGAATAGAACTTTGCCCGTTTTTCAGCTTGTTGGTAATCCATACTCTTGCCATCGGAAAAAACAGAAAGGGACTCTTTTGAATAATATTTCTGAAAATCAGTAAAATTGGTAAGATCGCGTGCCGCTTTATGTGATTCGTTGACAAATTCTCTGACTTCTGTTTCTGTTGCAGCAGAAAAATCTTTTTCCGGATCGAGTGTGGAAAATTCCCGATAGATTTTCCACAAATTGTTCTCTTTGCGCAAAACCAGTACACCTTTGATCTTGAACACAAAGTCCAGTTTGTAAAACAAAACTGCCAGATTTTTCCCAATATATCCTGAACCATATTGGTATTTGCTCAAAACATCATTTGCTATCTGTCGGAGATTGTCCTGTTGTGCTTTTAGCTGACTTTGAGCCTGTTTGACAAGGGATTTGCCGCGTTCGGTAGAATCAAGTCTGCGATAGTTTGCCAACTGTGCATCGGTCAAAGTTTGTCCTTTGAGCATAAAATTGAGTTTTACTAATTCAGAAAAAGTCAACGCATGATCTTTGATACGCTCAAAATAAGTGGCAGTATTTTCCAGCAATTTGCTGTCAAGGATTTTTTTATCTTGGGCAATTTTTACATAATCATGGGAATAATACTGCTTGGCAGTGCTGAAATCCATCATACTGCCAGCCTTTATAGCAGATTCCACAACCGTTTTTACCGTCGCTTCTTCACTGCCCCAAAGTACGGCAGAACACCCCAATAGTGCAAGCAATAAAAATCGTTTGATAAAAACCATTTTATACTCCTTGATTAAGATTATATTGCAATAAGTAATAATGTATCATAGGCAAGATGGATTTTCAAACATCAAGTTTCAAAAATATTCATTTTGCCCACTCGTGTTTAAAATCTCTGCACCGGTAATGTTCTTGCCCGAAAATCAGGAGAACTATCCAGTTTTCGATACTGTGAGAAAATCCGCAATTTTTACTGCCGCACGCAGAACAAACCGGCTTGTATAAACGAAAGGATTTCATTTGTACGAAACTCCAACTCGTTGCAGAATTTTAATTGATGCTTCATCGCCCTGCTTCGCCGCTTTTTTATACCATTCCAAGGCCTGCTGATAATCTTTTTTTACTCCACGCCCCAAATGATAACAAACCGCAACATTATATTGAGCATCCATATCTCCCAATTCGGCGGCTTTTCGGAACCATTTCAGAGCTTGCACATAATCCAGTTTTGTTCCTCTGCCTTTACAATAGTGAGCTCCCAAGAGGAGAAAAGCCTCTGTTTCTTCCTGTTCGGCGGCAAGTTTTATCCATTTGAATGACAAGTCGTAATCAAGTTTGACACCATCGCCCCAATAATAGAGCATTCCTAATTTACTTTGCGCTGTTTTATGTCCCTGTTCTGCGGCTTTTTGAAACCATTGTGCGGCAATAGAAAACTTTTTTTCAGAACCATACACGTCTCCAAGTAGAAATTGTGCATCCATATTACCCTGTTCAGCTGCTTTAGTGTACCATTTTACCGCCTGTTTCATATCCTGTGGAATACCGGTTCCGGTTTCATAACAAATAGCGAGGGCTTTCTGGGCGTCATCATCACCTTTTTCTGCGGCTTTACGGAAATATTTTACCGCAAGTTCAACATTTTTCTTTACACCGTCACCATGGTAGTATCTGCCTCCAAGAGAATATGCCGCAATTGCATCGCCTTGTTTTTCGGCTTTGATCAGCCAATTTATTCCTTCGGGAATATTCTTTTTTACACCGTATCCAGAGCAAAGACACATTCCGAACTTCCGTTGAGCTTTGGCGTGTCCCTGTGCGGCCGCTTTTGCAAACAGTTTTACTGCGGAAGTTTGGTCTTCTTTTATTTTCTCTCCGGAAAAAAGATATGTTCCCAGAACATATTGAGCTTCTGCATTGCCGTTTTCTGCTTCGATACGAAGTTTTTGCAAATCCTCCTGTCCGTAAACACAGAATACTGCCGCTTGCAGAAAAAAACACAAAAATACTCTTAATATGCTTCTCATCTTACATCCTCACAGCCAACTTGCCCAAAAAATAACCGGTTGCATCCATGCGATCAAACTGAATAGCGCGACCACGATACCTTGCCAACTCTTCCGCAATATCATTAAATAGATTCCGGTAAGCAGAAATAATATTACCGACAATACAGAGCAGCCACCAAATGAAATCCCAATCGGCCAGATAAGCAATGACATATCCCAGAGCATCAATCCGCCGTGTAAAACTCCCAAGGCAAACAATATTTTTCGGTGAATCGCCGAGGGCGTTTCAGTATAACATTTCCCGATAATTATTGCCACGACCAGCTGAATCAGAAACAAAACGGCAAAACCGACACAATCTTCCAGCAAATTCTTAAAACTTACCTCCTTACAAACAAGACGAATAATATCTCCCGCTAATATCGTTCCGCACCAGCAAAGAACGGCAATATTTTCAGCAGAGCGAATTTTTAAGCTTAAATTTTCTTTCCAGCGGAGCATTGGGACATCTCTTCCTTTGCTTTCATTTCTTCGCAAACTTCCAGAAATTCAGC
>JAZQTR010000227.1:0-3633 GCA_045630865.1 Victivallaceae bacterium
CCTCCGACTTCATAGCGATTTTGATACCGTTGCGCTCGAAGAAAATCGGTTTTCTGGCCTCTTCGGCATTTTTTCCCACGCCGACAGTCATCAGTCCGGCATCTTCAAGACGCTCTTTTGTCTTGAGTGCCATATCAGGACCGAAGTCACCGGTATGGTTGTTGGCGAGCAAAGCAACGTCGATCCCGAGAGCTTTGGCAAACTCAATACTGGGAAGTTCTGCCTGAAGGTTGGGACCGCTTTTGAAAATCGGCTCCCCCTCCAAACCACAGACAGTTTCCCACTGCAGAACTTTTATATCCGAGCTGTCGAAATATGGCTTCACACCCTTGACAATCTCATTTGCTTTGCCGGCTGCCAAAAGCTCTTTGGCTTCTTTGCCGCGCATCGGACAATAATCTCCGGCAAAAATAACTGACACACCCTCCCCGTTGGAAGAGCGGATCTGATTGATTCCACTCTTGATCATAATGAACTCCTTGTATATTTCATCTGTTTTTATGTTTCAAAACCAATGCTGTTCTGCTCGGCAGATAAAGTTCAAGCGAACACACATTATTGACGTTATGTGTATAATAAGTCTGGTCGGCAACCCGTCTGCCGAAACCGTTGTAGCGGACTGAGTCACAATCCATCACAGTGAGATACGTTCCCGGA
This sequence comes from Victivallaceae bacterium, assembly GCA_045630865.1. Taxonomy (GTDB): domain Bacteria; phylum Verrucomicrobiota; class Lentisphaeria; order Victivallales; family Victivallaceae; genus UBA1784. Next base: position 658 of record JAZQTR010000227.1, read on the forward strand.
ACTGCTTCAAACGCATAATCAGTATAGGATGCCGTCGGATGGAAGTTGAAACAGAACCAGAAGCCGTTACGCTCAAAAATTATAACTTTTTTCTCATTGTCTATGCGGACTGTCTGCACTTTTGCATCATAAAATCCCGGTGTTCTCAAAATGGCAAAAAGCATATTGCGGTCAAAGTCCGCCAGATAGCGGTAACGCAACTCTGTTGCTTCAGCAAGATGCCAGAGGCGGCGGGCATGTTCGAGACTCCAGTTGTTTCCGGGACGCGGGAAATCTATCCACTCAGGATGTCCGAACTCATTGCCCATGAAATTGAGGTATCCCTGTCCGGCAGAGGCGGCAGTGGCAAGGCGCATCATCTTATGCAGAGCAACCGCACGCTCGATCCTCACATCGTTGGAGTTGACATCCATCGCAGTGTACATCGCGTCATCAGCCATCGTAAAGATGGCGGTCTTTCCGCCGACGATAGCCTGATCGTGGCACTCGACATAGGAAACTGTACGCTCATCGTTGCGCCGGTTGACCAGTTCACTGTACAGATAGAACATATTCCAGTGTTCATCCACCTGATCCAACAGTTTGAACCACATATCCGTGACGCCCATCGCCATACGGTAGTCGAAGCCGAGTCCACCGGGCTGGTCGAGCGAAGCACCGAGTCCGGGCATTCCGCTCACATCCTCGGCGACCGTGACAGCATCAGGACGCACCTGGTGGATGACTTTGTTGGCAAGTGCAAGATACGCTGCGGCATCTTCGTCGACCTGATCGCCGAAGTATTCTCCGTAACCGGAAAAACAGTGTCCGAGTCCGTGGTGCAGGTAGAGCATACTGGTCACGCCGTCGAAACGGAAGCCGTCAACATGGAACTCATCAAGGTAATAACGGCAGTTGGAAAGCAGAAAATGCAGAACTTCTGGCTTGCCGTAATCGAAGCAGAGTGAATCCCAGCTGGAGTGGATGCCGCGCTCACCGGCATGGAAATAGGCATAACTTGTTCCATCGATACGGCCAAGTCCCTCAACTTCGTTGCGGACGGCGTGGGAATGGACAAGGTCAATAATGACACGCAGCCCCAGACGATGTGCCTCATCAATCAGAGCTTTCAGCTCTTCGGGAGTGCCGAAACGGCTGGAAACAGCAAAGAAGTTGGCGACATGATAGCCGAAACTGCCGTAATAGGGATGTCCCATGATCGCCATAAGCTGGACCGTATTGTAACCGGATTTGGCAATGCGTGGAAGAACTTTATCCTTGAACTCAGTGAAACTTCCGACTTTGGGGTCTTCCTGCGCCATACCGATGTGCGACTCGTAAACAAGAAGAGAGTCAGGCTTTTCCGGCGAGGCATAGCGGAAAGTGTAGTGTTCTTCCGGATCCCAGACCACGGCACAAAAGAGTCCGGTAAGATCATCCTGCACCACCCGTCTGGCGTAGGCTGGAATACGATCCCCTGCCCCTCCGTTCCAGGTGACGTACATAAGAAAATTGGTTCCGTGATGCAGCTTTTCCAGCGGAACTTTGATTTCCCAAGCTCCATTTTCGAGCTTTGTCAGGCGGTACTCTTCACATTTTTCCCAGTTGGAAAAATCTCCGAAGAGAGTTACGCTCTCCGCAAGCGGAGCCCACTCTCTGAATATCCAGCAATCCTTGGTTTTATGCAAGCCGAAATATTCGTGAGCAGAAGCAAAGTCAGCCAGTTCGATCTTGTTTCCAGTCAGTCGGCGTTCAACAGACTTGATATGCTCTGAACGCTTTTCAAGTTCTCCGGAATAAGGTGAAAGATAGACATCCGCAGAAAGCGGAACCGGTGCATTGGAAAAACGGATATCCTGCATAAACACCCCGATTTTTATTCTTTGATCCTGTCAACAAGTGGACGCGCAAGCATCGACTCGTAAATCTTTATGTATTCCTGTGCTGTAACGTCGTAGTTGAAGCGGCTGCGAGCCTCCTTCATGACCCGCGACACGACCTGCGCCCGGAAGGGTTCCGGCTTATTGAAGAAACGCATTGCCTCATCCATTCCCCACATCAGACCGCCGTCATCGTAATTATCGAAAGTAAATCCGTTGCCGACAGAACCATCCTCCGAAAGCTGGAATACGGTATCTTTCAATCCTCCGGTGTTGCGGGCAACCGGCAGACTGCCGTAATACTGGGAGATCATCTGCGGCAATCCGCAGGGTTCAAATCTCGACGGCATAAGCATAAAATCAGAGGCGGCAAAGCCGAGACGTGAAAGCTTCTCATCAAAATCACAGACAGTCACTCTGTCATAGAAGTTGTGATGTGCCACAATATCGCGGAACACGTTCTGATAACTTCCGTCGGCAACAATGGCAATCTGGATATTCTTGTCATAGTACCGGTCAATCATCCGGTAGAGGATGTTGGCAAGAAGCGGACAACCTTTCTGTATCGGGTCGAGCCGGTGCGGCCAGAAGAAGAGCGGAGCGTTCTGATCAACTTTGAGTCCGGTGCGCTCCTGAAAAGCGATCTTGTTCGCCTTTTTGGCAGAGAGATGGCTCTCGCTGTCATAACGGCAGAGCAGTGCCTGATCGGTTTCCGGATCATAATCCGGATCAGGTGAGTTCAGAATACCGTTTGCGCATCCTGAATAGTATTTAGCAGCCAGCTCATTTCTGATGTTGCCCGGAACAAAATCATACTGTCCATCAACAATTTCACGCAGAAAACTCGGACTTACCGTATTGATAAAGTGGGCGGCAAAGATTCCGCTGGTCATAAAGTCGACCGGATTGGTACTGCGGCTTTCCTCGTAATTGTACGGCGGACGCTCATAATAGAGGTTCTGCCAAAATGGAGCAGCATCAATTCCGCGATCTTCGATATCTTCAAGCAGAGCCTTGCTGGTATGGATATTGTGAACTGTGAACAGACACGGTATGCCCATACGTCTTGCAGCTGCAGGGATAAGTCCGGTCATCCAGTCGTTGCAGTGGATAAGAT
>JAZQTR010000228.1:0-3747 GCA_045630865.1 Victivallaceae bacterium
CATGGTGATGGCAGCGGTAAGAGTGGTCTTACCGTGGTCAACGTGACCGATGGTACCAATGTTGACGTGCGGCTTAGTTCTTTCGAATTTTTCCTTAGCCATTTTCTGGTCCTCCGATAATGGGGTTTGTTTTTTTGAATCAGTTGATTTACTACTAAAAAAATGGAGCCTACATCCGGACTTGAACCGGAGACCTCATCCTTACCAAGGATGTGCTCTACCGACTGAGCTATGTAGGCATTTTACAACAAGTTGGTACTCGGGGGGGGACTTGAACCCCCAAGGATTGCTCCATATGGACCTCAACCATACGCGTCTGCCAATTTCGCCACCCGAGCATCTATTCAATTTTTCGCGTTTCACTGGCGTTTAGTGAAAACATTTCCTAATATACCTGTTTTTTTACTTTTTGCAAATCGTTTTCAGCATTTTTTCGCATTTTTTTTGCATTTTTTCGTAAAAAAGCCATTTTTAATGCAATTCGCCTTCAAAATTGAAGGTAACCGCTTCCGGCACGCGCCAGGTGGAATTTGTAAGATCATAGAAGTCATACACGCCTTCCATACGCGGAACCGAGAAGACCGGACGGGCAAAAATCCTGGTCAGGCCGCTTTTTGCATCGCGTCTCACTTCAAACTCCTGTCTGCGGTTGTCATGAACAGCCCCCTCCACCGGAAGCTGCGCACGCGTCGTAAGCAGCGCAGGTCTGCCGTGACGGTACAACTCCACCGGAAGAACCGATTTTTCAACCAGACTTTCGACCGCTGCCTTCTCAAGCTCGATATGAGCCATGATCTTATCAGCCCCCAGCGTTTTCAGCTCGACTGCCGCCAGACTGTTGCAGACAGGAAGCGGATACGACGCAGAAATTGTTATGTCATCATATTTTTCCAGCAGTGCAAAACCGTAGAGCGACGTTACGCGGAAACGCCGGACACCCAGTTTATAGGCATTTTCCACAGCCTTGGCAAGAGAATTGAGCCGCTCTTCACTTATAAACTCAGGCAGGACTGCCTCTCCGGTATCTTTTCCGGCATCAAAAACGTTGACTGCGCGTATGGCATTTCGATTTCCGGGCTCTGCTCCGCGGCTCTTGATGGCAACGGTTTCGATCAACTTTTCAGGAAGTGTATATTCCGGCTTTATATTAATATAGTCTCTCCGGAACTGTTCAAGAGCCACACCGCTGCCGTCAATTATTCCTCCGTTTGCAAGAGTCTGCTTGGCTTCGCGCCAGAAATTGCGGCGCAGCTCTTTCAGCACTGCGGCGGGAAGGAAAAAGCTTCCGGAAATATCAACGCTGCATCTACAAAGTTCAAATTTATCGGAGTCTGCACTGGCAAACTCCTTTTTCAGCTGATCTGCATCTGCCGGACGGCGGTCGGCATTCTGAAGATCGAGCGGATAACTCCACTCCGGCAGAATAGTATTGGGAGAAGTCACCGTGATCTTATCCTGCTCAAGTTTGATATCAAGATCTATCCGGAGCCGCTTCGGAGGCAGAGCCGCCACACGGGCGGAATAATCGCCGAAACTCTCACCGATTTTGAAAATCACTCCCCGTTCAGGAATGATTTTATCACAGCAAACAAAAACTCTTTCGCCCGCTTTTGCACGCTTCGCAGGCTGATTTTCGACAAATATCTTGGTCAAACTGACCGCCGGACCATCGTCTCCGCCCAGCGGCTGTATACGCAGGCGGTCGCCGAGACCGATTCTGCGGGTTGCAGTAAAGCCGAAACCGCCCTCTGCAACAGCCTCAACTGTGCCGCAACGGATTCCGGTTGCACCGATGGCATCGTGTTTTATCAACTCTCCGAAAGAATCCTTGCGGTAAAATCCGGTAGACCACTTTCTTCCGCAGGTACGGCTGAGCATCTCTCTGGCGGCACCGAGGCGGTCGGCAAATTCATCAGCCGGAGCATCGAGCATCATCCGGTATGCAGAAACAGCAGCAGTCACATAATCCGGTTGGCGCAGACGCCCCTCTATCTTGAGACTGTCTACACCGATATCACAGAGTTCCGGAATAAGCTCAAGTGCTGCAAGATCCTGCGGTGAAAAGAAAAATCCGTTGCCGTCTTTCGAGTAATAACGGCGGCGGCAGGGCTGTTTGCATTTGCCTCGATTTCCGCTGTATCCGCCCATGTAAGAGGAGAAAAGACAGCATCCGGAAAGACTGCAGCAGAGCGCACCGTGTATGAATACCTCGATTTCAAGCGGAGTTTTCGCCTTGATCTGACGCAGCTCATCCATCGTGACCTGACGTTCAAGAACCACACGCTTGAGTCCAAGCTTTTCCGCCATACTCATTCCGGCGGAGTTGTGGAATCCCATCTGGGTCGAACCATGAAGTTCAAGATCGGGGAAATACTCCCTCGCTGTCCGCAGAACTCCGAGATCCTGCACCAGGAGCGCGTCGGGAGCTATCTCATTCAGAGAAGCGAGCATCTCGACCACTTCAGGAAGCTCCGGCTCTTTGATCAGAGTATTGAGCGTGACATAAACCTTTTTGTGCAGTTTGTGGGCGTAATCAACTACGCGGGAGAGTGTTTCGGCATCAAAGTTTTCTCCCCGCTCACGGGCATTGAATTTGCCCAGTCCGGCGTAGATTGCATCGGCTCCGGCATCGAAAGCGGCAAGTGCTGATGCCGGTGTTCCGGCAGGGGCGAGAAGTTCAGGAATTTTTCTGGTCTTGGTCATAATATTACTCCAATCGGATTCGCGGATCAGCCCAGGCATAGGCAAGATCTGCCAGCAGATTTATAAATACAAATAAAAGCGCACTCAAGACGACTATCGCCTTCAGCAGCTGGATATCGGAGTTGTAGAGAGCGTCGACCCCGGCGAAGCCCAAGCCGGGGATGCCGAAGAACGACTCCAGAAGCAGACTGCCGGTAAAGAGAAATGGGAGTCCGGCACTGGCACGGGTTATGATCTGAAGTCCGGCATTGCGGAGCAGATGTTTGAAGTAGACTTGAAAAGAAGAGGCTCCTTTGGCAACGGCAGTCCTCAAATACTCTTTTTTGAGTTCATCAACAAAGACTGTACGGAAAAATCTTACATTGGCACCGACTCCGCAGAGCGTACCGATGATGACCGGCAGAAACAGATACTTTACCGAACCGTAACCCCAGAGCGGAAAAAGATCGAGCGTATAGCCGAGAAACCACTGCCCGAGGATTATCACTACAAGATAGCTCACACTCATTCCGGCAACAGACAGCAGAACCAGCAGGCGGTCGACGACTCCGTCACGGAACGCTGCCGCCGCAAGGGCGAGAACAACACCGAAAAATATCTCGCCGGCAAATATCGGAAGCATAAGAAACAGCGACGGCAGGATACAGCGTTTCAAAATGTCTTTTATCGGCTCTCCGGTGGTGATACTTTCGCCGAAGTTGAAAAATTCAACGTAGGGAAAAACTTTGCTGAAACTTGCTATTTCACTGAATGTACGCAGAAAACGGGAGTTGAATGGGTTATCCTGATAGCGCAAGACCTCTGCGGAGTCGATTTTTTTACCAGCCGGAAACTGTATCTCCTGAACGGGACACTCCGGCTGCGCCTTTATAATCTTGGTTCCGTCAGAGCTTTTTATCCGGAAAAACACACCCTGCTCCGGATAATTGGAAGTGAAACGCACTTTGTTTTTGTCGATGGAGCTGCTGTACGCCTCACTCAAACACCAGTGTCCGAAAAAAAGCGGCAGATCGCTTGCTGTCTTGCGCCGGAGGGAGTCAATTT
>JAZQTR010000229.1:0-5005 GCA_045630865.1 Victivallaceae bacterium
AGCCGGATGCATCCACCGATGCAAACAAGCCGTTTGGATATGGTTACGCTGCCGTTGCTTTGGTCGTGTACAGTCCCGCCGCAAAATCTGACATTGCCTGATAATTCGTCTACCGATTACAAACAAATATAATCAACACAAGCGACCAACGGGAGCAAAAAAGTACTCCGCTTTTCTTGAAAAGGAGTGAGGGGGTTCGGGGGGGAAAGGGTAAATCTCTTTTCTCCGTGGAAAGAAGTTTTCCCTCTCTCCCCCGACTCCAACCACCCTTATTCATCAAACGAGTTTGATGAATTGGGCGTTGGTGAAGGCTTTATCTTCGGGGAGTACGGCGTAGGTATGGAATCTGGCGTCGGCGGTTGAGATGGTGCGGAAGAAGAGTTCGCGGTTGCTTTCGTCGAGTTCTCCTGTGACGTCATCTGCGAGGACGGCGACCGGTGTGGTATGTGAGCGGCGCAGCAGGGTAAATTCTGCGAGGCGCATCAGAAGGGTTATCACTCTTATCTGACCGGTCGAGCCGAAAGTGCGGAGCAGTTTTCCGTTGAGCATAAGTTCAAATTCATCGAGCTGGACTCCTGAAGTTGAGCATCCGCGCATGATCTCTCTGGCGCGTGTGGTATCGTAGCGGCGGAGTATTTCATCGGTGCTGCCCTCGAAATCCGGTTTATAGCGGATGGAAAAGTCATATTTTCCTGCCAGCAGTGCTCTGACGCTCTGTTCGAGCTGTAGAGCGGCTTCGCGTCTGGCGATGACTATTCCGGGAGCGTTTTCTGCCAGAACGGTTTCAAACGCTTTCATGGCTGAATGGTTCTTCATTTTCGCCGCCCGGTTGCGCTGGCTCAAAGCTCTGCTGTACTGGCTCAAACTCAAAAGGTAGTTGCGGTCAACGCTGCTTATGAGCTGATCGAAAAAGCGTCGGCGGACGCCGGAGGCTCCGGAACCTATGGCAAAATCTCCGGGAGAGAAAGCGACACAGCGGTATTCGAGGATAAAATCGCTTGCTTTGCGGCAGCGCGATCTGCCGAGGAAAAGCTCACGGTTTCCGGAAAGTCCCTCGTGTACCCGGAGCGTGCGGAAACTTTTTCCGCAGGCGACATCTGCTTCGATGGAAAAGCTCTCCTCACCGATCCTGATCATATCTCTGACCGGTGAATGACGGAAACTGCGGAGCGTACTCAAATATCCTATCGCTTCAAGGATATTGCTTTTTCCGGTTCCGTTTTCTCCGGTGAACACCACGTCAGGGGATTCAAACTTGAAAGATCTTTCCCTGAAATTGCGGAAACCGGCGAGCCGTATCTCATTTATGAGTGCCACCTGACGACCTCCGGAAACGTGAAATCACTTCTGGGATATGCGGTAGGTCATCACCGCGCCGAGAGTCTGGAAGATGATATTCGGCAGCCAGAGCAGATACTGCGGATAGAGTTTCGGGAACGACTCGAAACTCTCGCAGAGGATGATCGAAAAGAAGAACACTCCGGCGAGGATGACGCTCAAAAAGAGTCCGACCGAAGTTTCACGTCTGCTGGTGCGGATGGCGAGCGGCAGTCCGAGGAGCAGGAATGCGATGGGCGAGAGCGCAAAAGCTATGCGCTGGTTGAGTTCGATCTCAAGTCCGGTGGTGTCGAGGTTCAGCTCTTTGGTGAGTCTTATGCGTCCCATCAGGTCTTTCAGGCGCATATATTTCGGCCTGATGCTGACGCGGCGGGAGCTTGCCTGTTTGCCGTAATGGAAAGAGAAATTGAGTTCCTGCGCATAGAAGCGGTCGACGCTGCCGTTGTTGCTTTTTTTCTTGTCGGTCACCAGACAGTCGTAGAGCTTGATGGTCATGATCTGCTTTTCCTGATCGACCACTACGCGGCCGTAGTCGGAGGAGATGTTCTGTGCCACTTCGTTTACTCCTGAAAGAGTGTAAAGCTCAACTCCCCGCAGTCCGTTGCCATCCTTGTCTTCGACGTAAATGAGCGTATTGTCGTAGGAAACTGATTTGCCCGGTTCAAACATCGACATCGGCTGATTTATAGCGGCAATCTGCATCATGGAGCGGGCCTTTCCCTGCAGCGGGGGGCCGAGTTCCACCTGAAGATAGAGGCAGAGGGCGGAGAGCATAACGGTGATGATCAGAATGGGACTGACGATCTGGAGAATGGATACTCCGCAAGCCCGCATGGCGGTTATTTCGTTGTCAGCCGAGAGTCTGCCGAAGACCAGCATGACCGCTACCATCACAGCCCATGGAACGGTGAACGTCAGGATGATGGGCATGATGTACAGCGTAAACTTGAGAAAAGTAATGAAAGGAATACCCTGCGAAACGTAGTCGAGGACTTTTACCAGATTGGCTCCGGTCATGCCGAAAGTAAGCACACCGATCGCCATAAAGAAAGCGACAAGAAAGCCGCGGGTAACGTACCAGTTGAGTATCTTCACTTCTGTTCCTGCAATTTAATATTCCGGTAAAGGCAGAAACGCGCTTCTGCCACCGCTTTAACATACACGGAAAACCCTGCTTTGGCAAGCCGCAAAGTGATTTTTTCCCGTTTATGACAGCTGTTTTTGCAAAATGAGCTTGAAAAATGGCAGTTTTGAGTATAATCTATGTACGTTGATATTTTGTAAACAATTTTGCAACATTATAAAAAACAAAGAGGAATCAGATCATGAAGGAACTCAAAGCAGTCCTTATCGGCAGCCGCGGACACTGGGGATATTTCAAAAACGCCGTCGAGCGTATCGACCGTATCAACTGGACAGCCTACTCCCCCGGGTGCGGAGATTCCCCGCAGCGTGTCGCCGACGCCGCTGCGGCAATGGGCAAAGAGATCAGAATTTACGATGACTACTGCGAAATGCTCGACGTCGAAAAGCCCGATGTGGCAGTTATCGACGGCCCCTTCCATCTCCACGCTGAAATGTGCTGCGAGGCTCTCAAACGCAATATCCATGTCTTCTGCGAAAAACCCATCGCCCTCACTCTCGAGGATCTCAAACGCATCGAAGACACCTATAAAAACTGCGCTCCCGGCGTCGAGATCATCTCGATGGTCGGACTGCGTGCCGAAGCAACTTTTCTCACCGCCTACCGCGCCATCCAGAGCGGTGCCATCGGCAAGGTGAAGATGGTCAACACCAGAAAGTCCTACAAGCTGGGAACCCGTCCGGAGTTCTACAAAGAGCGCGCCACCTACGGCGGAACCATTCCGTGGGTCGGCAGCCACGCTCTCGACTGGTGTCTCTGGTACAGCGGAGCCAAAACCTTCAAGTCCATCCAGGCGTACCACAGCACTTCTGACAACCGTGAACACGGTGAACTGGAAATGACCGCTCTCGTCGCCGCTGTCATGGATAACGGTGTTCTGGTCAGTGCCTCCATCGACTATCTGCGTCCCAGCACCGCCCCCACCCACGGCGATGACCGCGCCCGTATCGCCGGAACCGACGGCGTCATCGAGGTCATGAAGGGCGAAGTCACCCTCATCAACGCCGACGGAGAGCAGAAACTTGAACTTATTCCGATGCGTGGAATCTTCTACGATTTCGCCCTGCACCTGCTCGACGGCGAAGAGGCTCTGGTCAATGCTGAGCAGACCTTCGAACTCACCCGTGCCTGTCTCGCCGCCCGTGACCTTGCCGATCAGTACGGAGATATCGAAGGATAACCGATATGAGATTTTTCCTGCTGTCTGCCGCAGTTATTTTGACTGCGGTGTTTTCAGGATGCGTTGCTCCGGCTCCTGCCGTGGACTGTAAATGCGTTAAAAGTGTTGCTTTTGACTGGCAGAAAAACCTTTTTCTGCCTGAAAAGATCTATGCTGTGCCGGGTATCGAGTGCAATATTTACTTCAAAAACGTTTTTCTTGCGGTCAACCACGCCAACTTTGTTTTTGATATCGAGTGTGCGTCCGGAGCGCAGGAGAGATTCCGCTGGAGCTTCACTCCGGCTGAAGCAGATGCCGGAAAGACCATTCCGCTCAAGCTGACCGTATTCGACCAGTACGGCAAACGTGTCGCCGAAGCGGCGTCCACCGTCTGCGTCGCCAAATCGGATACCGGAAAGGATAAGACCGTTTCCATTCTGATGATCGGCGACAGCCTGACCAGTGCCACCGAGTACCCGCGGCAGCTCAAACGCCGCTGCACCGGAGCCCCCGACCTCAAAATGATCGGAACCCATGGCGGCGGCGGAAAAGATCCTGCCAACGGCATCGCCCACGAGGGTTACGGCGGCTGGAGATTCAAAGATTTTCTCTACCGCAACGTCGATCCGGCAAAACTTCCGCCCAAACGCCGTTTCGGTGCGAAGAGCAAGTTTCTGTTTGAGAAAAACGGAAAACAGGAGTTCGATTTTGAAAAGTATCTGCAGAAATACAATGAGGAAAAAGTTCCTGATGTCATCACCATCCAGCTCGGCGTCAACGATATCTTCAGAGCGACAGAGGATAATCTTGATAAGTATATTGCCGATATTTTAAAAAATGCCGATGACCTGATTTCCAGACTCCGTGCTGCTGCTCCCGATGCCGTTATCGGCGTCGGATACATCACCGGAGGAGCCAATCAGGATGCCTTCGCCGTCAACTACAAGAGCGGACAGACCTCCTGGGGATATTACCGCAACCACTTCCGGCTCAATCAGGCGATGGCGGAACATTTCAAAAAGTACGACAGCAGAAAGCTGGTGATGATCCCCTCCAACGTGAACCTTGATCTGGATAACAACTTTCCGGTCAAAAGCCGCAAAGCCGCCGCATGGAGTTCACAGACTGTTGTCTGTCAGAACAACGGAGTCCATCCGGACTACTACGGCTACCGCCAGATGGGCGACAGCTATTACGCCTGGCTGAAGAACATTATACCTCTGCTCAAGAAGTAAACACTTGCAATATCTTCCGCTCCGGATTATATTAAAGAGTGTTGTATACCAGCGGGTGTAGCAAAACGGTTATGCTCCAGCTTCCCAAGCTGGCGACGCCGGTTCGACTCCGGTCACCCGCTCCATTTT
>JAZQTR010000230.1:0-4219 GCA_045630865.1 Victivallaceae bacterium
TGGCGAAGCGGTGCGCCTCATCGCGCAGGGCCTGCAGCATGCGCAGAGCCGGAGTATGGCGGCTCAAAACGACAGGTTCGGAGCGTCCGGGCAGAAAAATTTCCTCATTTTTTTTGGCGAGTCCGAGAACCGGTATCGGCGGACATCCGATATCGATAAGGGTGCTGACTGCCGAAGAGAGCTGACCCTTGCCGCCGTCGACCAGAAGCAGATCAGGCAGAGATCTTTCTTCTCTCAATAATCTGCCGAAGTGCCTTCTCACCGCCTCCGCCATCATGGCGAAATCATCGCTCTGACCAACGGTGCGGATACGGAAACGGCGGTAGTTTTCTCTGTCAGGCTTACCGTCTTTGAATGAGACGAGACTTGCGACTGCGAGGTGTCCGAGGATATTGGATATGTCGAATCCGATGATCCGTCGCGGAGGATTTTTCAAACCGAGTTTGGCGGCAAGATCTTCGACTGCGGACATGCCGGGTGATGAATCCGGCAGCTCCGGATGGGCGAATTCACGGTTGCGTTTTCCGAAGACGGCTGTGAGGTTGGCGAGAATATCACGCAGTTTTGCCGCCTGCTCGAAGCGGCACTCCGAGGCGCAGATCTTCATTTTTTCTTCCAGCTCACTCTTGAGTTCCTTTATGTCGCCGGAAAGAACTTTGAGAGCCGACTCGACTTTCTGCATATACTCTTCACGGCTGACGGAGCCGTTGCATGGGGCGCAGCAGTCTCTGATGATCCGTTTGAGGCAGTGCTTGCGGGTTTCCTCATCGGGTTCGGAGTCACGGCAGGCGCGCAAACCGAAGTGCGACAGCAGAAATTCCAGCGTGGCTTTGAGCGCGGTTCCGTTGGGGAAAGGACCGAAGTACTCGGCATTATCCGGCTTCTTGATTCTGGCGAGTTTGAGGGTGGGAAATTTTTCCGTCAGATCAATTTTGAGCATGAGATAGCGTTTATCATCGCGCATAAGGATATTGTAATGAGGCGAAAAATCCTTGATGAGGCGCGATTCGAGAATGAGCGATTCATCTTCAGTGCGGACAGTTTCGTAGCTCCAGAGATGTATGGAGTTTATCAGACTGCGCAGTTTAGGGTCGGCGGTCTGCCTTCTGTGCGGCTGAAAATAGCTTGACAGCCGCCGGCGGAGATTCCGTGCCTTTCCGACATATATAACTTTGCCGAAGCGGTCACGGAAAATATATACTCCCGGACAGGTAGGAATTTCCGATGGATGAAACTCGTTAAACAGATTCATATTTTTTTATTTCCTGTCCCTGGTGAGAAAACTGACCGCGTCTGTGCCTTTCATCTGTGCCTGACGGCAAATGGAACTTGTATTTCTGATCCATAATCTTGATTATACCAGTACAGAACCGGTTTCAGCATCCACGATTCTGAATTCTTCGTAGTGGAGCGCAGGGTCGGCACGGAAAGAGAGATCGTTGTCGTGGCGGTCTTCGATTTCCTGAAGCAGAGAAGCGTCGCTGTTGCGCAGGCGTGCCAGAATATCGGGGTGCATGAACACTCTTACCGGAACTTTGCGGTATTTTTTGTTCCGCAATATCGAGTTGAGCTTTCTCTGGATTTCCGCACTCATGGTGACCGCAGATTTAACCAGTCCGCTGCCGCCGCAGTAGGGACAGAAATTGAAAATCTGATCTTTGATGCTCTCGTGTTCGCGCTGGCGGGTCATTTCCATAAGTCCGAAGCCTGAAAGCGGCAGGACTTTGGTCTTTGCACGGTCATTTTTGATCAGCTTCTTCATGGTTTTGCAGAGTTCGTCGCGGTGGGAAGAGCTTTTCATATCGATAAAATCTATGACCACCAGTCCTCCGATGTTCCTCAAACGGAGCTGACGTGAGATCTCCTCGGCGGCTTCGAGATTGGTTTTGAGGATGAATTCCGGCTGATCGGCGGCTCCGCGGCTGTGTCCGGTGTTGACGTCGATGGCGATGAGGGCCTCGGTTTCGTCGATGACGATGGCTCCGCCAGATGGAAGCTTCACTTCGCGCTGGAATACCTCTTTGAGCTGCTGATTGACTTTGTAGTAGTCAAAAATCGGATCAGCTCCCTTGTATATGGCGACTTTGCGCGCCATTTTAGCTGCTCCGACACGCTTCATGGTGGATATAATGTGATCTCTCGCCTCGGTGTCATCGACGACGATACCCTCGATCTCTTCGGTGAGAAAATCTCTGACGGTGCGGTCGATGAGGTTGGGTTCCGAAAACAGCAGAGAGGGAGTCTTTTTGTTTTCCATACCCTCTTTTATACTGCGCCAGTAGTCGAGCAGCAGCTTGAGGTCGCGCTTGAAGAAGGTGGATTTGCGTCCCTCACCGACGGTGCGGCAGATGAGTCCCATGCCTTCCGGGAGTTCCAGTTCAGAGATGACTTTGCGGAGTCTTTCCCGCTCAGGACCATCTTCGATACGGCTCGAGAGGTTGCGGTTGTCATGGTACGGCATAAGTACGAGAAAGCGTCCGGGAATGGTTATATCGGTCGTGACTCTTGCGCCTTTGGTGCTGATGGGAGCCTTGACCACCTGAACCGCAATCATCATGCCGGGACGGAAAATATTCGGCATATCCGCAGCAGTGATACCTTTGGCAATATGTATATTGGCGGCAGGATTCTTTTTTTCTTCCTCCGTCAGGTTGTCTGCGGCAGCCTTTTTCTTTTTGCGTCTGGCTTTCTTTGCAGCGGCCTCTTTGGCTTCATCACGGAATTTTTCCACGATGTCAGGACATCCCTGAAGCATATCGCTGTAATGCAGAAAAGCGTTTTTGGCAGCTCCGATATCGACAAAAGCCGCCTGGAGCAGCGGATCGAGGTTGACGATACGTCCGAGATAGATGTTGCCTGCCTTCGGTGTGTTGTCATCGCGTTCGACGAGATACTCGACGAGCCGCTTGTTCTGCATAAGCACCATCCGGCGTTCCATCTTCTCACAGTTGAGAATGATCTCTTTTCTGGATGTGGTTTCACTCATTGTAAATAAATCCGTAAAATCGTTATATCTTGCGCCGGAAAAAGTGCAGAGTTATCCGTCGAGCGGATATTCATCACTCAGCCAGCGGGACAAATTCAGCTTTTTCACCCCTCAAACCGTTGCGGAATGCGGCGGCAGGCATGGCTTTGCTGCCGGACGGGGCGATCTCAAGTATTTCAAGGGCATATTCTCCGCAGGCGACGATGATCTGCTTTTTGCCGCAGTCAAGGCTCTCGCCGGGGAGTCCGGAAAGATCCTCCCGCACTTTCGCCCTGACGATGGAAGCTCTGACCACTCCGCGCGGAGTATTGACCGCACAGACAGCTCCGGGCCACGGAGTATAGGCGCGCACCATAGCTTCGATTTCAAAGGCACTCTTTTTCCAGTCGATGATGCCCATATCCTTTTTGATTTTGCGGCATACGGTGGCCTTTTCATCATCCTGCGGGGTGGCGGAAAGTTTTCCGCCGAAGATATCCAGCAGAGCTGAAACTATATTTTCTGCTGCAAGTTCGCCGAGTTCGATTTCCAGCGGGTCGGCGTATTCGGTACCGTTGAGAGGTCTTTCCCAGGTGGTATATACTGCGCCGGTATCGAGTCCTTTTTCCATCTGCATAAGGGCGACGCCGGTTGCGGCGTCACGGTTGAGGATGCTCTGGACAATGGGAGAAGCTCCGCGGTATTTGGGCAGCAGACTTGCGTGGACGTTGACACATCCGTACTCCGGCAGTTCGAGCAGTTCGCTTTTGAGCAGCTGACCGAAAGAGACGACCACTACGAAGTCGGGAGCGGCATTGCGCAGACGTCCGAGATATTCGGAATCATTGACATTGCTGATCCGCTCGACCATGATACCGGCGTTATCGCCGAATGAGCCGAGGGGGGTGGGAGTAAGGACTCCGCGTCTGCCTGCCGGACGGTCGATCTGGGTTCCGGCACCGACAAAATCCACGCGTCCGTCGGAAGCAAGCTCACGCAGAACCGGAACCGCAATGGCTCCGGAGCCGAGAAAATAGACTTTGGGACGCTTGAACATAAGCGGCAGATCACCTTATTGAAGACAAAGATCGATAAAAAATAACTTATCTATTAATATACCACAAATCAGATAAAAAGTAAAGAGGCAATTCCGGGTAAAGGGAATTACCTCAATAACAAACTGGTGGCTGAAAGCCACTTTTTTACTCACGCGCGATACATATGTATCTCTTTAAGGGGCTCCGCGCCCTTTAA